>JAFGHX010000442.1 GCA_016929905.1 Kiritimatiellia bacterium
CCTTCGGCGAAAACTCTCTCGCCCCCCCCCCCTCCCCGGTGAATGCCACGCTTCGTGCACCTGGCGGGCGGCACGCACTCCCTGGCCAGCGAGTGACCGGCGAGTCCACGGCGGTCAGTCCTGCGTGGAAGCAGGGGAATATTCTCGAGAGCCGCCGTGCGAATCACGATTTCTGCATTGAGAAAACGACGGCACCGTACTAATCTGAGTGCACCGAATTTTCAGGGAACGATCCCCCTTCGCCGGGCCTACGGGGGATCGCCCAATTCCCGCCGGCCGCAAGGCGGCCGGCGGGAATTGGGCGAGTGGCGGAATTGGCAGACGCGCAGGACTTAGGATCCTGTGCCGAAAGGCTTGCGGGTTCAAGTCCCGCCTCGCCCACGTTTCCTCCGCCGCCACGCGGCGGAGGAAACGTGCCGCGCCTCAGCTGAGTCCGCGAAGCGAAGGCGGGCATTTCCTCTCACCATCTGGCTCAATCTCCGCCGCCACGCGGATTCGACAAAGCTTACGACAAAGGAGCTCTGATTCCGCGCCAGGCGCCGGTCGGAGGCAACCGAAGCCCTACAGCGCCGCCAGAAAAATCTCCAACCGATCCACCCCCTTGCGGATGGTATCCATGTCGGTGGCGTAGGACAGCCGGACGGTGCCTTCGGCGCCGAACGCGCTGCCGGGCACGACCGCCACCTTCTGGGCTTCGAGCAGCTTCTCGGCGAATTCGACCGACGGCAGGCCGGAGGCGGCGATATTGGGCAGCATGTAGAAGGCGCCTTGCGGTTTCACACACGTGACGCCCGGGATGGCGGCGAGCCGTTGGTAGAGATAGTCGCGCCGCTCGGCGAACGCCTTGACCATCTCGCCCACGCAGTCCTGCGAAGCGCGCAGCGCCTCAACGGCCCCGAACTGAGCGAAGGTGTTCGGGCCGGAGGTGCTGTGGCTCTGCAGGGCGGAGGCGGCCTTGGCAATGTCTTTCGGGGCGGCGAAATAGCCGAGCCGCCAGCCGGTCATCGAGTAAGCCTTGCTGAACCCGTTGACGGTGATCGTCTTGGCGAAGATGGCCGCCGAGAGGCTGCCGACGCTGACGTGCCGCATGCCGTCGTAGATGATCTTCTCGTAGATCTCGTCCGAGATGATATAGAGCCCGAGCGAGACGGCCAGCTCGGCGAGCGCGAGCAGCTCCTCGCCCGTGTAAACCGCGCCCGTCGGATTGGACGGGCTGTTCAGAATCAGAGCCTTGCTTCTGGCGGTGATCTTCGCCTTCAGCGCGTCTGGGCTGATCTTGAACCCGTCGGATTCCGTTGCCGGAACGTAGACGGGCACGCCGCCGGCGACGTGCACCATCTCGGGATAGCTCAGCCAGAAGGGCGCCGGAATGAGGATCTCGTCGCCGGGCTGACAGAGGACGAGCATGATGTTGAACAGCGAGTGCTTGGCGCCGTTGCTGACCAGGATCTGGTCCTGGGTGTAGGACAGCCCGTTCTCGTGTTTGAGCTTCTCGGCGATCGCGAAACGCAGATTGGCCAGGCCGGCAGCGGGCCCGTAGCGTGTCTGGTTCTCCTGCAGGGCGTTGACGGCGGCCGTCTTGATGTGGGCCGGCGTGGGGAAGTCCGGTTCGCCGGCCCCGAAGTTGCAGACATCCGCGCCGGCCGCGGAATAGGCTTTGGCCTTCGCGCTGATGGCGAGCGTTGGCGAGTCGGGAATCGCGAGCACGTTCTTATTCAGTTCCATAATACTTCTCTACCCAAGGGCCGATGCTGTCTTCGGCCACGCGGATAATCCGCATTTCGCGCGCGGCGTTCTTCGCCGAATCCGAGGCATGCGCCGCGTTGACCATGACGTCGTGCCCGTATTCGCGCCGAACGGACCCGACCTCGGCCTCGGTCGGGTCGGTCGGTCCCAGGATATAGCGGATCTTACGCACGGCGTCGACGCCGTCGTAGACCAGCGCGAGGCATTTCTCGCGGCCTTCCAGCGCCAGTTCCGGGTCCGGCCGTTCGTTGGGGAAAAACCCCGTCATGAATTTGACGATCTGGTTGAACTGCTGGTCGCCGACGATCGGGCCCAACGTCTCCCCGACCTGTTGGGCGAGCGAATCCGGGACGTCGAAGCCGAACTCCTTCCTGAGCGCATCGGCGCCGCGCTTGGCGGCGGAGTCGTTGAATTTCTGGCACAGCACGTCGTGGACGGGCGCGTAGAACTCCGTGGCCTCCTTCACCGACATGCGGTGCACCTTCGCGCCGATGATGCGCAGACCGCTGCGCGAAAAGATGTCGATGACGTTGCCGGGCCGCGCGGAGGGGAACCGGAAGTTGTCCGGCTTGATCAGCACCAGCGTTTTCTCGACGTTGCCTTTGAGCGGTACGTCCACGGCGTCTTCGATCAAGCCGCCGTCCCGCTCCGAGTAACGGGCCCACAGCTTCAGGATCGCGCCGGCCCGCTCCCGGGTCGGCGCGACCAGGACGGCCGGCTCGAAGTACCGGACGCTGCCGTCATCGTCCTCAATGTAGTCGCCGAACGTGTCGCGGATCGTGTCGCCGCCGCCCCAAGCGGAAGTCAGCGAGCCGGCGGCCGCCATGATCTTCTCCACGGCGTTCTCGCCCCTGAACAGAATCAACATGACCCGGTTGCGCCGCCCGGTGGCGGGGTCCGGCGTGTAGTTCTTGAGCAGGTAGTCGGAAAGCAACTCGAGGATCGCCGGTTGCGCGTCGGTTCGCGCGCGAATGGAAGCCGCATATTCCTCAACCAGTTCGCGGCTCGGCCCGAACATCCGCGCCGCGACCAGTTCGAGACCCGTGCGGCTGATACAGCGCCCGATCACGCCGCCGGTCCTGGACTTCGCGATCGTATACGGATTGATCAGCACGAAACCAAGTTCTGTCGCCATGTCTGACTCCACGCTCGGGAAAACCATCGCGGCAGTGTACACACTTGCCCGCATGAGTGCAATCACGATCGGCGGCGGGGGCTGCGGTCAGACTTGCTCGAGCAAGTTCTCGAGTAAGTTCTCGAGTAAGTTCTCGAGTAAGTTTGCGGGCAAGTTGTTCCGGGCCGGCGTCCGCGCGCTGCAAAAAGGGTGGCGGCGCCCTATCCGATGCTGTATAGTCCGATTCTTGAGCAGGACGGGTCCATGGCCAATGGGCAATGGGCAATCGCAAATCGTCAATCACCAAGGGGGCTACCACATGGATGCGGAGCAACTGAAGCGCGCGATACGCGACGTACCGGATTTTCCGAAGGCGGGGATCCTCTTCAAGGACATCACGCCTGTTCTGTCCGATCCGAGCCTGTTCGGGGCGGCGGTGGACACGCTGGCGGCGCGGTACGCGGAGAAGAACGTCGACAAAGTGGCCGTCATCGATGCGCGCGGGTTCATCTTCGGTTCGGCGGTCGCCTACAAGCTCGGCGCCGGGCTGATCCCCATCCGCAAGAAGGGGAAGCTGCCGTACAAGACGTACGAGCAGACTTACGCTCTGGAATACGGGACGGCGACGCTCAGCATCCACGTCGACGCCTGCGAGGACGGCAAACGCATCGCGCTGATCGACGACCTGCTGGCCACGGGCGGCACGGCCGCCGCTTCGGCGAAACTGATTGAGCAGGCCGGCGGCGAAGTCGTCGGCATCGACTTCCTCATCGAGCTCGCCTTTCTGAAGGGCCGGGAGAAACTGACCGGCTACGATGTGTGCTCGGTAGTCGTGTTCGACTGACGGAGGGGTGTCGGAGGGCCGACGGCGGAGGTCGAAAGTCGGAAGGTCGAAGGTCGGAAGGTCCAAGGTCCGGACCGGGAAGACGCGCCGATCGGTCGGCTGGCAGGACCTTCGACTTAAAACCTGTCACCTTTGACTTTCCGACCTGCGACCTTGGACCTTCCGACCTTGACTTCTCCGCTCTGGAGGTGCGCGCATGTCGGTGCTGTCCGCGGCGGTCACGTTGTTCCTGATCATGGATCCGTTGGGGAATATCCCGACGTTTCTGACGGTATTGAAAGACGTAGACCGGCGCCGGCACCGGCGCGTGATCCTGCGGGAGATGCTGATCGCGCTGGGCGTGCTGGTTGTGCTGCTGTTCGTGGGGCCGGCGTTCATCCATGTTCTGAATATCACGGAGCCCGCGTTGAGCATGGCGGGCGGCATCATCCTGTTTCTGATCGCGCTGCGCATGATCTTCCCGCGCGAAGGCATGATGTTCGGGGACGAACCGGGCGGCGAGCCGTTCATCGTGCCGCTCGCTATCCCGCTGATCGCCGGCCCATCGGCGATCGGGACGGTGATCCTGATCGTGAGCCGGGAACCGGCGCGCCGGCTCGAATGGCTGGCGGCGATCTTTCTGGCCTGGGCGCTGTCCTGCGTGATTCTGCAGGGCGCGGCCTTGCTGCACCGCGCGCTGGGCCGGCGCGGTCTGATCGCGCTGGAACGGCTGATGGGGCTGCTGCTGACGGCGATCGCCGTGGAGACCTTCATGACCGGCGTGCGGCAGTTCCTCGGCGCGTGAGCCCGGTCTGCCCGCGAAAGGTCGCGAAAGAGGCGCGAAAAGGAGAAAGAGAAATATGTCGGGTTGATTCCCGACGTCTTTGGCTTGCAGACGGTTGTTGCGGGAATCGAAAGGATTGCCACGCGGCGACACCGTCTCAGAGAAGACGACGCGGTGCGCATCGTGGCAATCCTCGATTCCCGCAACGAACGCCTTCTTCAACGGACGCAAATGCGGACGCAGCAACTTTGAACTGTCTGCGCCCCTGCCACTCGCTCCGCGCATTGGCGCAGGGGGCGCAGACAGTTCAAAGTTGCTGCACGTGCGGCCGGGGCAGATCCTGCGTTTTCGCGTGCCTTTTCCGCGCACTTTCGCGGGCAAGAAGACAACCGTGAGAGCCGCGGCGTTTTCAGGATCTGCGCGGGGTCAGGGTGCGGAGCAGGAGGCGCGCGAGCAGCAGCGGGAGCAGGCCGGCGAAGACGACGATCTGCACCAGGTTCGGGCCGGCGTTCGCGCCGGCGGCCCGGCTGAGGTTCCAGAAGATGAGCAGGCATGCCAGCCACACGGTGGCGAAGTTCGGGAACGGGTCGGTGGAATGCATGAGGTGACACCCTTCGACGCGCTTCCGGTTGAGCGGGAAGAGCAGCGCCGAGCCCATGGACCCAAGCTGATCGGCCAGCAGGTGCGCGAGCTGCGCGGCGAACACGACCAGGCCGGCCCACTGCCCGCCCAGCAGGCCGACGGCCAGGGCCAGAACGACGGCGACGACGACGCTATGGCTCCACTGCCGATGCCAGGGAATGAAATCCAGCCGGACCTCGGGCCTGCGGGGGTCCCGGCCGACAGGCGTCATCTGGAACACAGGCCCGTCGAAGGCCCGGACCGTCGTGGCGGCCTCGTAGCCCAGCACCAGGCGGCTGCCGAACGGCGCTTCGCCCGTCTCCGTTCCGGGAACGGGCGGCCAGGGAACGGGGCGGCCGCCGGTATCGACGACCGGACCGTACCGCGCGCCGACCCGTTTCTTCTCAGGATCGAACCGCACGGTGTATTCCTGCCAGCGATTCGCCGCGAGCTGCACGGTATCCAACCTCACGCGCAGCGGCCGGCCGCGCGCGGCGGCCGCATCCACGGCCTCGGCCAGCCCGCGCGCAATCATGCCGGGATCGCGGAACTTGGGGTCCGGCGCAATCTCCCCCTCGCATCGGCACAGAAATCGGCTGATCCGGAAGTCGAGCGTGTCCGGAAGCAGCCCGGCCACACCGCCGAGCACGAAGTACAGCGGGCTGCCGTCCACCGCGGCTTGAACGGCCTGAGGGAAGAAGGATGTGACGGCCAGGCCCGTCACGAAATGGGAGAGCCCCTTCATAGTTGCTCGGTCCGCAGATCCAGCAGGACATAGCGCGGGTCGGACTGGAGCTTGCGACTGATCTCCGACAGCCGCTTTTCCACGGTGTCGTGCTCAGCGGCCACGGTGACGAACGCCAGTTCGGCCGACTTCCACATGTCCTGCGCGCCGACCTCCGCCACACTCACGTTCATGTGCGCGACAATGCGGTCCTTGAGACTGCGGATCACCCGGCGCTTGTCCTTGAGGGAGCAAGCCTCCGGAATGCTGATTCTCGCCTGGAGCAGACCGATGTTCATGGCGGCGGACGGTCCAAGGTCAAAGGTCGAAAGTCGAAAGCCCGGACTCAGCGTGCACGGTTCGTGATGAACTCTCGCAAAGCCCCATAATGGCGAGTTGCGGGAGGAAGTGCAAACCAAAAGGCAAGTTCTGCCCGCGCACCCCGAGTAGGCCGAGCGTCCTCGCCCGGCCATGAGCGGCCGGGGACGGCCGCTCTACGCAGGCGACCCGTCCCGATCTCGATTTCGCCGGATTCGGCGTCGCTCCGGCGTAGAGACTACTCTTCGTTCATCAGGTACTGCACGGTGGTGCCATGGAAGGTGACGATGTCGGCGGTGCCGGGCAGGCCCGGCACCAGTTCGAACGGCGGCCTCTCGCCGGCGCCCGGCTTGGACCCGTTGTGTCCGTTGACGTTCAGCGTGATCCGGTACCGGACCTCCTGCTCGGGCGCGAGCTGGGTTTCGATGGCGGCGACCTTGGCGGGCAGATAGTCGTAGACCCTGGCGGGATAGGTGTCGAGCGTGATCCGCGCGGACAGGCCTTCATGCAGGTTGACGCGCGTGTCCGGGTTGGCGGTCGCACGGAAGACATAGGCGGAGGTATCGGCGAAGGTCGCCAGCACCTGGCCGGCGCTGACCATTTCGCCCGGCGTGGCCGCCACGTGCAGAACCCGGCCGTCGAACGGCGCATGCAGCTTCTTCTCTTCGACGACCCGCTTCAAGTCGGCCTGGCTCTGCCGGTTCTCCTCGAGCCGCCGCTCGATCTCCAGCAGATTTCGGATGTTGCCGGGCGACTGTTTGAGCATCGCCAGGGTGTCGGCCTTGCTCGCCACGTCAGTCTGAAGCCGCTCCCTTTCCATCTGACGTCGGAGCTGGTCCTCTTCGGCCGTCAGTCTTGTCTCGGACAGTTCGCTCTCGGCCAGGGATGCCCGGTATCTCGCGAGTTCCAGATCGCTCTGCGTGACGAGTCCGTCCTTCTTCAGCGCGGTCAGGATCGACACTTCGTCGCGCCGGAGTCCTTCGGCCAGCCGCTTCTGCTCTTCGCGCACGTCGGTGAGCTTCGCGGCCACGGTGTGGAGCTGCCCCTCTTCCGCCTCGAGCTGCGCACGCAGCAAGTCCAACTCCTTCTCCGTGCGCTTGACCTCCTCGGCATGCTCGCGCTTGGAGGCGGCCCGCAACACCAGTTCGTGCTCGCGCTGTTTGACGAGAATCTCTTCGATCCGCGCCAGGCTCTCCAGCACGGCCTGTTCCGCCGTGGCGTCCAGGGCCACAACCAGTTCCCCTTCCTTCAACTCGGTCGCCGCTGCACAGAAGGCGACGCGCCCGCCCCGCGGCAGGGAAAGGGTCAGCATGCGGGCCGGCTCGATCCGGCCGCGGACATGGACGAAGAAATCCATCTTGACCAGCAGCATGAACAGGCCCCCGACAAGCAGGAGCACGCCGATGGTCAGCGTCACGATCATCGCCAGTCTGAATACTCTCATGATGCTCCAACCCCACAGGTCAGAAGTCCAAGGTCCAGACTCAAAAGTCCGAAAGTCGAAGGTCAAAGGTTGGGCGTCGAAAATCCGGACATCCCAATACCTCGACCTCCAGACCTTCGACTTCTAGACCTTCAGACCTTCGACCTCTCGATCTTCGACCTTCGACCTGCCCGCCTTCGCCCGGCGCCACCCGTTGGGGTGCGCGCTCCGTTCTTCCTCCCACACGAGGAAGTCTTCCGGCAGCCCGGTCTTCTCCATTTGTTTCGTGAACATGTCGTAGTAGCGCCCCTTGCGCAAGAGCAGCTCGTCGTGGGTCCCCTCTTCGACGATGCGGCTGTCTTCCATCACGATGATGTTGTCGGCATCCATGATCGTGGAGAGCCGGTGCGCGATGACGAGCGTCGTGCGGCCCTTGAGGATCTGTTTGAGCGCGTCCTGAATGAGCGCCTCGCTCTCGGAGTCCAGGTTGCTGGTGGCTTCGTCGAGGATGAGAAGCTGGGGATCGACGAGCACGGCGCGCGCCAGGGCGACCCGCTGTTTCTGCCCGCCCGAGAGCTTGATGCCGCGCTCGCCGATGACGGATTCGTAGCCCTTCTCGAGCTTCGCGATGAATTCGTAGCAGTTCGATATCCGGGCGGCCTCCTCGATCTCTTCCTGCGCCGCGCCGGGCCGCCCGTAGGCGATGTTCTCCCGGATCGTCCCGTCGAAGAGGAAGACGTCCTGCAGCACGAGGCTGAGCAGCTTTCGGTAGCCGAGCAGCTTGGTATCGCGGATGTCGATGCCGTCGAGCGTGATGCGCCCCTCGCTCACGTCGTAGAAGCGCATCACCAGGTTCGTGACGGTGCTCTTGCCGGCGCCGCTCGGGCCGACCAAAGCGGTGACCTTGCCGCGCGGAATGAGGAAGTCGACGTTGGTGAGCGCCTGCGTGCCGTCCGGGTATCGGAACGTGACGTTCTCGAAGGCGATCTGCCGCTGAAGGCGCGTCACCTCGACCGCGTCCTCTTTGTCCGGCATGCCGGCTGGCTCGTCGAACAGGTCGAAGACGCGTTCGGCGCACGCCAGACTCGTCTGCAGATGCGAGAGCGAGTGCATGATCGTGAAAATCGGCTGGAACAGCCACTGGATGAAGCTGCCGAACGCCACGAGCGTACCGAGACTCATCTTGCCCAGGATCACCTGATAGCCGCCATAAAGCCAGATCGCGATCCGCAGCAGCCAGAACAGGGTGTAGACGGTGCGGTGGATCAGCATGCCGATCACGCTGCCGTGCAGCCCCTGGCGCCACAGCAGATCGGTCTCGAGCGAGAAATCCTTGGTCTCGGCCCGCTCCTGGCGGAAGGCGCGCACGACCTGGATGCCGCCGAACATCTCGGTCAGATGCCCGCTGATCACCGCGCGCGCCTCGCGCAGGATCCGGTAGAACGGACGCATCACGTTGAACATGAAGTAGGCCACAACGCCCATCACGAAACAGAAGCCCAGACACACCAGCGTGACCTGCCACGACAGAATGAACAGGGAGGTCAACCCGACCACGAACATGAGCAGCGAATTGAACGGGGACAGCAGGCCCTCCTGCAGAAGATGCCCGAGGTTCTCCGTGTCGGACTGCAGCCGCGATATGATGCCGCCCACCTTCAGGTCCTGCAGCCGCTGAAGCGGCAACAACTGCAGGTGCCGCATCATCCGGCGCCGGATCCCGACAGAGAAGTTGCCCAGCAGCGTGCGCGTGGTGTAGTCGCGCACCATCTGCAGGATCACCTCGCCCATCCCGACCACGAACAGAAGGATGCAGCTTCCGAGCAACAGCGCGAAATCGCGGCGCGTCAACACGAAGTCGATGATGAATTTGCCCGAAAGCGGGAAGGCGGCGTGCAGAAGCGTGCCCAACACGCTCATGCCCAGCAGCAGGAGCAACCGCGCCTTCTGGTCCCTGAATTCGCGGACATAGCGCACGATATAGGACTTGCGCGGCTTGGGCGTACCGGGCCGCTTCTCCTCTTCCTCGCGCCTGGCCTGTTCTTCGCGTTCGATCTCTTCGGGCGTCTTGCGCGCGCCGAAGATGCCTTTCTTGCGAATGAACTCGCGGAACAGGCGATGGCTGCCTTTGCGCGTACGCCGTTCGAACGTGCCCTCGATGTGGACCGGGTGCCCCGAGCCGCCCCGGTGCCCATGGTGGCCGCCGTGTCCGTCAAACATCCTCATGCTCACCCCTCAGCCGGCCGCCTCCGGCCGGCCTTTCCCTGCGTTGCCCGTCCCCGTCACATCCCCGTCACAAACCGCAAGTCCAAGGTCAGGGATCCGGGCGATCCGCCTGGATCGTCTCGACCTTGGACCTTCGACCTCCACGGGCCTATACGCGCATGCGTGAGGCCCGTTTCACTATCGCGCGATTCCCCGTCGTCCACCCCGCGCAGGCTCACCCGCCAGCGGCGCCCCTATCTCGCCAGCCGGCCGAGCCCATCCCCCGCGGCCACACCGGCCGCCGCGGGTGCTTCTTCGCTCCTGGCGCGGATCCCGTTCAAGAGCAGGTCCACGCACTGGGCCGCCCCCGCCTCCTGGCTGGGGAACATGCCCTTGACCTCCGAAAAAATGCAGTGCCGAATCACGCTCACCAGCAGCCGGCGGTTCACCTCCCGGAATTCACCCGCCGCCACCCCTTCGGCCACAATGCGCTCCGCCAGCGCACGAATCTTCGCCCGTCTTTCTTCCCATTCTTCCATGCGCCGCTGCTTGCGGCACGGATTCCCCCGGCTGATCAAATGCCAGAACGACTGGTGCTTCGAAGAAAAACGCATCCCCTTCAACAACAGGGCCTTCAGCTTCTCCGAAGGCCGCAACGCGGCCTGCGCCGTCTTCGCCAGTTCATCCATCCACATGTCCATGCCATGAAAGTGCACGGCAATATACAACTCATCCTTGTCCTTGAAGTACCGGTACAGCGTGCCCTTGCCCAGGTGCGCCGCCTCCGCCACCTCGTCCATGCGCACACGGTCAAAATCGCTGTCCGAAAACAGCTTCGCCGCCGCACGCACAATCGCCAGCCGGTTCTCCTCTGTCTTCTTCCTGGACATAACCACCCAATAACGATACTGACCGGTCAGTTCTATAATACATAAACGAGACCTCTTATGTCAAGGACACCGTGAATTTATCCAGGGTTCACGCAAAAATGGGCTTCTTTAGGGGAAAGTAGAAGAGCCGTCCCGGCTCTTCCCGGCCGGCTGGCGCGACGCGCCGCAGGGGAAAACGGGCCTTCGGCCCCGGGGAAGCGGCGGGCCGCCTTCGCCCAGAGGCTACGGCGCGCCAGGGACGCCGCTTCTACTGTTCCGGAGCCGGCACCTCGGCGGGCGGCGCGTTGGAATTCTGGCTTTCGGCGGCGGGTGCAGGGCGCCGCCAGAGGATACGCCAGAGATTCAGGTCGCGATAGGTGAGGAACAGAAGCAGCCCGATGACCAGCACGGCGAAGGTATTGACCAGCCCGTGGACGACGCGCGCGCTCAGGCGCCTGCGGGTGACGATTTCCCAGAGCGAGAACAGGCAATGCCCGCCGTCGAGGACGGGGATAGGCAGCAGGTTCAGGATGGCCAGGTTCACATTGAGGAACCGGGAGAAGACCAGGGCAATCTTGAAGCCGGCTTTGATCTGAAGCCACAGCAGGACGAAGATGCTGACGGGGCCGCGTACGCCCTTGGCGGCCATCTTCGCCTGTTTCGGCGTAACGAGCGCCTTCAAGAAACGGACAATGCCGAGCGCGTCCCTCTGGAGCTGTTCGCCGGGCGGGACATGAATGGTGATCATGTTGTCCACCGGCCTCGGGTCGAACTGAATGCCAATCACGGCCTTCTCGAGTTCGGAATCATATCGCGGGGTGACGGTTTTCGAAACGAGCCGGCCATGGCGTTCGAGCACGATGGGGACCGCCTGATCCTGGCGGCTCTTCACGAGGTCGACCAAGTGCGCCGTACTCATGAGCGGGACGCCGTCGAACTCCGTGACCGTGTCGCCGATCCGCAACCCCGTTTCTTCCGCGCTGGACCCGCGCATGATGCCGGCGACACGGCAGATGCCGACCTGGTCAATTCCGTCGACGCTCTGGATTCCCAACACGTTCTCATCGGTGTTCAACGTGATCGCCTGCGTTCCCTCTTGTCCCCGGCGCCGGACATCGAACGTCACCTGCTTGAACCGGGCGCAGGCTTGAAGGACATCCTGCCAGTTGCTGACCTTCTCCCGGTTCACCGCCACGATTTCGTCGCCGATGCGCAAACCGCGTGCGTACGCCTCGGAGTCCTCGGCGACGTACCCGACGGCGGAGCTGATCTCACCGGGCATCGCGGGCTGCCCGGTATAGTAGAGGAAGAAGGCGATCAGGATGGCCAGCACCACGTTACCCGCTGCGCCGGCCAGCGAGACCAGGATCTTCTTGTGGGGCGGCACGGAAGGCAGCGACTCGGGCGCATGGCCCATGTCCGCTTCTTCCTGGTCCTTGCGGCGCCGTTCGGCGCTGGCCGGCTCCATCTGCGGCAGGGCGACATACCCGCCCACGGGAAACCAGCTGATCTTGTACAGAATCCCCTTGTGCCGTCGCTTCCAGATGGCGGGGCCGAAGCCGAGCGAGAAGACGTCCACGACCATTCCGAGCTTTCGCGCCATGAGGAAGTGGCCCAGCTCATGCACGAGAATGGTCACACCCAGGAAGACCACGACCATGAGCGCGGGGTAGATATAGTCGACCCATATTCCGATCAGCCCCTCGAACATCAGACTCCCCCCCCCAAAGCGGCGTTCGGCCGCGGGCAAAAGTTTCAGCTGTCAGGTGTCAGGGTTCAGGCCCGGACACATGGAAAAGAAAGCCTATCAAATACGTACGTGCTTTGAACAGCACGAAACTCCGGCCCTAATCCGAGAATCAGCGTGAGCGGAGGCAGATTCACCACGCGGCGCGTCTTCTACTGTGGAAGAGCGCTCTCTTTAGTTATGCAAAGTGTACAGTGCATGCAGACTCTGAACCTACAGAGAGCAGTTCGGCTGGCTGCCGGCCGAACTGCTCTCCATAGGCTGACGCGGTTTTGGTGCATTCCCGGGTCACGTCCCAAATTATCCTTTTCTCACAGATGAGAAAATCTGGCGCGCTCATCACTCCGAGCGTGCATTAACACAATATATGGCCTATTCCGGGACCGCGGGGGAAAGGGGAGGGTGTTGGTACGGATTATGCTCAGGGGTGTATTGGGTGCTTCCGGTGTCTGGGCAGCGAGAAGTGCCGGCCGAGTTTCGCGTCAGTGAGGATTGCGTCCGAAACGTGCAGTGGGCTCAGATGAACGCCTCCGCGTCCAATTTCAGGGCCAGAGGACGGAGTGGATCCACGAGCGGGTTCACTCTGACTGAAGTACTGATTGCGACCTTTGTCCTCGTCTTGGCTCTTTCCTCCCTCATTACCGCGTTTGTCATGGGCATGCGGAATCACAGGGCCGCCAAGCGGAGAATGGCGGCCCTGCACGCGGCGAGCGACCGGCTCGAAGAGCTGAAAGCGTGCGGCTACTACGCGCCGGCGCTGACGCCGGGTACCCACACCGTGTCGAACGGTCACTACAGCGTCACCGCCAATCCGAGCCATCCCGCCACCAAGGACGTGCAGGTGACGATCCCCTACGACGACCCCTTCGGCAGGCCGAATTCGGCGGTAAGACTCGACGGTTCCCTAGCAAAGGCGCTGCACAGCCAATGAAGAAGAAGCCGACGAAACGAGGTTCGCGCATGAACCAGGTGCGTCATGGGAAGAATGGAAGGGTGGAAGGATGGATGCGCAAGCTCAGAGAAGCCATTCTCCCATTCTTCCGTTCCTCCAACCTTCCACCCTTCCATTCTTCCATTCTTCCATCCTTCCATTCTTCCAACCTTCCGCCGGGCCGAGGGCCGGGGCGTGACGGTTTCACGATGACGGAGATCCTGATCGCCGTGGCGCTGACCGCGCTGGTGACGGCGGGCAGTCTCTCGACGTTCGTGCTGTGCCAGAACATCTGGGCGCGCACCACGCTGGACATGGAGGTGTGCCGCAGGGCGGACCTGGCCATTCTGAAGATGATGTACGGCGGCGGCACGAACGGCGGCCTTCGATCCGCCACGTCGGTGCGAATCGGCAGCGATCGTATCGACTACGTGGGCACCGCGGGCATTCCCGGCTGCTTCGTGCTGACCGACGACTGTGTCGTCAACGAGTACGGCCAGGTGCTGTGCCGAAGCGTGGACGCGCTCACGTTCGAAAAAGACGGCCGGCTGCTGACCATTACCGTCCGTGTCGCCAAGGAGGAAGGCCGGTTCGACGCGGCGCAGGAAGTCACGAAGGTCGTCAACCTGCGGAACGAATGAGAAACCGGACGGCGACAGGGCCAATCTTTCGGGAGGTGATCCGCCGTGATCGCACAGAGTGTACCCGGCAACAACGAGTCCGGAATGGTCCTGACGATCGTGCTGTGTTTCGTGCTGATCGTCTCGGCGATTGCCGGCGCGCTGCTGATGGCGACGGGCACGCAACTGATCTTCACGCGCAACAACGTGCGGGTGGAGCAGGCGCTGCACGTGGCGGAGGGCGGCGCCGAACATGCGGCCGCCTACCTGGCCGCCGGCGGCCGTGGCCCGGCGGTCATCGAGGGCGCAGTCGGTGCGGGCGCCTACGTGGCCACAATCGCCACGAACGACGCGTTTGCCGTCTCCCCGCCCTCGGGCGGCCATCTCGTGGCAGGCAGCCTGAACGTCAACCCCAACAACAGCCCCGACAACGAGTTCGTTCTCGTCAAGCCCGACGGGTCCATGATCACGCGGGATGACAGCCATGAGGACTTCGCCGGCTATGCCGGCCCGGCGACGTTCGTCCGGCTGAAGCCCAAAGGCAACGGCACCCAAAGCGGGCTGGCGGTGGACGGGACAACCTATCCGATCGAGAACAAGAACACGTATACCTTTTCCGACGCGGGCATGAGCGTCCAGTTCTGGAACGACCAGATCAATGCCCAGGGCAAGGCGGTGGGGCAGTGGTGGCTGTACATGGACGGCGCCAACGTGAGCGTCTCCGCCAGCGTCGGCGGCGCCGATCTCGTCCGCAGCTACATGATCACCTCGACCGGCACGATCCACGGGGTCAGCCGCAAGGTCGTCCTGCGCGGGGTCCGCAACCTGAGCTGGGCGAAATTCGCGATGTGGATGCACGACAACCGGCAGATCTATTTCAAGGCCGGCGAGCAGTTCCGCGGCGCGGTCCACGCGAACAACGACATGTGGTTCGGCGGCGACCCGGAGTTCTGGGGGCCGCTCACCTCCGCCGCCACGACCTACGGCGGGAGCACCAACGCCTGCCTCTTTCACAACGGGTTCGGGATGGGTGTCCCCGCCGGGAGCATGGCCGGCGTCGACTTCGGCGAACTGGAGCAGGAGGCGGACCTGATCGTGACGGGCGCCACCACACTCGTGTTCAGCGGCGAAGCGGCCGTGATCTCCAACGCCGCGATGGGCTGGGCGCAGGTCACGAAGCGCATTGCCGACAACGAACTGGTCTACGTGCGCAACGGAGCCGGGAGCGAGGATGGCGACATCGCGATCGCCGGCACGCTCGCGGGCCGCATCACGATCGTCGCCGAGCGTGACATCAACATCACGGGCCACGTCACCTACGCCGACGACCCGCGGACCCATCCCGGTTCCCGCGACGCGCTGGGGCTGGTGGCCAAGCGCAACGTCGTGGTGAAACCTTCGTGTCCCGACGACCTCGAGATCCAGGCCCATATCATGGCGACCGGCGTGCTCACCGCCACACGGCGGGACGGCAGTTTCGGCGTGGAAGGTTACGCCAGCGGCCCCCCGCGCGGGATGCTCACCGTCTATGGCGGCATCGTACAGGATTACCGCGGCGCGGTCGGCACGTTCGACCCGCACACGGGCCAGATGAACACCGGTTACTACAAGCACTACACCTACGACGCCCGGTTCGCCGTCGACCCGCCGCCGCACTATCCGTCGATCCAGGACGAATTCGAGTGGACGCAATGGGAGGACTACGGCGCATGATCATCGACAGAGACAGGAAGCCCGATTGCACCAACGCGCTGCGGGTTCTACGCCCGCTCGCCGTGCTGGTGGTCGTCTTCATCGTGCTCGCCGTGCTCGCGGACGCCACGCGCGCGCGGCGCCGGCAGGCGCCGGCCCCCGCTCCCGACCTGCCGCGGACCGCGGCCGTGCGGCCCGCACCGCTTCCGCCGCCGGCCACGCCCGCCGGCCGGACGGAAACGCCCGGCCCGGCGCGGCAGCCGCCGCCTCGGCCGAAAGGACTTGCCCCGGAGGAGCTGCAGGGTCTCCCCGGGCATATCCGGCAGCAGACTCAGGACCTGCGCGCACAAGCGCGGGAAACCGAACGGCTCGACGATCCGCTGAGCCTCTCGGAAGAAGAGATACGGGCCCTGCGGCAGAGCGGCAGCCTCATTTACTGATGGTCTTTCCGCGCCGCGCGGGAAGACCAGCGGCCGGGCGCCGGACAACAGCGCGCGCTCCGGCCGGGCGGAGGAGGGAACAGGCCATGATCGTAGCACCGAAAAGAGAAAAGGATTACGCGGCCACCATCCGGATTCTGCGGCCGATCGCGTGGTTCGTCGCCGCCATGATGGCCATGTTCGTGCTGCAGTATATCTGATGCGGCTTCGCCCGGATGTCAGGGGAGCCCGCGGCGCGGCGTTGCCGTGCCGGACATGACCAGGCGGCGACTCTGTTCCGCCACGGGCAGACAGGCCGCGAGCTTTGTCGATTCCCTGTGGGACGGGCTTTCCAGCCCGTCCCCATTTCCCGTCGGCTCACGATTGTGCGCAACGGGCTGTCCTCCACGGGGCGAAGATGCGCCCATGGCGTGCGGATCAGCCTTCGGCCGAGAAAGCCCGTCTTACGATTCGCTCGTGACGCCGGCGATCGGCGGTTGAAGCGGCTCGGCACAGCCTCGCCCTTGAGCAGACACCGCTCGAACCCTCTGGAAGGGCGGGGCTGTCTCGAGCCGGGCGTGGTGCGGGGTCCCTCACGCGGGCCGAACGATTCGTCCTGGGTCGGCCTCCCGCTACCAGGCGAACGGGTCGGGCGCGAGCACGATGCCCTCCGAGGCGTCGATCGGTTTGCCCCCCGCCCCCGGCGCCAGCGTCGCCTGCACCCGGTACAGGCCGGGTTTCAGGCCCGCGGTGTCGAATGTCCCGCTCACCCCGTCGCCGTTCACGCGTGCCTCCTCTCGCGCACAGACCTTGCCGTTGCCGCCCAGCACCACGGTGACAGCGCCTCCGCCGGGCGCCGCGACGCGCCAGTCGATCCGCTCGCCGGCGTGGTACTCCTCCAGCGGCGTCGTGACGCTGAGCGGCGGCTCGTCGTACGCGTGCAGGTAGACGTCGTCGATGTAGAAGGAGGACGCTTTGGCCGCGGCTTCCTCGGAGGGCACACGGCAGGCGAGATGAATGTCGATGCCCTCGACGTCGTCCCGGATCCGCCCTTCGGCCTCGAACCGGTTCCACACGGCCTGGTCCTCGAGCCCGCCGCCGTAGGCGATGCCGGCCAGGTACTTCCCGCCGCCAAACTGTCTCAGCCGCATGCCGGGCAGTTGGAACCCGCCGCCGAGCCGGACCCACATGCCGACCTTGACGCGCTTGCCGCGCAGTGCGCGCACGACGTCGTCGGCGAACTTCACGTTGACGACCAACCACTGCCGCTCGCCGTAGGTGACCCCCTTGCCGTGCGCGCGGGCGAAATCCCACTTCAGGGCATAACGGCCCGAGTGCGCCTCCTCCTCCGTCACGGCCAGCGCGCCCGACGGCTCGCCGGCACTCTCGCTGTACTTGTCCGAAATGCTGTACAGCCCGCCGGGCAGGCCGTTCTTGCCGGGCCCGTCCTCGAAGGACGGGTTCGCGACAAGGTTGGGCCCGAGCGTATCCTGAGCGGACGCGCGGGCCGCCGTGGGCGGGAAGGGCAGCGCATACTCCTGTGCGCCGGCCAGCCGCAGGATTTCGCGCGCGATCCGCCAGCGATAACGGCCGAACAGGCGCGGGTCCCGTATGCCCGGCGCGGCCGGGTCCAGTATCGGCGCGAGGACCTGTTCCGCCTGCGCGGCGGCCGCCGCCTGCCCGCTCGCTTTCGCCTCGCGGATGCGCTGTTGGAGGGTCGCCACGTAACGGCAGTCGTCCACACCTTCGCGGCACATCTCCCAGTAGAGGGTCGGCGTCGGCGTGTCGACCCCGGGCAACAGGACGTTCCAGTCCTTGTGCCCGCCGTCGAAGTCGTTGTACGGGTTCGCGTCGTAGGCGGCAAACCCCCAGCCGGTCGCCGTCGTCGCGCCGGAGCGCAGGAATTCGAACCCCGTATACGTCCGGCTGCTGCGCGTGCTGTGTCCGTACATGATGCCGTTGTTGTAGTACCAGAAGGGGTGTCCCTGCTCGGCGTCTCGAACGACCTTGTCCCGGTTGAAATGCCCATAGGCATAGATCCGGACGTCGACCCGCTCGCCCAACCGCTGCACCCCGCCGGCCGTGATGGTCGTGGCCGTCTTGCAGCCGGGCACCTCGTGCACCAGGTCCAGCACATTCTCGGCAAACAGGTAGCGGTTCTTCGTCTTGCTGTTGCCCGGCTCGTCGATGGGATAGTAGAGCACGTTCGGCCAGCCCTGTTTCCGCGTCACCTCCTGTACGTGGCGCACCAGCGCCACGACCGCCCGGCGCGCCTTCGGACTGAATGTGCCCGGCACGTGCTCCTTGTCCTTCTCCGCATACTTCTCCTCCAACATGCGGCACGGATATTCGATGAGACAGACCACCTGCGCGCTGGGCCCGAGCAGCCGGAAATATTCGAGAGCCGTCTCGAACTTGGAGCTGCCGAAGGTGAAGCTGCCGTCCGGATTCTCTTTCACGCCGAAATAGAGCGTGAACAACACCGTGTCGAACCCGTGTTCGACCAGATCCTTCATCTCCGCACGCGCCACGCGGTCGATCTCGTCCGGCGTGTTGCGCCCGCGCCGTTCCGGCCCGCTCAGCCCGCGCAGCGGGGGGTAGGTCCCCGGCCAGATGCCCCAGTGCTTGTCGGCGGGCCGCGCGAGTGTGAACGGCAGAACCAGCAGCCGCCACTCGAAGCTGGCGGCCGGCGCATGCTGCGGCCGGACCGTCACCGTGGCCCGATAGCGGCCCGCGGCGGCGTCTTCGGGCACGTGCACCGTCAGCCACCACTGCTTCGTCTCGCCCGCCTTCACCACGCACGCACGGCCCTGCGGCGGGTCGATGAGTTCCGGAATGACTTGGTAGGTGTCGTCCCGGCCGCCGCGCTGGGGCCAGCAGCGTACGATCCCTACCTTCACATTCTCCCGGCTGATCCGCCGCCCGTCTTCGCCGGCAAAATCCGTCAGCTCCACCGCGACCGCCCCGAGCGCCTTGCCCGGGTAGACGCAAAAGGAGCCCGGCTCGAACTCGCCGGGCGTCGCAAAGGTCTTGATGGGTGCGCCGATCTCCGCGCGCGCCGGGACCGAGGCCGGGTACGCGGGGTCGGTGCAGTCCCGTACGAACGTCACGTAGCCCTGCGCCCGTTCCGCCGCGGTCAGAACGGGCGGTTCGTGCCGGGGTTTGTGCGGCACCTCCTTCCACTTGCCCGCGTCCTCCGGCGTCTCGAAGAAGCTCTCCTGCTCGAGCGCCGCGACGACCTTGTCCAGGTCGCGCCCCGGCTTGCCGATCACCAGCCCGCTGGCGATCCAGCCGTGCGCGCCCTTGAACTCCACGCGCAGCCGCCCGCCCGCCGCCCGCGTCTCGAACGGTTCCATGTACACGAACAGATTGCGCGGGATCCGCACGTCGAGCTGCTTGCGGCCGGCCGAGTGAACGTCGAACAACGGCGGCGTCCAGCTCGCGTCGCAGGCGATCAGCCACACCGTGTAGTCGCCGTCCGGCATGGCGGCCGAGAAGGCGTTCTCGCGCACACCCTCAATCAGGTCGGCCGTCATGCGCGAAGTCGAACGCTGCGGGCCGCGCCGGCTCCCCTTCTTCGCTTCCTTCTTCCAACCGCCCCGGTCGAAGGCCTGAAGCCCGTCGGCCGAATCGAAGCCGTAACCCCGCTCCGCGCTGAATACGTCTTTCGGCGTGACCTTCGTGCTGCCGGGGTACGTCACGGATTGCTCCGTGCCGAAATCGTACACCAGGACCTGCCCGCGGGCAGCAACGGACAGAAGCAGCCCACAGGCGGCCGCATGGAAACAAGCGAGCGTCAGGCGTGGCATCGGGCTCTCCTTTCGGCATGTCGCAAACAGGATACAAACGTGACAGCCGTGCAGACGGCATTCGGAGGGAACGCGGCCGTTCCGGCGCTTGACCTAACCCACGGATACCTCGCAAGCGGTACCCGACAACGCGGCAGATCCCAAGTGAAGGCGGAGAAGCGCATCGGCCGGGCCCGATCCTCCGCACCTGCACCTTCGACCTTCATGCGATTTGCATACTGCAAATCTAACGCGCCGGCGGCTGCGCGTCAAGGTGCGGCCGGCGCCCAGCGCTCCTATTCGTTCGGCGGTCCGGGCAGGAGTCAGCCGCCCAGTTCGAGGGTCGTCGTACCGGTCGTGCCCGTGACCACGTCGCGCACGTCGACGCGCCAGGTGCCGGGCAGGTCGTTCAGCGCGAACGGAAGGTCGAACGTCCCCTTCCCCGCCGGCAGCGCCAGGTTCATGCTGTAGCAGTTGACCTCCTCTCCCTTGGGGCTGGTGACCGTCACGCGCGCGGCGTGGCGCGAGGGCGAGCCCCCTTCGGTCGCCAGAGCCACGGCGATCGGCACGCGCTGGCCGGGCTTCGCCCGTTGCGCGGCGGGCGTCACCGACATGCCCGTCACCTTGTACGGCAGCAGCGCGAACAGATCGGCGTAATTGCCCGACTTCATCGAAGGCGCCTGCGTCACCTTGCCGTGATACTTGCCGGCCAGCATGTCGTAGACATGCCGCGGCGGCCCGGCGAACCGCACGGTCCAGTCCTGGTCCGCCTCACGCGGGCGCAGGTAGCCGACGTAGAAGTTGTTGCCCTCCCGCTGGCGGAAGATCCGGCCGTCGAAATCGGGGGCGCCGACGGCCACGGCCGGCGCGCCGGCGCCGGCCCAGACGATGAGCCGGCGCACGATTTCCCGGTAAAACTCGCCGGCCGGCTGCCCGGCGATCGCGAGGTACGTGGTCATGTCGATATTCAGGTAGCCGGTCTTGCCCCGGCCCGCGCGGTGAAAGACCGCGTAGGGCACGCCCGCCAGATCGCCCAGCGCCGTTCCGCCGGCCAGCGCGAGGTCGGCATCGGGCAGCGTGGTCGTGTTGGACAGCCCCGCGAGGTCGATCCCCACCGCCGCGCCAGGCCGGAACGCCAGTTGGCCCTGCGGCTTCTCCTTTTCACGGAACCCGGTACGGCGGATCCCGAACAGCGCATCGAGCATGCCGGGCTGCGCGATCTGGCAATGCCCGTCCATCGCGCCGACCAGGCAGTCGGCCAGCACCGAGCCGCCGGCGTTGGCGTACTCCTGGATCCGCGCGGCCTGCTGGCGGCTGACGCAGAACGTCATCGGCAGGATCAGCACCCGGTACCGGTCCGGGGTCACATGGCCCTGCTCCAGTTCCTCGTAGGGAACGAAGCGCGGGTTGTACCCCAGGCTGTAGAGCGCCTTGAACCAGGCCTGATGCGAGCGCCACCAGTCCTTGCCCGCAAGATAGCCGCCCTGGATCGAGCGCTGCGAGTAGAGGATCCCGATCGGGTCGAAATCCGGCCGCACCCCGCTCCAGAGCCTACCCAGCCCCTTTCTGAGCCGCTCGGTGCTGTCGCCCATGTCCTTGCCGGAGCGGGTCAACGTGAAGTCCGGATTCACGTACGAGCGCAGTGCGAAGAAACTCCGGCCCATGTCGCCCTGCAGAAAATCAGCCCAGGTACCCGGCCCCTGACGTGTGCTGCCATACCCGTTCCACCGCGCCCGGGGCACGCCGGGCGCAAACGCGACCATCATCTCCGCCTGCCCCTCGTTGTAATAGGGCTGCATGTAGGTGAAGATCTTCATGAACTGCGACCAGTCGATCCCGTTGTAGGGCGACGGCACTTGCGTGCCGGACAGTCCCGTCTTGCTGTCGGGGAACACGTCCTTCAACGCCTTGTCCAGCATGGCGAAGAACCCGGCGTAGGACCGCTCCATGAACGTGCGGTGGTCCGCCCACGGTGCATAGTTCTTCTGCTTCCGAGCCTCGGACCCGGTCAGCGGCAGCACCTCGTCCCACGCCGCATAGCTCGTGCGCCACTCCTTGTTGAGCGCATCGAGCGAACCGTACTGCGCCGCCAGCCACTGCCGGAACTCCGCCAGCGCGGGTGCGGACCAGTCGTAGTCGAACACGGGAATCCGGCCGATCACGGACTGTTCGTCGCCCCACATCCAGCCCAGTGGGCTGAATCGCTTGAACAGGTCCACCTTTTTCCGCACACTCTCGATCATTTCCTTCTTGTAGGCCGGGTCTGATAGCGACGGCCGGCGCTCGAGGTATTTCTTGTCGCCGGTCTCCTGGTACTTGCGCCGGTCACCCTCGTAGTCCTTGGGGTAGCTCCCCCGCCCCCATAACCCCACGGCTATGGTGCGGAAGCCCGCACGCAGGCTGGACTCGTGTTCGTTGCGCAGGTCCTCGTCGCCCGTCCAACCGCCGTTCGGGTACAAGACCGAGATCCCGCCCTCCTTGCACGCCTTGGCCATGGCCGGGATGAGGTAGCCCTGGTTATACGCGCCGAGCGAACCCCACGGAATGATCTCGTAGTCGTCCCAGACTCGGGACGCGAACCGGTCGGGCAGCGTCGCGAAATCGGCGTCGGCTTCGTCGATAACCTGCCCCGCGCGCTTCAGCAGGACACGAATCCGGCCCTCGGTACTGAGCGGGTGCTCGACGGCGAAGGACACGTCCACTTTCGCGCTCGCGCCCGGCGCCACCGGATAGTCGCGCGCAGCCACTTCCCGGCCGTGCCCGTCCTCGAGCATCGCCGTCAACGTCGCGCCGGGCCCGGCATTCGCCACCTCGACGGACACCGCGGCCGAGTCGCCGGTCTTGAACACGTTGATCGTCTGCGGCAGCTTCACGCGGGCAATGTGCTCCGCGCCCGCCACGCGGAACGCGAGCGTGCCCCAGGCCACGGACTTGCCCTGGCCGCGCAGGATGCTGTCCGCAAAGTAGGTCCCGACCGGTAGCGGCCGCGTGATGGGCATCGCGATTTCCGCACGGCCCGCCCGCGGGTCCAGCGTGAAGCTGCCGGCTTGGACCACGCGCCACCAGGCATCGCGCAACGTGAGCTCGAGCGTCGAGCTGCCGAGCGCCGACGCGCCGGCCCCGGCCGCCTTCACCCGCACCGTCACCGGGCTCTGCCCGAACGCCGGCTGCGCCGGCTCGACCGCCTGCTCGAGCACGACCTCCGGCTCCTTGTGTGCCGTCCACAGGATCGCGTTGGCCAGCAGGCCGTGGTGATACTCCCAGTAGCGAAACCGTTCGCGCGGATAGCGGATAAAGGGCGTGAGGCAATCGCCGTGCCCCGCCATGATCCGGGACGTACGGTAGGCGAACACCACCGTACGCTGCCGGCCTTGCTCGCTCAGGATCCCGAGCGGATACGTCTTCGACCCGCGCCGTGCGTTCAGAAACACGCGCGCGCCGGGCTTGACAGCATCTGGCGCGTGGCCGAAGAAGCCGGTCTGCGGCAGGGCGTCGACCGGAACGCCGCGCGTGACGGGATGATCCGCGGCGACCTGCCATTCGCCGCCGTCCCGGAACGGGGTGGGGTTCTTGGCGATGTCGAGCGGCAGCATGTCATAGACCGCCCCTTCACGCATGTTCCGGTTCCACGGCGCGATGAAGACGAGCCCCACGCCCTTCTCGATTTGCTTCTTCAGCAGATCGGGCAGGCCTTCGTCCAGTCGCTTGAAATTCAGGCCGCTGATCACGATCACGTCGTAGCCGTCCTTGCTCAGCGCCTTCTTCAGCATGTCGTTCAGGATCGCCGGCCGGATCTTGCCGTAGACGTCGCCGACGTAGGCGGGATCCCCAAAATCGATGAGCGGGGCTTCGAAATCCAGGTCCATGCGCTGGGCGAGTTCGACCACCTCCCGCGCGTTGTGGCCGTGCACCAGGAACAAGGCGTTGACCTTCCCCTTGTAGTAGGGTTTCGCCCACGGCACATGCTCGGTGGCCACCTTGAACGTCAGCGGCAGATCCACATCGGCCTTCTTGTACGCGCGCTGGCCGAACCGGTCGTCGGGGTTGCCGATCCGCTTCTCGGGCGGCGCCAGCGCGTAGGGCTCTTTCGCCTGCCCCACGGTGACGGGCTTTTCCGCTTCTACAAGTACCGCATCGCCATCGGTCACCTTCACCTGCACCGCGTACAGGCCGTCGGTCTCGGGCGTAAACGAGGCGTCGAGCATGAGCGTCTTCGGCTCCGCCGTGGAGAGGGAATCCGTCTTGAACGGCGCCCACAGCAGGTCCGGCAGCCGCCGCAGGCTCCACTCCACCCTGCCCTTCTGCACTGGATCGCTCAGCGCCACGGCCGCCCGCGCCGCCAGAGGCCGGCCCGCGGCGCCCGCGGGCGGAACGTCAAGCGACGCCACGCCGCCGGCGCCGACGCCGGCCACGGACTTGAGGTCCGCGAACGGATGAAACACAATATCCGTCTTCACGCTCTCCCCGTTGGGGATCGTCTCATTGCGGAACATCCACTCCAGGGTGGCCAGGCTCTGGCCGAACCACTGATAGAAGCACATCAGCCGTTTGTATTCCATGCCGCAGCCCAGTCCCGCGCCCTTGCCGGTGACCGCCCCGACCCAGCCGCGGGTCGGGTTGTACTCCCAGTATTCCTCCGGCGGCATGGCCGGGTCGTAGAGCAAGGTCTTGACGCCCGCCTCGAGCGGGTAGTAGTACGCCACCTTCTGGTTCGGCACCGCGATGGAATGGTGGAACCAGAGCCCGATCGTCTTCTCGCTCATCGCATCGTGCCCCACGTCGAACTCGTAGTGCACGCGCACGGCCGCCGAGCCGCGCGCGAGCGAGACGCTCTTCTTGAAGGTGTTGAACTGGTTGTCGCCGGTGCGGCCCTGGCCGGCCAGCTCGAGCACCACGCGCTCCGGGGAGTCGGCCACGATCTTCGGCACGTAGGCGGCCGTGTGGAAGTCGCCCTGGCGGTAGCTCTGCTGCCAGATGTGGTCCTCGAACATGCCGCCGCCCGACTTCGGCGTCGTCCATTCGGTGCCCGTGCGCTTGTCGAGGAAGCTCGTGCACACCCCGCCGCGGGCCGGAACGAACTGCAGCCGCACATAGCCGTTCTCCAGCAGGATCTGCTTCACCCCGTCCACCGTCGACTGGGTGATCCGGCAGCCCTCCTCCGCGGCGACCGTGAGCACGCCCGCCAGACAGACCGACACCGCACCGCATAAACACTTCATCATGAGTCCTCCCGCCTCGTTGTGTCCGTCAGCCGGACCATACGGATCCCGTCTTCGAGTTAATCGCCGCACACCCGACAGAACCGATTCCCACCCCAATGCCGTTCGCCAGGCCCGCCGGGCGACCGACGCGGCGGAAGAGGCGCGACGCCTCTTCTACGAACGCGCGCTCGAAACGCGATTTCCGGCGACAAGCCCGTGCCCCGCTCATTCCACTCGCATGCGCACGGCGCCCGTGTCCGTCCCCTCGTTTCCGGCGAAATTCACCGCGCGTACGGCGTAGAAGTAGTCGCCGTTGTGCGCGAAGGCGTTGTCGTCGCAAAATGGATTCGCGGCCTCCAACAGAAGGTGCCGCGCGTCGCGCGCGAACGCGGGGTGCAGGCCGCGGTACACGCGGAAAGCCGCGATTCCCGCCGCCGACTGCGGCGGCGCCCACGCCAGACGCACGCCCTCCTTCCCGAGCACGGCGGACGGCGTCGGCGCGGGTTGCGGCGGTTCCAGCGCCGTGCCCGTCCCGAACACCACATTGTCCAGGTCGAACGCGATCGGCGCGCGCTTGTCGTTGCGCTGGAGCCAGAAGCCGGCGCCGGTCAGCGGCGTGCCCGGGTCGATCCCGAGAAACTTCACCTCCAGCCGGAACGTGCCCCAGGAGCCGTCGGACGGCATCCAGAAGGACTTGGTCACGTTCTTCTTGCGCTTCGTATCGTTGATTTGCACCTCAACCCGCCCGCCGCCCGGCTTCCGGGCCGAGAACCCGAGCCAGGTGTCCTCCTGCGCGACGAAGTTCACGTTGCGCCGCGCGCCGACCCACTTGCCCGTATGCGGGCCGACCTTCAGGAACCCCTTGCTCCCCATCGCTCCGTCGCCCGCCCCAACGGCGATCGGCGTCTCGTATCCGCCCGCCCAACCGGCCGGCACGGCCGGCGCTTCGAAACCATGCGCGGCGTGAACCTGGCCGCGGCTGCCGGACGGTTGCGGGGCCTGCTCGCGCGGCCCCGCGAAGCACAGCGCCCCGGCCCAGGCGCCCACCGCAACACGCCACCCCCACACTCCTGCCTGCCGTTTTCTAATTTGCATAATGCAATTTTACCTCGTGCTGGGCTGTCTGTCAAGGGCGGCTGGCGGCGCGGGCCGCCGTGTGCCGCACGCGGCGATCCGCCATCCGCCATCCTCGAGCCGCGATTCCCGTGCTCCTCGCGCGGCCGCCGGCCATACCGCCGCCCGCGCGGCCTGCAGCCGCATGATCTCACGCGCGATCTGCATGCGCCAGATGTCGAACGTCGGGCCCGGCGTCTGAGCGGCGAAACCCGTGTTGGCCGGTGTCGAATTGACGCCGCGCCGTAACGGGAGCTGGAAGACGATGTCGTTCGCGACTTGTTCTGCCCGTTCCGCGGCGTCGTGCAACGCGGCATGGCCGCAGGTGCGGCATTCCGAGATCAGCTCGCGCAAGGTGAGCACGTAGCGATAATCGTCAATGCCTTCCCGGATCCCTTCGAGCGCAAGCGTGGGCAGCGGCCCGTCGGGCGACGGATAGGCGTACCATCGCCCGTTCTCTCCCGTCTCCGCCTCGTGATAGGCGTCATCGGCGTCGCTCGCCGGCCATTGGTACGCGAACTGGTAGTATCCTCGCGCCCCGGTTCGGAGTATCTGCAACCCGTACGCCGTGCGACAGTTCACGATGCTCCAATCGTCCGCGCCGCAGTTGTAGAGCCAGAGCGTCTTGCCGGCGCGTGCCGTGCGTTCCACGACGCCCCGGTCCACCCACTCGTAGATTCTCACATCGAGGTGCCGGTCGATCGCGCGCCGCTCCGCGTCGTCGTACTGGCGTTCGCCGTTCGTCTTGTTCAGGCTGTTGATCGTGACGCCGCTGGTGCCGCCCTCCTCCTTGATCAACTTCAGAAAATGTGCGGCCGCCCGCTTGTGGGCCTCGCTGTTGCCTGTGCCGTCGATGGGCGTGAGCACGAGCGGCGGCCAGCGCTCCGCCCGCGCGAGCCGCAACAGCTCACGGACGCCGCACCGAAACGCGGCGTCCATGTCGGGTGTTGAGCCCGGGTACTTCCAGCCTGATCTGTCCCGCGACGACCCCAGCGTCCCAAGGGACGGGTAGTCGCCCTCCTTTCTCAGGGCGTACCGGATCCCGTAGGTGAGCATGCTCCAGGGTGTGAAGGTCGACACGGGCACCTCGCGCGACAACAAACCGGTCTCCAGCCCGGCGCGGACGAAGTCGGCATACGAGATCCAGCTGTGCCCCAGCCCGGCTTCGGCGTAGTCGGCGTGGACCACGCCGTCGCTCTTGGTGAACTTCGGGGAGATGCCCAGATCGATTCCGTTCAGCCCGTGATCGCGCAACAGGATCATGTGCTTCTTCACCATCGCCAACGCGGCTGCCCGGCTCTCACCCCAGTACCGGCCTTTGCTGCGCTTGTCGACGGCCCAGTACACGCCGAACGAAACGTCGGCTTTGCGCAGTTCGAAGGGAAGCACGCGCACGTTCAGCGCCAGCGCACCGGGCTCCGCGTTGCCGCACGTGAACCGGACGGCCGAGGTGTAGACCCCCGGCACGGCATCGGCCGGCGCAAAGACCGTGAGCCAAAACTGGCGCGTCGTGCCCGCCGCCACGCGCTCGACCGGGCGGCGCTCCAGAATCTTGGGATACACCTTGCTCCGCGTCTCGGACAGCGCCTTCGGATGATAGCGCACCGCGCGGACATCGATGTTCCCGGCGGCAATTCTGTTTCCCGCCGAATCGAGCAAATCGTCCACCTCGACCCGCACGGACGTCAACTCGCGCACAGCGTGCACGCTGAAGGTGAGCGGCTCGAACTCGCCCTGTGCCAGGAAACAGCGCAGCGGTGCGCCGGCATCGGCCGCGTCGGGAATCGTGCGCGGAAAGATCAGCTCCTGATAATGCCTGCTGAACAGGACGTACCCCTTGGCCCGCGCAGATTCCGCAAGCACCGCGGGCAGCGCCCCCGCTTCCGCCGGCCGGTCCCAGGCGGGCGGCAGCGTCTCGGATTCCGGATACGGGCACGTCGCGCCCTGTACGCGGAAGCTCGCCGGCGCGGCGGTGGCGCCGGTGACGGTCGCGAGTAGGAGCGCGGCGGCGGGCGCAGCGGTCCCGAAACCTATCCGCCGTCCCGTCAGGATGAACATGTCGCCCATCTGCAAGCCTTTGTCCTATCCTCTGTCCGGACCTTTGTCCGAGCCGCGCCGGGATTCCTGCAGGCCGTCAACCATCACGCATGCTCTGCGCATACCACCCCTCAGGAATACTCTCCATCCTCACGCGGTTGACATCCAGAGCGCCTTCGTTCACCCGGAGGCCGAACGCGGCCGGGAGGCCTTCCCCGACGGAAAAGACACCAACCCGGGCGCCGTCAACGTAGAGCCTGGCGCAGCCCTGCTCCGCCATCAGAACGAGTGTATGCCAATCGGAAGGCGCAAGCCCTGTTTGGGCCGTCCATGCCGGTTGCTGTTCCCCCGGTCCGCCGGCCGCGGGCTGCCAGGCCCATCGTCCCTTGCCGTTTGTTGCCGTGCAGGCCAGGACTGAAGGCTCGTGCCCCACAGCGTGGCCCCTGGCCTGGATATCCAAGGCGAATCGTGTCGAGGAATCGTCGTTACCGGTGGTGCGATGCCGGCCGGGCGCGAGTCGGAACTTCCAGACAAGCTGGAATTCCCTCCGAAACTCGCGCGTGATCTGGAGCGACGAGCCGCCATACAGCCGCACGTACGATTCCCCCGTACGCTCCACGGCCAGTCGGAACCGGCCGGTGGCTATGGACTCACGGTCGAGCAGGCGGTAATCGGAAAAATCCAATACCACCGGCACGTCCTCGCCCGGCCCCGAGGCCCGGCGAATGAGCGTCTCGGCCGTGCGCTTGGCGGCCTCATGCAGCATCGACTCCGCGGGGGCGGGCCCGCTCTCGCCGAGCGCGGCGCTCGACGGCGGCGTCATCTCCAGGGATTGCGCCCCCCGCCGCAGCACCGTCTTGCCGTCGAAGAGGCTGACAGAGGTCTGTCGTTCATCCGCGCTCACAAAGAACGTGGTGCCGCGCACCTCCACTTCGCCCCGACCGGTGGCCACGACGAGAGCCGCCCCGTCCAGCGGGGGCAGGTCGAAATGCGCGGAGCCCTGCTTCAAGACGAACCTGGCGCGGCGCGTGCGTTTCGGGAACGCCATCGCCGTGCCGGAATCGAGCACGACCGCACCCCCCCCCCGCAAGGCGACCCGCATCGGCGTATCGGGACCTGTCGTGACCTCGGCGCCGGCCAGGATGTGGGTGCCCGTGCCGGCGCTCCACGCCACCGCACGCGACCGCCACGGCCTCTTGAGCCGGGCCAGGCCCCAGTACCCGCCGCTGACAACAGCCGCGGCCACCAGGGCGGCGGCGGCCATGCCAGCGACCCGCCGCCACGAGAACCACGGCACGACGCGCCCGGCTCGTCGGCCGCCGCTCGGCCCGGCGCCGGGCCGAGCGGGTTCGCGCAGCACAACGGTGTCGCCGGCCGCCCGCTCCTCCGGCAGCCCCGCGCTGCGCTTGCCGAGCACTTCGGCCACGGAGACGATCGTCGTCGCGCGCCGCTCTTCCGACGCACACTCAAAAATGAGGCGCGCGCGCCGCTCCACCTCCGCGCGCGTGTCCTGCCGCGCGGCGGCGGCCAGCTCGATGTGAAGCCGCGCTTGCCCCTCGAACTGAACGCGCCGCACGGCGTCGCTGCGCACCGCCAGTTCCAGCGCCGTGCGGCCGGGCGCGTCCAGCGTCCCGTCCAGGAAGCCCTGCGTCAAGATGGCAAAGTCTTCGTCCTTCATGGCGTTTCCCGCGGCGGCGGCGCCCCCGCCATCATGCACTGCCGCAATGTCTCCCGGATCCTGAACAGCGTGACGGCAACCCAGTTCTCCGATTTCTCGAACAGCTCGGCCAGCTTGCGCAAGGGCGAGCGATCCACGTACTTGCGCCGGACCAGTTCGCGCGAGCGCGCCGGCAGCTTCTCCAGACAGACCAGCAGACGCTGTTCGGCTTCCGCCCTGTGCTCGTCCGCACGTTCCGCCGATTCGAGACCGGACTTCACCAGCAGCCCTTCCAGTACGTGTTGTTCCACCGCCAGGTACCGCTCCCGCTCGCGCAGGTGTTTCAGGAGCAGGTTCTTGGCAATACCCTTCAGCCAGGAGAGAAACGTGCCGCGCAACTGGTACTTGTGGATGTTCTCGTAGCTCGTGACCAGCGCCGCCTGCAATACCTCTTCGACCATGTCCACCGAACTCGCGTGCACCGAGAGAAAGATGCGGACCTCCTTCTGCACGGCAGCGACGATCTCGGTGAAATACTCGTTCTCGCCGTCCTGAACCTTCCGGATCAGGCTGTCGAGCTCTTCCGGGCCCATTCGGCAGTCCTCCCCCATACCGTATTACACCTCCCCCCCGCGATATTACGGGAGAAGCGGCAGTTTGTCGGGCTTTTTTCCCGTGAGCGAGGTCGCGGGCTGAGCGGGGACGCGGCTACTGCGGGAAAATCCAGTAGCGCACCGGCTCAAAGCCGGTCATGAAGTAGTAGACGGCGCCCGCAATCATGAAGACCAGCCCCCCGATCAGGTCGCCGGCAATCACGCCCACCATGAGCGGCACGCCGCGGCGGTAGACCCCGCCGCCGCCGAACCGGACAATCGCGGCCTTGATCAGCCAGCCGATCAGGAAACTGGCCGCAAACAGGCGGCCCGGGGAGGTGAACGCGACCAGGAAGATCACCGGATGCAACGGCCATCGGGAAAAGCGACGCCGTATCAGCGCGCAGAGCGTGAACAGCCCGAATCCCGCCAACAGAAAGCCCACGTACCGCCCGTTCGGCCGAATGGCCGCCAGCCGCGCCCAGTCCGACAGCTCGAGCGACTGCTCCAGGGCCCCGTCCGCCTTCAATTCCTGCACATGCGTGTCCATCAGGAAGAAAGTCGATTTCGGAACCCAGTTCGTGGCATAGCCGTCCGCGAAGCTCACACCCCTGTCGTACTGCAGCCACAGCACCACGGTCAGCCCCGCGGCAAGCCCCGCCACCAGCACGCCGCCCATGATCAGCGCCAGCCGCCCTTTCCGGACGCCCGTGTCTTCGGCAATGCGAAGCGCGTTGACGATGAACGGCATCATGCACTCCCGCGGATTGCGGCAGAGGATCACCGTGATCAACGTCATCACAACAAGGATCTGAGGGCCGATCGCCGTCGCCCCGAACACACCCAACAGAACGCCCGACGCGTACCAGTTGCTTTGCATGAAGAACAGGCCGGTCTCCGCACAGACGCGGCTCATCACCGTGTAGGTGACGATCAGCAGCGCCGTCAGCAACAGGGCGAACGGCAGGGCGACCCCCATGTGCACCATCATGACGACGGCCAGCGCCGTCATCAGAACGAATAGGCGCATGCCCCAGACCGCCGAGGGTTCGGGATCGGGAGCCGGGCGCCACGCCGCAACGGCCGCGCGCAGCACGCGCCCGTAGTATGCCCTGCCGTTGTAGACAATCAGAATCGCCAGCGCCAGGTACGCGCCTACACCCGGCGCGCTGTGGTCCCAGGCGCCCAGATAGGAACCGCCGATCGTGACGCCGGCGACGAGGAAGGCAGCGGAGAAGAGGCCACAGAAGATCCCCGCCATCCCCAGGCTGAACGAGATGTCCGAGGGCAGAAAGTACGCGAAGGCAACCACCGAAAAGTAGACCGTCGAGTAAAACAGTTCGTTGCTGCCCGGCGTGGATGCAAGCAGCGGAAACAGCTCCCGCAGCGGACGCAGGTTCACGGCGTGGGGAATAGGGTCGAACCGCGGGAACCAGGCCTGCAGTCCGTTGATGAGGCGAACACAGAGAACCGGGGCCAGCCCCCACCAGAAGAGCCGGCTTCGCAGAACCGGCGGCTGGGCGTGCGCGCCGTCGGCAGGGCCGGCCGCGCCCTCCGTACCCTCCCCGCGTGCCGGCGCCGAGCCGCCCGAGAGAAGCTGAACAAAGCGGGCCACCGGATACACGAGGTGTTCATGCGACACCCACTGCCTGTGCAGGACCAGGGACAGCCCGATCAGCCCGATCATCAAGGCAAGAAAGAGCGGAATCCAGTTCAGCAGCGGCGCGCGCCAGGCCCGCCACGGAATCTTCCCGAGTCCGATGTGCCCGCCCTCCGCGCCCATCCCTCTGAGGTAGCCGCCCACGACTTCCTCGCTGTCCGCCCCGCCGTTCGGCAACAGGCTCGGCGGTACGTACGAAAGCAACTGGTTTTCCTGCCACGAGTGCATGGCCTTCTCGTAGTGCATCGGCAGCGTCAACACCTGGGTGAACGCCCGCAGAAAGCCCATCCCGGGCACCACGCATACGGCGAACGGCAGAGCAACCATCACGCCCAGTTCCGCGGCCCGGAACTGGAGCTGTGGCCGGATCCAATGCAGCACCGGATTCACCAGCAGCACAAGCAGAACCAACACCCCCATCACCGAGACCGGAAAGTGGTTGCCTACCATCGACGTCTGGCCCATGTAGGCGTCGTTGAAATGACCGCCCACCGCGAGCAGCAACGCGAGCAGGGCCCCAATGACGAGTGCACGTATGGACATGGTATCCCCTGTACAACATTCGCGCCGTTTGGTAGCCTGTGCAGGTCAAATCGCGCGAACGCACCGGTCAGACTCTCTTTGTCTTACTCTTTGGCGTAGACTTTGTCGAGAAACGTGATGACATGATCCTGCGAGTAAAAAGGCTGACGGAAGACGCCACGCTGCCGCAGTACGCACATCCCGGCGATGCCGGCGCGGACCTGTTCGCCAACGAACGCATGGCGATTCCGCCGGGCGAATCCAGAACGGTCAAAACCGGCATCTCCATCGAACTGCCGCCCGGGACCGAAGCCCAGGTGCGGCCGCGCAGCGGACTGGCCGCCAAGCGGCAGGTAACCGTTCTGAACACGCCGGGCACGATCGACGAGGGATACCGCGGCGAGGTCTGCGTGATCCTCATCAATCTCGGACGCGAGCCGTTCGAGGTCGAGAAAGGCATGCGGATCGCGCAGATGGTCGTCAAACCGGTCATCCGTGTGGCAATCGAAGAAGCCGATGCGCTCTCCGAAACACAGCGGGGCGAAGGCGGATTCGGTTCGACGGGCGGCGTGGACCGGCGTCGGGAAGAGTAAGGCGCCGGATGCGACAGACGGAGTGTCAGGTGTCAGGCCGGATTGCTGATCCTGAACACTGACACCTGAACACTGACACCTGAAACCTTCTGCCGCGGCCGGCAGGCTGCACGGAGGAGACAAGACGATGAGCGTCGTGAAAGACATGCTGGCGGACAAAGGGCCGGTGGAGACCTTCCGGGAGGCGCGGCGCGTGGCCCGGGCGTACACCTACGAGCAGCGCAGGCAGGGCAAGATCTCTTTCTCCGAGCCGTCGGAGCGGCACTACCCCACGATTCACGTGGTGCGGCGAACCCTGCCCGAGGTGTGGGAAGACACGACCATGGCCCTGATGGGGCTTGGCCAGGAGATCCACACCCACTACGACCCGACCGGCGCGGACGGCGCGTATCAGAGTTTTCCCAGCCTCGAGGGCACCGTCGTCATGCATATCGAGGAACCGTTCGGCGAACCGCGCTTCCACAAGCACTACCTCGGCGGCTGGATGGGGTTCGGTGATTACAAGGCCGAAATCGAGGGCGTCAAAGACGGGTGGATGATCGCCCCGGCCGCCGTGGCCGAAAAAATGAAGGCGGGGACATTCGACGAGATCAAAGGCGACGAACGCTGGAACTACATGTACAGCCAGCGCATGCGCGCCTATCCCTATTTCGACTTCAACGGCGAACTCCGAACGATCAACCAGATCAAGTCCGTCATCGGCAACCTGAAGAAGAACCCCACAAGCCGTTCGGCCCAGTGTATCACCTGGGACCCCCGATGGGACCACAACGACGAACAGATGGGCCCGTTCAAGTGGGCCAGCTATCACTCGCCCTGCCTGCAGCGGTTCTGGTTCCGGCTGCAGAATGAGGCGGGCGGCGGGGGCTACGTGCTCAACGTCAATGGGCACTGGCGCTCCCGGGACCATCTCAAGGCCGTGCCCTGCAACATCTACGGCGTCACCGAAGGCCTGCACGAGGAGGTGCGCAGAGGACTGGAAGAGGCGCTCGGAGTGCCTGTCCAGCGCGGCTGTTACGTGGATATCAACGATTCCCTGCACCTGTACGGGCATTACCTGGACCCGCGCCGCCAGGGCCTCGATGCCGAAGCCTACCTGGAGGACATCTTCAGAGTGGCGGCCGGCGAGCCGATCGAAGCACGCTGCGTCCTGCCCGGCACGCCCATGTACGACATGATGATGGAGGACATCGAGAAGGAGTACCGGGCACGCCTGGCAGACCCGAACCGCGGAAGTAATATGTGAAGGAGAAGCCATGACTGAGGATACGAAGAAGACACCGGTGGCGCTGCAGCTGTTCTCTGTACGCGGGGAGTGCAAGAATGACCTGCCCGCCACACTCAAGGCCGTGGCCGAGATGGGCTATGCCGGCGCGGAGCCGTGGGGCTATGCCGGCGACACGACGGAGTGGATGGGCCGGAACGGGACGGATCTGCGCAAGATGTTCGATGACAACGGCCTGCGCTGCTGCGGGATCCACCTGCAGACCGGCGCACTGCTGGGCGACAACCTCGCGCGCACCATCGACTTGAACCAGGCGCTGGGCAACACCTTCCTGATCATCGCCGCGGACAAGGGACGCATGAGCGCCGTGGACTCCATCCGGGAACTGGCCGACATCCTCAACGGCGTGTCGGAGAAGCTGAAGCCGCTGGGCATGGCGACGGGCTATCACGCGCACGGGTTCGATTTCGAGCGGTTCGACGGAAAGACGGCCTGGGAGCTCCTGTTCGGCCAGACGAATGACGACGTCATCATGCAACTCGACATCGGCAACTGCGCCAACGGCGGCGGCGACCCGATCGCCATGCTCGAGCGGTTCCCCGGCCGCGCGCGATCCCTGCACCTGAAAGACTATGACCGCGAGCCCGGCGCCGCGCTCGGCGAAGGCAAGGCCGACTGGACAAAGATCTTCCGCCTGTGCGATACGCTCCACAAGCCCGAGTGGTACGTGGTGGAGGAAGGCGGCAAGGACGGGCTCGGCTTCGACGTGTGCCGCAAGAGCCTCGATGCGCTGAAGGGCATGGGCATCGGGTGAAGAGTAGAAGAGCCGTCGCGCGGAATCCTGTCCGGCAGAGACGCGTACTGATCCAAAGCGTGCCACACACCGCAGGCCGATAGAACCACAAAGACGATGAGCGCCACCGGCTTGTTCATGCCACGATATTAGCCCACAGTCGCGCAGGGAAGCCAGCGCCTTTCTCGAGAACGTCGAGCCATCCCCGTCTTTCCTTCCAGACTCAAGCAATTAAACAATTAATTAATTGTTTAATTAGTTAATTGCTTAACGCCGGGCCCCCTGCGGTGTCGTTTGCAGACCTTACGGGCCGGCGCGGCGGCCGGTTGGCCCTGGATCCGTTCACGGGTCGAACGGCCCGGTCAAGCGCACGACCTTTGTCGTGACCCTCTCGAGCACCTTGCCCGTGCCAACCGCCTGGACGGCGAACTCGATCTCGCTGTCGCCCAACGGCAGGCTCTGCGCGGCGAGCGGGACGGTCGCATTGCGGCTCGCCAGCATGAGGGTGCGGATCAGCGGCATGCCGTCTGCGCCGGGCGCGGTGATGCGGATGCGGTAGCCGGGCAGGCTCGCCTCGCCGATCAGGCCGTACAGATTCAGCGCCAATTCTTCGTCGCCGGCATAGAGATAGCGCCTGGCCGGCTTGACGAAAAGCAGCGTCTCGGGAACGGGCGCCCAGCGCGTGATCTGATGCAGGACCCGGTCGGTCTGCGCGTCGCACACCTGGACCTGCCCGCGCGCCACGCCGGCGGGTTCGGTGGCGGGGATCGTCAGCACCACTTCCGCCTCGCCGCCGGCAGGGAGCTCGATGCGCTGGACGGCAGCCGGCGCGAGCATCGGCGATCCGTCGGGATAGGCGGACCGGCCCTCGACCCGCAGCTTGCGCGGGGCCGACCCGGTGTTACGAAGCACAACCGGTATTTCGTTCGCGCCGTAGCACAACCCTTCGCGCAGCCGCGGGCTGTCGGCACGCACGCTGTAGGCGCTGAAGTCCAGATCCAACCCCTCCAAGCGGCCGAGGAACTCGATGAATTTCGGGTGGCCGGGCAACGCCCAGTGACTGCTGACCCCGGCCAGGATGGGCTGCCAGCGGCAGAGATTGAAACCCATGCTCGGCCCGGCCGACCCGCTCAACTCGAGATCGGCCCATGGGATCGCCATCTCGACGCACCAGGCGTCCTCGCGTTGCGACACGGCGCTGCGCAGGGCGCAATCCCATTTTCTGTCGCCGTTGCGTTTCGGGTCCGTGTAGCGGACATCCAGGACAACGTTGGCGGCGTTGACCACGATCTCGAAGACGGGGCCGTCGGGCGGATTCGGCTGGAGGTAGACCTCGACATCGTCGTCACCCCAGCCGGCGTCGCGCGTCCTGCAGCATGCGGTGACGCGCTCGTCCATGCGTGCCTCATAACAGGTCCAGCCCGCGTACAGGTTCGCGTCGTCGTACGCGAGCCGTACGGTCGTGTTCTGGCCGGCGCTCCTGTTGGGCCGGATGTTTTCGACCACGGCGGCCTGCTCCCACGCCGCGTCGTCGAGCCGCCCGTCGATCCGCGGCGGGATCACGATCCGCGCCGGCGTGATGCGCGATGTCTCGACCGCGGCGAACCCCGCGGAAGCGATCCCGCTCATCACGATTATGAGACATACGCACCGTTTCATCGTTGCACTCCTCGCGGTTCAGCGTCCATGACTGAGCTCGTTCCAAGAAGCGGCTCGCGAGGACGCTCGCCCTCCCGTTGATACAACATGCTGGGGAAGGGCGAGCGTCCTGAGACTGTCCCAAAACCGGGGAACAGCCCTTACGGGCTTAACGACAAGCGGCAGAAACCACCAGATATGCCGTTTGTAGTTAACGCCGTAAGGCGTGTGGCGGCGTGCGAGTCGGGTTCTGAGACAGCGTCTCCTCGCGAGCCGGGTTCTTCGAGTGGACTCCTTATTCATTCTTCATTCTCTCGAGCGCCTGCGCGATCCGCCAGCGCAGCCGGTCGTAATCCTCCTGCGAAGGCAGGATCGCCTTGGCGGCGCCGCCGATCTCGGCGCCGCCGGCCAGCTTGATGCCGTACGGCGGCAGGCTGCGCACGTCGGCCAACGCCTTCTCCCCGTTCGCGCGCGCCGCGGCGCTGCCGCCCTTCTTCACGGCCTGTTCCAGCAGCCAGATGTAGCGATAGTCGTCCAGTCCCTCCCGCGCCTCGACCAGATCCGGCGAGACGAAGTGGCCGCTCGGCGTGTAGTAGACCTTCTGGTAGAACGAACCGGTCACGGGATTGTACGGACGGTCCACGTGCGTGTAGTAGTGCCACTGCCAGCGGCCCTTCCCGTTCAGGCGGTAGATCTGCAGCCCCCAACTGTAGCGGCTGCTGCCCGAATTGTAGCTCCACAGCTCGTGCCCGCCTTCGTTGGCCGTCTCGATCAATTTCTCGGACTTGTCCCAGAAATGGGTCTGCGTCACGTCGCAGGCCGGCACCAGGTCGGTGTAGTCTTTGCTGCCCCCGCGGTCCCCCATGAGCGTGAGGGTGGTGCGGATGGCGTTGCCGCCGCCGTTGCGCAGCAGCTGACAGTACCTGAGCGTGTCGTCGTGGTTCAGGTTCCAGCTGTTCAAACCCGTTTCCCGCACCTCGTCGGTCAGCCACGCGAGCAGTTCCGGGCCGCCCTGCTCCCGCACGTGGTTGCCGAACAGCTTGAAGAAATTCCGGACCCGGGCGCCGTACGCCTCGGACCCCAGCTTCATGTTCTGCTTGAGCATCGCGTTGTGGACATTCTGGACGAAGATCATGCCGACCCCGTCGAACCCGACGCGGCGGCAGACGGCGAGGTCGCGATCGAGCAGTGAGAAATCGACCGCGGCCGGATCGCCGGCCGCCAGCTTGTCGTAGTCCAGGATCGTGTAGGTTCCGCGGGAGTCGGCCTGAAACCCGTTGAGGTTGAACGCCTGCATCAGGCGCAAGTCGCGTTCCAGCCAGCGCTCGGCTTCGGGGTCCTTCTCGTTGTTCATGCGGTCGTAGCAGAACGTGCCGCGCGGCGAATAGTAGTAGTACCCCGCGGACAGTCCCGTCTCCGTGATGCGCGGCAGCGTCAGGGGCAGCACCCGCAGCTGCACCGGCAGATCCGTCGGCGGCCGGCCCGCGGCCGCAATGCGGACAGCCCCCCTGTAGACCCCGGGTTTGGCATCGTCCGGCACTCGGACCGTCAGGTAAAACCGGCGGTTCACGCCGGCCGCTGTCTTCACCGCCGTGCCCGGCACCAGAATCATGCCGCGCGGTTTCACCCCGGCGCCGCCCGGCTGCCAGCGGTAGCGCAGATAGTCGAGCTTCAGCGCGGAGGCCGGGATCACCGCCCCGTTGGCACGCAGGTCGCCGACGGTGACGGCGAGTTCCGCGGGCCCGGCCAGCGGCAAGACCGTGAAGGTCACCGTCTCGTATTCGCCGCGCGCGGCGAACATGGCGAGCGGCCGGTTGATCTCTTCCCGTTTCGGCGCCGAGTTGTAGCCGATGCCCTCGAAGATGTGCCGCGCGTACACCAGATACCCGCGCTCGCGCTCCGCGGGCGTCAACGGCGGCAGCGGCTCCGGCTCCGGAATCTCGCGCGCGAAGAACGTCGAGTAGAACTCCTGCTTCCGGTGCTCGTCCACCTGCCGGATCGCCTGTCGTGCCGCGTCCTCCTTGGCGGCCGGATAGACAATGAGCCCGAAGATCTGCATGCCGGAGCTGAAGGTCAGGCGCACCTGCCCCTTGACGGGCGCCACGTCGAACACCTCCGTGCGATGCAGGTCCTCCACCCAGCGCGCCCAGACGCAATCGGCGGGATCGAAGTCTCGATCCCAGTCTTTGAAGAAGTACTCTTCGGTCAGGAACTGCTTGTGCGTCCAGTCCAGACGCGCGACTTCCTTGCCGTTCGCCTTGATGCGGTAGCCCTGGAACCGCACGCGGCCGTGCAACTGGTAGCCATCGACGTAGGCGACCACTCGATAGGCCCCGGCGGGCAGATCGATGATGAAATCCCGGCCGTTCGAGTGGATGTAGTCGCCCATCAGCGCGTCCGGCGCGCCGGGCTGTTTCTTGCCGCCCGCCTCGAGCTCGCGCAGCCCCTGCGTTTCCTGCCAGCCGTAGCCCTGCTCCGCGGCGTAGGCGGTCTTGCGGGTCACCGGCTCGAACCCGGCCATGAGCGCGCTCTTGGATGTGCCGAAATCGAACAGGCGCAGGTCGTCACCCGATGCCGCATACAATCCGGTGGCGTACACCATCGTCAAGCCGACCATCGCGCAAGTCGTTGTTCTCATGCCGTCAACTCCCCTCTTCGTGTCGCACAGACCATTCCTCATTTTTCATTCTTCATTCTTCAGTTTTCATTCCGCGCGCCCACCCGGACCGCGGGCGGGGCCACCCGCGCCGAGACCGGCTCCAGCACTTCCACATCGTCGATCCACATCGTGCCGGATGCGCGCCACATCGAAATGCTGATTCGCCCGAACCGGGTCTCCGGCGGGGTCGATTCGCTCAGCGCGTACTGACGCCAGTGGGTGCCGGGTTGTTTCGCGCCGAAATGCGCGCGGTACGGCTTCGTCTTGACCGTCTGCCCATCGGCATCGAGAAAGGTAAGACTGGCAACCGGCATACTGCCGTCACGGGACCGCTTCTCGCCGCGCGCCCAGAATCGGAGCGTGTAGCGGCAATTCGGAAGCAACGGGAACGTGGCGGAGTTGATGGACGCCTTGGAGGAGGTTTCGTCGGACCCGTCGTACGCCAGCTTCACGCAGCGCGAGCCGCCGTGCGGATCTTCGGTGCTGAGCGCGGCGCGGTGCAGGGACCAACCTGCCGGTTTGGGGCCCCCGGCTTCGAAGTCCCCGTTGCGTTCGCGCATGAGCTGGGAGTCCACCTCGGGCCACGGGAGTTCGGCGGCACCCGCGCCCCTGCCGCCGGGCGCGGGAATGCCGGACGGCGTGCCGTTCAGTACAATCCAGTATCGCGCGGACGCAAGTGCCGGAATCGGCTGGTCCAGCCGAAAGGCGATCCGGCCCAGCCGGCCCGAAGCGTCGAAGCGGGGGCGGCTGGGCACTGGCGTCTCGCCGGCCACCTGAACCACGCGCAGGGACGAGCCGTTGGCCAAACCTTGCCTGGAGACCCGGCCCAACGGCGATTGCGGCGGGATTTCCGCAACCACGACCGTGTCCGCCGGCCGCGCCCAGAAGCCCGCTTCCACCACCACCGGCACGCGGAGAGCCTGCAAGTTGCCGGTCCTGTGCTCGGCGGCGGGACATGGGAGCGGCAGGCAGAGGAGCGATCCCCCCGCCAGGCCTGTCACGACCCAGGCACGGAGCGATCCGGCTGTCAGATGCAAAGACGAGTTCTTCACGCGTAGCTCCAATCGTCACGCGCTTGCAGCACCGCGCACAGCGAAAGGCGGCAACAGAGCGATGAATCGTTCGATTCTAACGGACTGACCGGGCGGCGCAGCGGGTGCCGCCTCTTGCCCTTCATTCCGTATTACCGGGAAGCGGTGGAATATTACAGGGAAATGCCGTCGCAGCAACTTTGAGTTGTTTGCGCCGTCACAAGGAGGCGCTCACGACAAACGATGACGCGGCGCAAACAGTTCAAAGTTGCTGCACTGTCACCGACACCGCCCATTGCATTTGGCGCGTTTTTCGCGCATTTTCGCGGGCAGAAACGGTGTGAATGCGGCTTTCACGCCGGCAGCACGATGCCGCCCTCGGCCCCGGTGATCCGGACGGCGGCGGCATACTCCGCGTAGCGCGCCAGCGCTTCCGGCGTGGGGCTCGGTACGCCCTTCTGGGTCATCGCCTTCGGACGCGTGGAGATGATCACCGTCATCTGTTTGCCCATCGCCGCCAGGAAAACGGGGTTGGCCTCGTTCAAACCGCCGTGATGTGCGCAGCGGTAGATCGTGGTGCCACTCACATCGATTCCGCTCTCGACGATGCGCTGCTGCGCCTTGGGCGAAGCGTCCGAGGCAATGATGATCTTATCGGCGCCGTTCTCCAGACACACCACCATGCACCCGTCGTGGATTAGCCGTTCATCGTCCCGGTTTACAGATTCCGCGGGGGAGAGAATGCTGAAGGCCGCCTCGCCGAATGCGCGGCGCTCGCCGGCGGCGGGGCGCCGATGCGTCGCGCCGGCGGCGATGAGCCTGTCCAGCGTGGCTTGGTAGCCGGCCATCTCCTTCTCGGTTGCGCGCGCATCGCCGGGCTTGGGGTCGACACAGCTCGTCCACAACTCAGACACCGCCATCCCGGCATCCGCCAGGTCGAGCGCGCCCTCGAAGTGGTCCCAGTGCGCGTGGGTGATCACCAACAGATCGATCCGGGTCACCCCCAGCCGGCCGAGATAGCCGACCAGGCATTGCCCGCCCCCGTCGCGCTGCTTGCCGCAGTCCACGACCACCGTCTCGCCGCCGAGCTCGAGTACCGTGCAATCGCCGGTGGGAACGTCCACAAAATGACAGCGTACCTGCATGTATCGGCCTCCCCGCGTGCCCTCAGTGCTCCCCAATGTGTTGGTCGAAAAAGAGCCGCCCGGTGCCCCCAGACGGCTCGCGAGACGCTCGCCCTCCAAATTCACCACAGGTAGCGTCCTTGCCTTATGGAGGGCCGGCCTCTCCGCCGCGGGCGATCTTCGACGTGCCGGCCGCGGGCTTTTTCGACAGGCTCAACGTGAGCGCTGAGGCTGCGCCGAGCCGCCCACCAGCCCTGGACTTGCCCGTGAGAGCGGCTCGGCACAGCCTTCCGCCGCGGGCGGACAGGCAGCCCTCCATTGGGACGGCACGCCATTGCCGCCACGGAATCATCTGCGTCGTCCTGCCGCTCCGAACACGGGTCGCGTGACGTGGGTGGGAGCGCCACGCCGGGCATGGTGGCAGAAAACCGCGCGGCACGCAAGCCCAGGCGATCCCGCGGCCCGTTGCGCCACCGTACGCGCCCGCGCGGCGGTGCGCGCGCCGTTTTCTCCTTGACGCAAAGAGTGTATCATGTATACTATCGCTAGACTTTGTATAGCTTATCGACCCCAGGAGGCGGCGGATGCCGCGGACGGGAGCTGACAGGCCGTGAGCCGCATCGAGAAGGTCAACACGTTCGTCCTGCGCCACCGGCTGGCGGAGCGTTTCCGTTTCGCGCAGTGGGAGTATGCCGAGCGCCGCGTGTGCCTGGTGAAAGTGACCGCGCAGGGCGGCGCGTTCGGCTGGGGGGAAGGCTACGGGCCGGCCGGGGTGGTTCGGGCGGGCATAGACTTTCTTGCGCCCCTGCTTCTGGGCCGCGATCCGCTTGAGCAGGAAACGCTCTGGCAGGCGATGTTCCGGCGGTCGTTCGATTTCGCGAGGCAGGGCGTGCTGCTCGGCGCGCTCAGCGCGCTGGACGTGGCGTTGTGGGACTTGAAGGGCAAGCTGCTCGATCAGCCCGTGAGCGTTCTGCTGGGGGGCCGGAAACGCGAATCGGTCAGGGCTTACGCGACGGGTCTGTATTTCCGGGAATGCGCGGATCTTCCGGCGGCCCTCGCCGCGGAGGCGGCGGCGCACCGTGCGGCGGGTTTCGACGCCGTCAAGATGAAGGTCGGGCTCGGCGTGGAACACGATCACGCGAACGTGCGGGCGGTCCGCGAGGCGCTGGGCCCGAACGCGGCGCTGATGATCGACGCGAACCACGCGTTTTCCGGAGTTGAAGCGGCGGACCTCGCGCGGCGCGCGGCGCCGCACGGGATCGCATGGTTCGAGGAACCGCTTTCGCCGGACGACTGCGACGGCTATGCGGAATTGCGGCGAAAGACCGCGATCCCGATCGCCGCCGGTGAATGCGAAGCGCGCCGAGCGGGGTTTCTGCGGCTGTTCAACGGCCGTTGCGTGGACATCGCGCAGCCGGATATCTGCGCCGCGGGCGGCTTGACCGAAACCAAGAAAATCGCGGACATGGCCTACACGTTCGGCGTCGAGCTGGCGCCGCACTGCTGGGGGACAGGCATCGCCATGGCCGCGGCCCTGCACCTGCTCGGCAACCTGGACGTCGTGCCCGGCCGCCTCGAGGAACGTGACCCGTGGCTGGAATTCGACCGGACCGAGAACTCGTTGCGTGACGAACTCACGCAGCCGGCCTTTCGCGCGCAGAACGGCCGTGTCGCCGTTCCGGACAGGCCGGGGCTGGGGATCGAGGTTGATCAAGGGGCGTTGGAACGGTATGGTGAGGCGGAAAGGTCAAAGGTCTGAAAGGCGAAGGTCAAAGGTCCGAAAGTCAAAGGTCAGGGATTGCATCGCCGGGTTCGTACGAAGCGCTGTCCGATGCGAGTACGTTCGAACGGGCGTTATCCGGAACCGAATATAGGGGCGCGGTTCCACCCGCGCCGCGAACGCCCAGGTCCGTCGGTTCAAGCGGCCGGCGTGGAGGGCCGTCTAACGTCAGCCGGGGCGATCACGACAGAACCCGCGCGGCACGTGGACCTTCGACCTTCGGACCTTTGACCTTCGACTTCTGACTCTGAACAGAGAGGCCCCGTCATGAAGACAAACGTTCTCAAGAAGAGACTCCGCGCGGGCCGGACGGTACTCGGCCCGTTCATGAAGCTGGCGGACCCGGCGGCGGTGGAAGTCTTTGCGCACGCGGGTTTCGACTTTGTGATCATCGATCTGGAACACGGCCCGCTTTCGATCGAGACCGCCCAGAACCATGTTCGTGCCGCGGAGGCGGCGGGCATCACGCCCGTCATCCGCGTGGCGGCGAACAACGCGAGCCGGGTACTCCGCGCGCTGGACATCGGCGCGCAGGGCGTTCAGATCCCGCATGTTTCGTGCGCCGACGACGCGGAGCGGGCCGTGCGCGCGGCCAAGTACCACCCGGCTGGAGATCGCGGCGTGTGCCGGTTTGTGCGGGCAGCGGACTATTCGGCCATGGACCGGGCGGCATATTTCAAGGCGGCCAATCGTGAGACATTGGTTATCGTGCACGTGGAAGGGTTGGACGGCATCCGGAATCTGCCCGATATTCTGGCCGTCAAGGGCGTGGATGTCGTCTTTCTGGGCCCCTACGACCTCTCCCAATCCTGCGGCGTGCCCGGGCAGGTCGACGATCCGAAGGTCGTGCGCCGAATGAAACAGGCGGTGCGCCGGGCGCGTGCAGCGGGTGTAGCGGTCGGCACGTTTGTGGACACCGTCGCCAACGCCCGCAAATGGACAAAGGCGGGCGTGCGGTACATTTCCTATTCCGTCGACGTCGGCATCCTGCTCGACGCCGCCGCGCGGCTGGCGGCGGAGCTTCGCGCGTAGCGCCGAGCGAGCCGGACGAATGCCGTTTGGGCCGAGGAGACGTTGCCCGCCAAAGGTCGCGAAAGAGGCGCGAAAAGCGAGCAGGAAATGTCTTTGGGCAGCGATTGACATCGCTGGCTTGCGCACGCTGTTGCGGGAATCGAAAGGATTGCCACGCCGCAACACTCTCGGACGGAATACGAGGTGCCGAGCGGCGTGGCAATCCACGATTCCCGCAACGAGCGCTTTAAGAGGGGCGCGGGGCTCGTTGAGGGACCCGTTGCCGGTGAAAATAGAACGGGCTGTCCGGCAAGCCGGACAGCCCGTTTCTTCAACAGCCTTCGCTGTGTATCAATCTGCCCTAGAACGTGAGCCGCCCGCCCGCGCCGACACCGACGGTATCGAGATAGTCGGTCCCGACGTACGAGGTCACCTCGCCGTAGAAGCTGATCTGGTCGTTCACCGCGTAGAGGGCGCCCGCCCCGAGCAGCCCGCCGGTCTCCGTCTCGGAGACGGAATCGCTATAGCTGACGCCGCCCCATCCGAACCCGAAGTCGGCGGAAGCCGACCACTCGAACTCGGCGCGCAGCACATTGATGCCGGCCGTGCCGTAGAGCGTGAGCCCATCGAGCATCGGCAGGTCATAGCTCACGACGCCGGCCACGTTGGCGCCGATGATGCTCAGCGAGTAGTCGATGCTGACGCCGTCCCAGCTCTCGGAGCCGCTCGCGTCCGGGAAGATCGGCTTGTAGACGGTGGCGCGCAGCGCCGCGTCTACCGGCAGATCGAACGGAAGCACGAACAGCACGCCGCCGGCAATGCCGAAGCCTGAATCGAAATCGATGTCGGACTCAGCATCGCTATCGAGCCCACCGATCCGGATAATGCCCGCGTCAATGAACGCGCGCAGGTTGGGCGCGACCGAGTACATGCCCCGACCGCCGATGAACATGACGTCCTGCCCGACCATCACGCCGGCCGCGGCCGTGACGTCGCCCGCTTCGCCTTCCTTCGCGGTATCCGCGATCTGCAGCCCGAACCCCTGCCCCATCGCCTGCGTCGCCAGAACCACAATCAACCCGACAGCCAACAAACCTTTTCGCATGCGCCACTCCTTTTCCTGCTGCCCAGCCATGCCACGTTGTTCAACCTGAAGTTCCGGCCCCAGGGCTAGAACGGAACCCGAACGCCTGCCGTCTGCTTTGGTTCAACCCACCGGGCTAATGGGCATAGAGTGTACCGAACCGCGCCGGCCGGCGTCAAGCCTTCGATCCGCGCGCGGCGCGATTCTCATTATGGCGGCGCCCCGGTGAAATGCGTTCGTAGTCAAGCCCGTAAGGGCTGTCCGTACACGCCTCATGCCCCGGGAACGCCCCTTACGGGGCTCACTACAAACGGACGCAACGCCATAATGAGAATTGCTGCCGCGCGCGGCGCCGCGGCCTGCTCCAGTGTGGCGAGCGGGCAACAGTAGCGTCCGCAGGCGTCAAACTGCCGGAATTGCGCGAGAAACCGGCGTGGAAAAGCTGGCATTCCCCCGCCCGTATGGATAGGTCTTCAGAATAGCGTCGCATAGCGGCTTTCGGGGGAGTCCACGCCAACCCGTGCCGCGGTTGCGGGGCGGTCCCGCAACGGCACCGGCTCCTCATGAACGCGCGCGTATGCCGGCGCAGCGGAGGCGACAGAAGCACATGAAAGACCACGCGGTGATTCTGCGGCACATCGACGCTCGGTTTGAAGAGGAGCCGCATCCGTTCCGACACGCGAGTGCGGGGATGCAGGCGTTCTCGCAGCTGCTCCCGCTCCTGCGGCACAGCGTGCCCTGGCGGCTGAGCGGATACGTCGAGCGGATCGAAGAACTGTTCCCCGTCGTGGGCAACTGCCCGGCCTGCAAAGGCAAGCTGTGCGTCTATCTCGATCTCTACTGCAAGTACGAGTTTCCCGAGAAGAGCCGGCAATATCAGGCGATGCTCGAGGCCATTCTCGCGCAGGACGCGGCGGAATTTCCCGGCTTGCGGGCCCCGGTGCGGGACTACCGGAAAGAAGTGCACCTGCTGTTGGAACGCTATCTCGGCGAGGGGTATCGGGATTACCTGTGACCGCCATTCCGCTGCACCGGAGCCATCAAGCCGTGCGGGACATATCAGGCCTCAGTCGCAGGGGCTCCGCCGGGCCGTGACCGGCACCTTCCGTCCGCACGGCGTGCAACTCGCAGGCCCCCACGGGCTCGCCCCGTGGGGGGAATGAGACTTCTGCCGCACCGCCGGCCGTCCGCCTTTCTTTCCCCCCTGCTCAGCCGCCGCAGGCGGCTGAGCAGGGGAGAGACCCAACGAAGAACTCAAGGCTCGCCTCACGGCGCCGGCTCCACCCGCAACGCGGTGGGTTCGCCCGGCGGGTTGGCGTCGGGCCCGGCGGCCTGGGTCATGAGCACGCCGCGCCACGCGGACCAGTCGGACCAGTTCGAGGCGGCATCCCGCGTGCACACACGTGCGAAGTAGTGCGTGGCGGGCTCGAGCGCCGTGCGACCGGCGAGGCTGCCGCTGAAGGTGCCGTTTGCCGCGTCGACCACCACCGCATCCCCCACGCTCAGCCGTGTGCCGGTATCCCAGACCACGTCGGATCCGGCGCTGTCGGCGGCTACCTGCACGCGGAAGGCGGATTGCGAATCGCCGCCGTCCGGGTCGGAGAAGGCGGTCTTGACCACGGTCGGGTTCACCGGGCAGCGTGCCGGGCCGATCGGTTCGGTGGCGATCACGAAATCGTCGATGTAGCGTTCCTGCTCCACGGGCGAGCCGGAGTTCCAGTAGTTGGCGTGGAACACGGCGTTGAGCCCCTTCTCCTGCCAGGACTTGATCCAGTTCAGCCCGCTGCCGTGCGCGTCGACCACGCCGTCGATCCAGAGCGTGAAGATGCCGTCCGCGTTGCCGGGCGTGTTCAGCTTGGCGCGGGCCTCGACGCAGATCCACTGCCCGGACTCGGCCGTTGTGTGGATGGGGAACGTGCCGCTTCGGATCCCGAGCCAGGACAGGTTGTCGAAGTCGTTGTACTGGGTGGTCACGAGCTGGGAGGCGGCATTGATGCCGCTGGCCGGATCGAGCACGAGCCTATCGCCGCCGCCCCAGACGTGCGCGATCATGGCCTGCGACCAGTTGCTTTCGGCAAAGCTCGTCGCGCGCGAGAGCTTGGCCGGGTTGCCCGTCCAGCCGCGCTGGTACTTGACGTACATGCGCCAGTAGAGCTCCTGGAACTTCTCGCCGGGCCTTAGCCGTTTGGCGGAGTAGACGGGCGAATCGCCGAACACGACCTTCAGATCGCCGGCGCCGACCTCGCCGACCTGCCAGCGCGCGCGCATGCAGTAGCCGGTCCCGCCAAACGCCTCGTACGAAACGGGGACGTAGTCGCCCTCGTCGTTGCCGTACTCGCAGTAGACGTTGGTGACGGAGCCTGAGTCGAAGGAATCGTACCAGATCACGTTCGTGGCGGCGTGGTACGGCTGCTGGGCGGCGGGCACGACGTAGTCGATGCCCGGCCGATCCGGCGGAGCGGCCAGCACGGCGCCGGCGCCCAGCCAGAGCGCGGCCACGTACACGTGTGGTAAGGACGTTTTCACCAGTCACAGTATACACATTTGACGGGGTCTATGGAAGGATGGAAGATTGGAAGCATGGAAGACAGGCTTCCTTCATCCGACCCGTCCATTCTTCCATTCTTCCACCCTTCCATTCTTCCACCCTTCCACCCTTCCACCCTTCCACCCTTCCACCCTTCCACCCTTCCACTCTTCCACTCTTCCACTCTTCCACTCTTCCACTCTTCCACTCTTCCACCCTTCCACTCTTCCACTCTTCCATTCTTCCACCCTTCCCTCTTTCCATCCTTCCCTCTTTCCCTCCTTCCGCCGGGCCTGCGAGGCGCCCGTTTCAACAGGCTTCGAAACGCTTGGCATTGGCGCCGCCACACGCTATGATGCCCACCCGCAACGCAGACGACGGAGGCTCCTGATGAGAAGCATCGGAATCCTGTTCAGCCGGCACGGCCCCTGTCTCCCGCGCGTGAGTACGGTTCGGCGCGCGGTGGCGCGCGCGGGTCGCGATCTGAAGCCGGTCCCGATCGATGCGGATGGGTTGCGTCACGGGCAGCTCGACGGGCTGGACCTGCTCGTCAACACGCTGGGGCCGTGCTATCCGGAGGACGGCTGGCGGCATCTGCTGGCGTACTATCGCGCGGGCGGCATCGTGTTGACTATCGGGCCGGAACCGTTCACGAAGCCGTATACGGTGGTGAAAGGCGCATGCCGTCTGCTGGGTCCGACGCACGACGCGCTGCACGCGCTCGGCGTCGTCGACGCCTGGGCGCCGACCGGCCCCGTCGACACGGCCATGCGGTTTGAGCTGCTCAGCCCGCGCTACGGGTTCCTGGCGGAGCTGTCCGCCGCCGGGCGGCTGCCGGCGATGCAGGAAACGTGCTCCGGCTACTACCATCTCGTATCGAAGACCGACCCGCCCGGCGGGCGCTGGGCGGCGCCGGTGCAGGACGCGCAGCTCGAGCGGGCGTGCGGGTGGCGCGACGCCGCCGGCCGGCTGGTCGCCGTGCCCATATCGCGGGTCGACCATTTCGAGAGGGGCAGCCTGATCTTCCTCAATTTCGTCCCGGCCGACCCCGGCTTCTACGCGAGCCGCGCGGGGCTCGAGCTGCTGGCGGGCATGATCCGAACCGGTCTGCAGGCGCGGATTCGGTTCCGGACCTTCACGCCATTCGCCCGGTACCGCGAAGACGAGACACCCGGGATAGGCATCGAACTCGGCTGGCTCGCGGCTCGGGCGCCGGCCGCCGCGCGGTTCGACGTGGAAATCCAGATCGACGAGGTGGACTCGGGCGCGCGTGTCCGTGCGTTTCGGCTGGAGAATCTGACGCTCGGCGCAAGACCGCTCCGGCGCACGCGCGAGCTGCAGGGGCTGCCGGAAGGCTTCTACCGCGTGACGGGCACCGCCTTCGTGGACGGCCAGGTTCTGGCCGAATCGCGGACCGGGTTCTACAAGGTATCCGACAAGTCGATCGCCCGGCGGCTGAAGGCATTCGCGCCGATCCGGATCGACGTGCGCAAGTCGACCGACTTCTGCCTGCGGAACGGCAAGCCGTTCGCCATGCACGGGACCAACTATTTCCCGACCGACATCTACCGCGACAGCTATCTGGGCCTGAACGCGGACCAGTGCGACGCGGATCTCAAGGAACTGCGGCACGCCGGGCTGAACATCCTGCGCACGGGCGTGTGGCAGGGGATGGAGGCGTTCTACGACGATACGGGCCGGATCCGCGAGCGCGGCCTGCGCTCGCTGGACGCGCTCTTCCTCACCGCGGCGCGGCACGGCATGCCGGTTCAGTTCGTGCTGGGCGCGTTCGTGATGAACCACTGGGACCGCGAGCAGTGCCCGATCCACAACCCGGCGATGCGCACGCGCACGGTAACCGCGTTTGCCTCGTTCGCCCGGCGGTACGCCGGCTGGCCGAACGTGCAGGTGGACGCCATCAACGAGCCGTCCTATTCCATGGCCGGGCTCTGGCGGCCCGCCCGCCCGTCGGGCGACCCGCACGAACGGAAGAACTGGACGAAGTGGCTGAAGCGGCGCTACCGCAACGATATCACCGGCCTGCGCGACGCCTGGGGCGTGACGAGCGAGCAGGTGCCGTCCTTCGCCGACGCGGACCTGCCCGACGATGCGCAGTTCCAGCGCGGCTACGACTCCAAGTCCCAGGGCTATCACGCCTACGCCGTCATCACCGACTTCTACGCCTTCGCGCGCGAATCGTTCAGCGGCTGGGTAGCCGACATCCGGCGCGCGGTCAAGTCGCGCGATCCGGACATGCTCTTCATGATTGGCCGCGACGAATCGCTGCGTATTCCATCCCAGCAATACGAGGCGTACCGCGGCAACTTCGACATGGTCAACTGGCATCAATGGCACCGGGACGCGGTCGTGTTCAGCGAATATTGCCTCAACCGCGTGCGCGGGCTCCCGTGCTGCGGCCAGGAGCTGGGCGTCTACCCCTACGCCGACACGCGCGGCCTGCCGCGGCTCGACGACCGGGACGCCGCCGACCTGCTCGAGCGCAAGCTGCTCTACACGTTCGGGAACTGGCTCCAGTGGCAGGCGCACTGCGACCCGTACATGATCCCGCTGCAGGAGCTCGGGCTCGGCCTGTTCAGGGCCGATCACACGGACCGCCCGCACCTGGAGCGGACCCGGCTGCTGGCGTGGATCGAGGAGAAAACGGCCCCGCGGCTGCTCGGCCGCGACGAGGATGCGATCGAGACGCTGACGGTGCACCCGTCGGCCTACTACTTCTCCGCCGACAACACGGCGGCCGCCGGCGCCGTGCACAACAGTATCGTCGCGCTGCACTACTACGCCAAGGCCCAGTCGCATATGGTCCTGGAACATACGTTCCGGCCGGACAACGCCGCCCAGATCGGCGACCCGAAGCTGATCGTCTTTCCGGCGGCCCAGATGGTGTCCGAGGCGGCCTGGCAGCAGCTCATCGCCTGGCTCAAGAAAGGCAAGACGGTACTGCTCTCCGGCGCTGCGGCCTTCGACGAATACTGGCGGCCGGCCGATCGGCTCCGCCCGCTCGGACTTCCCGCCTGCATCGAGAAGGCCTGCACCGTCGAACGGCTCCGGATCGGCAACCGGGTGTTCGACATCGATCTGCACAATGCCGTCGGCCGGCACTGGCCCGCGACGGCGGTCGACAAGGCGGTGCTGAGCCGGTCGGGCGAGAACCGCGTGGTGTGTCATGCGGTCGGGCGCGGCACGCTGGTCCTGTGCCCGGTCCCCGTGGAACTGGGCGGCAACATGGAGGCGACGGCGGCGCTGTATCGCTTGGCGATGAAACAGGCGGGCGTCCGGGAAAGGGTCTGCCGCGTTGCCGAGCAGCCGGGCCAATCCAACATCCTGGTCTACCCCATCGCCTATCGCCGCTGCACGGCGTACACCATCGTCAATGAAGGGGATCGCGATGAAATCGCCTTTACCGACCTGGCCTCGGGCGTCCGCGTCAAACTCGGGGTGCAGGCAAACCGCGGGGCCAGACTGTGGTTGGATAAGAACGGCCACGTGATCGGCGCGTATCTCAACGCACCGGTCACGGTTGGCACAACTTCGATCCGGCCGAACGGCGACCTGGCCATCTTCCGCCGGGCCGGAAGGTGGATCCTCATGCCCGGCCGCCGAGAGAAGGGGCAGGTGGTGGCGGGGCGTACGAAAGTCCCGATCCGGCGGGACCAGTTGTTTCGAGAGCTGACGGTGTAGCCGTGGGGATGACGGGCGAAACACATGGATGAATCTGTTGGACGGCCGGCTTCCACGCCGGCCGAGGCGACCGATGAATCGGTCCCAAGCCGTACGGGGATTCAGACGAAGAGTAGGACAACCCGCCTTCGTCCCATTGGGACTACGGCGCGGCGCGAGACGAAGAAGAGAATCATTTTGGCGGAAGAATCATTAGACAGGGAGGTCACACCATGAGCGCAGCGAAGCAGACGATTCTCGGCCCGGAACTGCCCAACATCCCATGGGAGGAGCGGCCCAAGGGCTGCAGCGACCCGGTCTGGCGCTACAGCAAGAACCCGATCATCCCGCGCGACCTGATCCCGAGCTCGAACAGCATCTTCAACAGCGCCGCCATCCCGTTCAAGGGCTCGTTCATGGGCGTGTTCCGGTGCGATGACAAGACACGCACCTGCCACCTGCACAAGGGCCGCAGCGCGGACGGGATCCAGTGGCAGATCGAGCCCGACCCCATCTCCTTCTCGTGCGAGGAATCGGAAATCGGGCCGTCCCTGTACGGGTATGACCCGCGCGTGTGCCTGATCGACGACCGCTACTACGTGACCTGGTGCAACGACTATCACGGCCCGACGATCGGGGTCGCCTGGACCCAGGACTTCGAGTCGTTCCATCAGCTCGAGAACGCGTTCCTCCCCTATAACCGCAACGGGGTGCTGTTCCCACGCAAGATCGGCGGCAACTTCGCCATGCTCAGCCGCCCAAGCGACCGGGGCCACACGCCGTTCGGCGACATCTTCTACAGCGAAAGCCCGGACATGTGCTACTGGGGCAAGCACCGCGTGGTCATGAAGACGCGGGGCGGGTGGCAGGGCATCAAGATCGGGCCCGGCCCCATCCCGATCGAGACGACCGAGGGCTGGCTGTTGATCTACCACGGCGTGCTGCTCTCCTGCAACGGGTTCGTCTACAGCATGGGCGCGGCGCTGCTCGACATCGAGCAGCCCTGGAACGTCCTGTACCGGACACACCCCTATCTGCTCTCGCCCCAGACTCCGTATGAATGCGTCGGCGACACGCCGAACGTGGTCTTCCCCTGCGCGGCGCTGTGCGACCCGCCCACCGGGCGAATCGCCGTCTACTACGGCGCGGCGGACACCGTCACCGGGCTGGCCTTCGCGCAGGTCGATGAACTGATCGCCTTCATCAAGGCCTATTCCGAGGTGTAGGCGCAGCCGTTCGAAAAGACCTTTTCGAACGGCGATGCCGGACCGTGTCCGCCGTAGGCCCGGCGAAGGCGGATGCCGGAAAAGACTTGTGCCTCGCGCATTCGGCGTCCAGTCCTTCCTCCGCCAAGTGCGGCCTTTCAACGGCCCGTGCCATGCGCTATAGTTGGGGGCGTCAGGCGAGCGGCACAAGACGTCATGCGCGCAATCCATAGACCAGACGCCTCCTCCTGCCCCACAGGCACCCATTCTTCCATCCTTCCATCCTTCCATTCTCCGGCTCTGCCATTCTTCCATCTCATCGCGATGCTGCTCGTGGTCGCGAGTGTCATGCCTTCGCTCGCGCAGGACGCGGCGAGCCCCGTGCAGCTCGTGTTGGAGGAGCCCACGTTCCATTGTCTCGGCGTCCGCTGGTTCATTGGCGGGGACACGAACGCGAACGCCCGCGTCGACGTGCAGGTCCGGAAGGCGGGCGATACGAACTGGCTGGACGCCATGCCGCTGTTCCGGGTGGAGTCCGAAGCGCTTGAGGACCGCGCGCCGCCCGCCGGCCAGACGATTCACGCGGGCAGCCTGCTCTATCTCGAGCCGGGCACCTCGTACGAGGTGAAGCTGACGCTGGTCGATCCTGACGGCGGCGGCACGGAGCAGACGTTCGTGCAGGCGACCCGCGCGGAGCCGGAGCCGCCGGCGCCCCTGCGCACGCTGCACGTGGCGCCCGGCAGCGGCGGCGGTTCCGGGAGCGAGTCGGACCCGTTCCTGGGCTTTGCGGCCGCGGCGGCCGCCGCACAGTCCGGCGACCTGTTCCGGGTGCACGCCGGCACGTACACCGGCCCCGTGCACCTGCAGACAAGCGGGACGAGCAATGCGCCGATCGTTTGGCGGGGCGCCGGCGACGGCGAAGCCGTCGTGGAAGATCCGGCGGGCGAGTACGGCATCATCGCCTTCGGCCTGAGCCACATCTACATCGAGCGCCTCACCGTCCGCAATGTCCGGTACGGCATCCGCGTGATCGCGGGCAAGGATGTCGTCATCCGGCGCTGCAGCCTCGAGAACGCGAACACGGGCGTGTTCGGCGATTCGGGCGCGCAGGAACGGATTCTCGTGTCGGACAACGAGTTGGACGGCGGCGTGCCGTGGCCCGACAGCGCAGGCGGCGAGTACCGCGGAATCGAGCTCGCGGGCGTCGGGCACATCATCTGTTACAACCGGATCCGCAACTACAAGGACGGGGTCTGCACGCGCGCGCCGTGGCCGATCCGCGCGATCGACATCCACAACAACGACATCTCCGAATGCCGCGACGACGGGATCGAACTGGACTTCTCCGAGCACAACGTGCGCGCGTACCGCAACCGCATCACGAACGTCAGCCTCGGCATCAGCTTCCAGCCGAGCCGCGGCGGGCCGAACTACGCGTTGCACAACGCGCTCTACAACGTGGACCACGAGACCTTCAAACTGCATCTCACGCCGACCAATGAGGGCGAGCCCGACTGGCGTCTCGGGCCGCACCGCACCTCCGGCGGCGTGCTGCTGCACAACACCGTGGTGAAAAGCAATGTCGCGTTCCGCGTCTGGTCGAGCGAGGGCCCTGCGCACTATTTCACCGCGCGCAACAACCTGCTGATCGGCCTGCCGGCGTACTACGCCGTCGAGATCACCTGCCCCATGCGCTGGGCCGATTTCGACCACAACGGCTGGATGACCACCACCAAGTTCGCCTATTGGAACGAAACGGCCCACAACACGATCGCCGCCTTCCGCGACGCCACCGGGCTGGAGCCGAACGGACTGGTCATCACGCAGGAGGTGGCCGGCGTCTTCGCCAAGCCCGTCGCGGTGCCGACCTGCAGCACGAACCGCTATCCCGTCGCCGCGAACGATCTGCGGCTCAGCGCCGGCTCGCCCGCCGTCGATCGCGGGTGCGTGCTGCCGGGAATCAACACGGACTTCAACGGCGCCGCACCCGACCTCGGCGCTCACGAGTTCGGCAGGCTCCTTCCCCAGTACGGACCCCGCCCGGAAACGCTGCCCGATGCGCCGGGCGGCCTGAAGGTCCGGCCGGAGTAGCCGCGGCACAGCCGCCCTGTGTATTTGACATAGTCTTCATCTGCACATATCTTCTGGGGGAACCTTGGATTGTTTCGCAACCAGGAAGACAGGATTCGATCGCGTCGTCATACAAAGCGAAGGGCAAGAGCCATGTTCACAAGCTTTTCGATCAATGATTTTCGCTGCTTCCGCTCCCTGACGCTGGATCCTTTGGAACGGGTGAACCTGCTGACGGGTACGAACAATGTCGGCAAGACGGCTGTTCTCGAGGCCCTCTTTCTTCACATTGGCTGCCATAATCCTTCGCTTCCTTTCACTCTGAACGCAAAGCGTGGCCTGCTACAGTTTGCGCCCGATGCCGCTGCGGTATGGGGATGGCTGTTCCGCGACAAGAACATGGACGCCACGATAGAGTTGGCAAGCAAGGATGAGCAAGGGGGAAAGCACAGCCTGCGAATCCGGTTCGAAGAACCACAGAACGCCAAAGTCGTTCCACCCGAACAAATGGGCGACACGGGTTATGTCGCCACCACCCCGGATTCATACGAGCTGCGACTTGAGTATGAGAACGCCGGAGGAAAAAGTCGGACATCTCGTGCCTTCATTGAAGGCAAAGAGATCAAGATGGACCGACCTCAAGCGGAAGACCCCTTCCCGGGAACAGGCATCTTTGTAAGCGCCGGCGGTGTTGCTCCGAACCACAAGGAAAACGCGGAGCGCTTCAGCAACCTGGCTCGGAAGCGGGAGCAAGAGGAGATCACCCGGATCCTGCGCATTATCGAACCGCGACTGAAGGAGCTGTCTGTATTAGCCCAAGCTGGTGAGTCTATGGTCTACGGCGATACTGGCATTGGCGAGCTTGTGCCCACACCGATGATGGGAGCGGGTGTAGGGCGTCTGCTAACCATGGCGCTGGCAATCGCGAATGCTCCGAACGGATTCCTTCTCGTAGATGAAGTCGAGAACGGCTTTCATTACTCTGTTCTTGGCAAGATATGGAACGCGCTTGCCCGGTTGGCCCGAAGGAGCAACACGCAAGTCTTTGCCACAACACACAGTTGGGAATGCATCAAAGCGGCCCATCGATCATTCGCCGGCGATGACGTTTACGACTTTCGGCTACATCGCCTTGACCGCAAAGGCGATGAGATCAGGGCAATATCATACGACCAGGACTCTTTGGGTGCGGCCGTGGAACAAGAGATTGAGGTGCGGTGATGCCCGAACAGATGCGAATTGAAGGGGACACAAAGAGGCTGCTCCTGGTCGAAGGCAAAGACGCCAAGAAGTTCTTCGAGGTGTTGGTTGCGCAGCTCGGTCTACCAGGTGTCCAAGTGATGGATTTCAGGGGCACCACACAATTGGCTTCGGCTGTTAAAGCCGTCAGGAATATGGCCCGTTTTGACGCGGTGGAAACCGTTGGAATTGTGCGAGACGTGGAGAAGAACCCGACGGGAGCGTTCCAGAGCGTGACGCATGCGCTGAGGCAGGCAGGCCTTCCGGTTCCGAAGGAGCCGTTCGTGTTTGCAGAGGACACGCCACGTACGTGTGCTGTGATCCTTCCCGATGCAAGCACGCCGGGAATGATTGAGACGATTTGTCTCAAGTCCGTTCAGGACGATCCGGTGATGCCGTGTGTCCAGCAGTACTTAACCTGCGTGGAAGCGGCCGGTGAGTTGCCCGCCAATCTCGACAAGGCCCGGGCGCACGCCTATCTGGCTGCACAGAAGAAACCTTGGCTGAGGCTTGGAGAAGCAGCTGAAGCTGGGTACTGGCAACTGGATCACAACACGTTTGACGACCTCAAAGCCTTCCTGCGAGCGCTATGATCGCGGTGCCCCGTCTGGAAATACACGTCTCCGTGGGAATCAGCAAGCAGAGACCCTGTCAACCACAGGTTCAGAACAGCGAGGGACAAACACGGCGAATGGGCCCGGTGTGAATTGGCGGCAAGTTCTCGAGCAAGTTCCCGACATGACACTCACGCAAACCATCACGGTCGAATCGCACGACTGGAAGACGCGGGGGCAGAAGGAACTGTACCCGTTTCCGGACAGTTGGGACATCCGCGAGTACTTCCTGCCGGCCGCGCCGTGCCTGACGGATACGGAGTTGGCCAAAGCCCTACGGCAGCCCTTTCCCTACAAGGGCTCGAAACGGACACTGGCGGACCTAATCCGAGGCAGGAAACAGATCGCGATACTCTTCGACGATCTGTCCCGGTTGACCCCGACCTACCGGATTCTGCCGCCGGTGCTGGACACGATCCAAGCGGCGGGCATCCCGAACGAGCGCGTGCGTCTGATCTGCGCCATGGGCTCGCATCAGCCGATGACGGACGAAGAGATGGGGCTGAAGCTGGGAGCGGATGTCGTGCGGCGGTATGCGGTGCGCAACCATGACAGCTTCTCCGAGGACGTCGTCGACCTGGGCACGAATTCCTACGGCACCTCGATACGACTGAACCGGACGGTGATGGAATCGGACCTCATCATCGGTACCGGCATGATCGAGAAACACCGGTTCGCCTACGCGAGCGGCGGGGCCAAGATCGTCATGCCCGGCGCGGCGCATGTGGACAGCATCCGGCACAATCACGAGATCGCGGCGAACGTCGGGGCCAAGGGTGAAGCGACGTACGGGCCCGTGCGGGCCGGGATAAACGAGGCTGCCGCGATGGTGACGGAGAAGACGGACTTCGTGACGATCAACGTCACCACCGACGGCGCGCGGAACATCACACACCTGTACCTCGGCGACAGCGTGGACATGTTCACGACCCATGTCGACGAGGCGCTGGCCGGCTACAAAACGGTGTTTCGCCGCGAGGACTACCCGCCCGACGGGAGGGCGGATGTCGCGGTGTTCCATCTCGACACCCTCGACCCGCTGCAGCTGAGCAAGGCGCTCGTGCCGTCCATGGCCATCTGCCGGACCCGAATCTTCGTTGGCAACTTCTTGAACGCGCACATCTATCAAGGGCAATACCACGGGACGGTTGAGCAGTATCTGCAGAAACACCGTGACGTCGCCCCCCCGCCCAACCCCTCGTTGGAGGAAGTGCTTGAAGCGCAGTGTCCCGTGATGTGCTCGCCGAACATTGACATCAAGAGCATGCATATGTGGAAACAGGCGATCCACGCGACGCACGATTGGAAAGGCCTGATCGAGCGGCTGTTCGAGAGGCTGGGCCCGGACAGAACCGTCGCGTTCGTGCATGACGCGTATCTCCAGACTGTGGTGCCGCGGTGAAACGTGAGGCGGTCTGAGATCCATGGCCGAGCAGACCTGCCCGCGAAAGGACGCGAAAAGGGCGCGAACGTATCGTTCGGTGTGCCCTGAGTCGCTCGACAGCCATGCAGCAACTTTGGACTGTTTGCGCCGACCGTGCCGTCCTCGTATCTACATCTGTTCACGGCGCAAACAACTCAAAGTTGCTGCGTACGCCAGGCTGCACGTGGAAGAGAACTCCGCATTCCCGGGCGTGGCCTATTCCTCGACAATCGTCGAATGCCCCTTGACAAATGCTTGCCGGTTTGTTAATTTACTCGAGTAAATCAAGCGATTATCTTGTGTTCTGTGGTTTGCGCCGCAGCGAAATCGCCGGGTAGACCCTACTGACTGCTCGCGTGTCGGCAAACCGCAGGACCATGAAGCATCCGGATACCCCCCCCCCCGATAAGACAAGGCCTCTCGGACGACATTCGTGTAGGATGTGGTGTCTGCTTGCAGGCGAATCGCGGCTAAGCGGGAGAATACCATGAAGACATGTCATTCCATCGAAATGTCCGGCGCGGGCGGAGAGGCTGTCTCAAAACCGGGGAACAGCCCTTACGGGCTTGACTACAAACCACTCAAACCACCAGATGTGCCGTTTGTAGTCAAC
>JAFGHX010000443.1 GCA_016929905.1 Kiritimatiellia bacterium
ACCCATCTACCCGAAGACAGAGAAGACCAGGACCCCGGCGCTTCGCGCCTTCCCAGTCTCCGGCCAGGCGCGTTCACTACGCGCTGCACCGGTCGCGCCACCGCCAAAGCGCGGTGTCACGCCCGCTGCTATGCGCTCCGTTCACCAGAAAGAGAGCTTCACGCATTTTTCGCCGACAGCCCGACAGAGGTGGGGGCTGTCGCTCGAAAAATGTTCTTACCGGAACAGTCTCGCAATCGGAAGGTCTCCGGCTATAATGCGGCGTCAGGTTCAACAGAAAGGAGTGCCGCCATGCTGAGGAAGATCAAACGCTACGGATGGATTCCCGATTTGCCGGATCAACGCGACTTCATGTATGCGGCCCCGCTTGCTGCGCTGCGGGCGTTGCCGCCGAAGAAAGACCTTTCCGGCGAGTGCCCGCCGGTCTATAACCAAAGCGAACTGGGCAGTTGCACCGCGAACGCCATCGGCGCGGCGCATCAGTTTGAGCAGATGAAGCAGGACCGCAGGAAGGTGTTTGTCCCGTCGCGGTTGTTCATCTACTACAACGAGCGCGTCATTCTCGGCACGGTGAACGAGGATTCCGGGGCTATGATCCGAGACGGCATCAAGAGCGTGGTCAAGCAAGGCGTCTGTCCGGAAGACCATCCCGGCACGCCGGCGGGCGAGTGGCCGTACCTCGTCCGCAAGTTCACGACCAAGCCGCCGAAGGCGTGCTACACGGAGGCGATGAATCACCAGGTTGTTTCCTACCAACGAGTGACACAGACTCTCAACCAGATGAAAGGTTGTCTGGCATCCGGGTATCCGTTCGTTTTCGGGTTCTCCGTGTACGAGAGTTTTGAAACGAGCACCGTTGCCAAGACCGGCAAGGTGCCGATGCCGCGCAGTGGCGAAGCCATGCTCGGCGGGCACGCGGTTGCGGCGGTCGGGTACAACGACGCAGATCAGCGTTTCATTGTGCGGAACTCTTGGGGCAGCAAGTGGGGCAAGAAGGGCTATTGCTTCATGCCTTACGCCTACCTGACCGACCCGGACCTTGCCGCCGACTTCTGGACCATCAGAATGGTCGAGGTTCCGGCAAACATGCGGGCGTAATTCGTCCGGTCGCCGCGTCCGCCGCCGCGCCCCTCTGAGGCTGAGCGCGCTCTTTCCCGCGTTCAGCGCCGCAAGGCCGGCCGGCGGCTACGCTATGAGGCGAGCCGCCTCTCCGCAAAGCGGAGTCCGTCCTTGCGCCGCTTCACGCGGTGCGCGCTACGCCTCTTCCGGGGCGTCGCCGGCTGGCCGCTCACGTGGACCGACAAACACCGGCACTGCGCCGGTGTGCCCCTCTCTGCCTGAGCGCCCTTCTTTCCGCACTCCGGGCCGTCGAAGCGGCCGGCGGCTACCCCGCGAAGCGCGGGGCCGCCTCTGCGCCGGTGGCGCAGTCCGCTTTTCCGGCCCTGCATGCGGCGGGCACTACGGCAGTTCCGGGGCAGCACCGGCTTCGTTACGTTGTTTCCCCGATGCCGAACGCTCCACGCACAAACCCGGAGTGCAACAACATCCACAAAAAAACGCAAGAAAGCTCTTGACAAGTGCGGCACGCCGCAGTATGTTCGGCGCGTCTAACACAGAAAAGGGTTATTGAGGCAACAACATGACAGTCGTAGCACAGGCGTTGAGCGCGAGTATGGAGGACTATCTGGAGACGATCTTGCTCCTAATCCGGGAACACACGGTCGCGCGCTCAAAGGACATCTCCGAGCGGTTGAAGGTCAACCGCTCGTCGGTGACCGGGGCTCTTCAAGCCTTGAACGAGCGGAAGCTCGTGAATTACGAACCCTATGCTTTCGTGACGCTCACCAACGAGGGGACAGAGCTTGCCAAGAAGGTTCTTCGGCGGCACGAGGCGTTGCGCGATTTCTTCGTCAAGGTCCTGTCCGTTGACCCAGCGGAGGCGGACGAGGCGGCGTGTCGCATGGAACATGGCGTCTCGAAGACCATCGCTGACCGGCTGGTGGACTTCGCCGAGTTCGTGGAGACCTGCCCCAGGGCGGGCGCGAAGTGGGTACGTGGTTTCGGATACCGGTGCGAGGAGGCGTACCACTCGACTGAGAACTGCGAGCGGTGTATTGCGCAATGCCTAGAAGACGTAAAACGAACCGCAAAGAGAGGAGAATCGACTGTGATGAGCATGACGCTGAAGGAATTGAAGCCCGGCGAGAAAGGGCAAATCGAGAAGGTCACCGGTGATGGCGCCGTCAAGCGCCGTATCCGCGACATGGGTGTGACGACGGGCAGTCTCGTCGAGGTGGTCCGCGTGGCCCCGCTGGGCGATCCGATAGACGTGAAGGTAAAGGGATATCATCTCTCGCTTCGCAAGGAAGAAGCGGCGGATATCTCCGTGAAGAAGGTCCAGTAGTGAGGAGTTCCGCGCGATGAATCCGGCTCTGTTGATGCCACTTGGCGCCGTCCCGGCTGGCCGTTCGGTTGTGTTGCGACGTGTGCAAGGCGGCCGCGGATTGACATCTCATCTGGCGGCTATGCGTCTGTTGCCGGGTGTGAGGGCGCAGGTATGTCGCAATGACCGCACCGGACCGGTTCTATTGGGAGTGAATGGGAGCCGTATGATGCTCGGACGGGGAATGGCCGAGAAGGTATGGGTGCAGGAAGTTGGTCAAGATGCGTAGCGTCCCTCTCTTTTTTTTGGACAAGGTGTTCGACGCGCCAAACTCTCTTGGCGGCGCCGTAACGATGGTTATGGAAAGGAATGATACAGTATGAAGAAGCAGATCGTCGTCGCGTTGGCCGGAAATCCGAATTCCGGCAAGACAACGCTGTTCAACAACATCACCGGCTCACATCAGCACGTCGGGAACTACCCCGGCGTGACGGTGGAGAAGAAGGAGGGAACGTGCAAGCACGAAGGGGCTGAGATCAAGGTTGTGGACCTGCCCGGCACCTACAGCCTGACCGCCTATTCGATCGAGGAGATCGTGGCACGCAACTTCATTATCGACGAGAAGCCGGACATAGTTATTGACGTGATTGACGCGTCCAATCTGGAGCGCAACCTGTATCTCGCCGTTCAAATGATGGAACTTGGCGTGCCGGTGGTGCTCGCGTTCAACATGAGCGACGTGGCCCGCTCGCGCGGAATCGAGTTCGATTTGGACATGCTCGCCTCTCTGCTTGGCGCGCCGATTGTGCCCACAGTCGGGCACAAGAACACCGGCACCAAGGAACTGCTGCATGAGGCTATCCGTGTGGCCCAGGACGGCCACCACGCGAAGTCGCCGGATATCCGCTACGGGAACGATATCGAGAAAGCGATTGCCGCGATTCGCCGACGCATGGAAGGTCACGTTTCGTTTGGCGGTGAACAAGAAGCGCGGTGGATCGCCGTGAAGCTTCTCGAAAACGATCAGGACGTCGCGAAACGCATTCAGGCCGCCGAAATCCACGAGGCGGTCCGGGCGGAGCAGGCGCGCATCGAGTCCGTCCTTGGGGATTCCGCGGAGATGATCATTGCCGACCGGCGTTACGGTTTCATCTCCGGCGCTTGCCAGGAAGCCGTGCGCTCGACGATCGAGACACGGCACACGCGCTCGGATCGGATCGACGATATCGTCATCCACCGGGTATGGGGCCTGCCAATCTTTCTTGGCCTTATGTATCTGGTGTTCTGGCTGACGTTCACGGTGGGCACGCCCCCCATGGACTGGATCGACGGGTTCTTCGGCTGGCTGGGCGAAACGGTGTCTGGCTGGTGGCCGGCGGGATCGGAGAACGTGCTCAAGTCATTGCTCGTGGACGGCATTATCGCCGGGGTGGGCGGCGTGCTCATCTTTCTGCCCAACATCCTCCTGCTGTTCCTCGCCATTGCTGTTCTCGAAGACTCGGGCTACATGGCGCGCGCGGCGTTCATAATGGACCGGCTCATGCACAAGATCGGACTGCACGGCAAGAGCTTTATCCCCATGCTGACCGGCTTCGGCTGCTCCATTCCGGGCATCATGGCAACGCGTACGCTGGAGAGCCGGCGGGACCGGCTGACGACGATGCTGGTTCTGCCGCTGATAAGCTGCGGGGCACGGCTGCCCATCTATGCCCTCATCATTCCGGCGTTCTTCCCGGAAGCCTGGCATGCGCCGATGCTGTGGATCATCTACGTAATCGGGATTTTCCTCGCGATCGTCTGCGCCAAGATTCTGCGTTCGACGATCTTCAAAGGGCAGTCCGTTCCGTTCGTCATGGAGCTTCCCCCGTATCGTCTGCCCACGCTGAAAGGTGTTCTCATTCATATGTGGGAACGGGGCGGACTCTACCTGAGAAAGGCCGGAACCATCATCCTTGGTGTTTCGGTGATTCTGTGGGCATTGACCAGCTTCCCGAAGACGGAGAACGTGAATTCAAGCCTGTCCCCCGAGGAGCAACAAGCCGCGGAGTTGTCGAACACGATTGCGGGACGAATCGGGCACGCCATGGAGCCGGCAATCAAACCGCTCGGCTTCGACTGGCGTATCGGGACCGCCATGATCGGCGCGTTTGCTGCCAAGGAAGTGTTCGTGGCGCAAATGGGCATCGTCTATTCCGTCGGCGAGGCCGACGAAGAGTCCGAACCGCTGCGGGACAAGCTCCGCGCCAATTACTCCCCACTCGTCGGCTTCTGCATCATGCTGTTCATGCTGATTTCCGTACCCTGCATGGCCACGATCGCCGTCACCAAGCGCGAAAGCAACTCATGGAAATGGGCGCTGTTCCAGTTGGGCGGGCTGACGCTTCTGGCGTACGTCGTCACGCTGATCGTATATCAGGTCGGCTCCGCTCTCGGCATCGGACTTGGAGCATAGGAGGGGAGTTATGTGGGATATGGTTGTTGCTGTGCTGATTGTAGGGACAGCTCTTTTCTTCACGGGGCTGTCGCTCGTGCGGAGTCTCCATGATGACGACAAGGCCGGCTGTGGCGGCGGATGCAGACGCTGTTCGTGCGCATCCGCATGCGACGGCGTCTCTGAGCAGGGAAAGGAGGTGCGGTGCGAATAGGCGGAAGGAGTCTGTTTTTTTGCGCATGAAGTTTGGCCCGGCAAACTTTCTTGGCGGTAGGCAACACATAGGAGGAACAAATGAGCGAACGAAAAGCGAAAACGAATCGAGAACGGGTCATTGCATGCATCCTCGCGATGGGCGTGCTTGCGGCGGCGGGCACACCCGGATTGGCCGAAGATCAAGACCCGTTGAGCGCGTTAGAGGTGAGTGTTGATCTCGCGTGGGACAGTCGCTATGTGACGGAGGGTCGTGACAACCTTGACGGACATAGTCTTGTGGGGACGACGGTCGAGGCGGCCTACAAGGGACTCAGTCTCGGCGTCTGGTATGCGGCAACTCCGGACGTCGAAGACTACCGGGAGTTCAACGCCTTCGCGGCCTACAACGTGGAATGGAAGGGCATTGAGGCATACGTGTCATACAACCACCTTCGTTTTTTGTCGGATGAGCAGCACGACAACGAAGTGGGCGCGGGCATGGCCTTCCCGGCACTGCCGGGCAACCTTGCACTTGGGCTTGACTGGTACTACTCCTTCGAATCCGAGGGATCCTTCTTTGAGATATCCCTCGAAGGCGAGTACGAGGTCCATGATCGGCTCACGCTCACTCCCGCCGGCGTTCTGGGCTTCAATTCGGGCTACATCGCGGACGGCCACGACGGCGCCAACAACTTCACGCTGTCGATCGACGCGAGCACGCCGATCAAGGACGGCATCGATCTCATAGCGCGCGTCGCCTATACGTGGGGAATCGATGCCGATCCCCATCGGTATCCGGAAGACGAATTCCTGAACGACTTCGCCTACGGCGGAATCGCCATACGCGTCACCCACTGACCCGTGATATTGGCGGCTGGCATGCAGCGGTTTTGCGCCGATGTTGCATTTGACGCCATTGATCGTATCACCGATCTGGTGAAGTTCGCCGAGGCGGTGGATATATATCCGCAGCGGTGAAGTGGGTTAACGCTACATGGTGACTTCTCGCCGCTCCACCGGTTGCGCCCCTTCCACGCCAGAGCCGAAGGCTACGGCGTGTCCGGGCCGCAACCCGCTTCGCGGCGTACAGATATACGGAACCGGAAGAAGAGCAGACGCGCGCGCCCGGATTCGGAGCCGATTCGGAGCCTCCGGGATCGAGAGCCGCCGGGAGGCCATTCGACTTCGCTCATGGCTGACGGCGACCGACTGCCCCGCCTGCGGCGGGCAGTTCGGGAAGCTGGTCAAATGCGTGTTGATGGGGAGCGAGAGAAAGAGATCCCGGCCCGTCTTCGCGAAGACGCTTCGCCGAGGCAAGCAAGGAGCGTGACGACGGCACAGACCGCCGAAGGCGGCAAGAGGAGGCGGCGGGAGGATGTTCGGAGCAAGGGAAGCGGGCGACCAGCGCAAGACCGCCGCCGAGCGTCCGGGCGTCCAGCCCGGACGCCCGCCGACCGCCCCCCGGCGG
>JAFGHX010000444.1 GCA_016929905.1 Kiritimatiellia bacterium
AGGGTGGAAGGGTGGAAGAATGGAAGGGTGGAAGGGTGGAAGAATGGAAGGGTGGAAGGGTGGAAGAATGGAAGGGTGGAAGGGTGGAAGGGTGGAAGGGTGGAAGGGTGGGGGGGCGACGGAGTGGAGCAGGGACGGCCTGCACTTTTCCGTGCTTCCAATCTTTCATCCTTCCGTTCTTCGCAGCGCGTGCACTAACCCAACGACGTGACCATGCCCGAACGACGAATCGATCAGGTGCTGGCCGGTTTCGCCGACGGCGATGCCATCTCGCATGAGGCCCTGCTTCTGCAGGCTGTGCTCAGAGGGCAGGGGCTGCGTTCGGAGATCTACGTGGTCCCCGATCGGATCGGGCCGACCATGCATGAGCGCTGCCGCCCGTTGAACGAGTACGGTGCGGGGCCGGACGACGTGCTCGTCTATCATTACGCGATAGCCTGCGAGGCCGATGCCCTGTTTCTGGGGGCGCAGGCCCGCAAAGTGGTGCGATATCACAACATCACGCCGGCCGAGTATTTCGACGGATTCTCCGACGCTATCGCGCGGAATCTCCGCGCGGGGCGCGCGGCGCTCGGGCCGATCTGCGAGGCGGCCCAGGCGGTGTGGGCGGTATCCGAGTTCAATGCCGCCGAACTCCGGGCGCTTGGGCTCAAGCCTGTGGCCGTTCTGCCGTTGCTGTTTTCGCCGGAGCAGTTCAGCCGGAATCCGGACCCCGGCGTGACGGCGAAGTTCGGCGGGCCGCTGCGGAACATTCTCTTTGTCGGGCGCATGGTCCCGAACAAGCGGGTTGAGGACCTGATCCTCGCGTTCGCCTGGTACAACGCCGCGGTCAATCCGCACAGCCGGCTCGTGCTCGTGGGATCCGACCGGAGCTGCCCGGCCTATTTCGCGATGCTGCGGTTGTGGGCCGCTGTGCTGGACATGCCGAACGTCTGCTTCGAGGGGTTCGCCTCGCCGGAGGGCCTGGCCGCCTACTACCGGATGGCCGACGCGTTCGTCTGTGCGAGCGACCACGAAGGCTACGGCCTGCCGTTGCTCGAAGCGATGCATCACGGGGTGCCGGTCCTGGCCAAGGCGATCGGCGGCGTGCCCGAATCCATGGCGGGCGCGGGCGTGCTGTTCGACGGGTGCGCCCCGCGCGAACTTGCCGAACTCATCGACCGCGTCTTCACCGACGAGACGCTGCGTGCGGAGATCCTCGCCTCGCAACGCGCGCGGATGCAGGCCGTCTACGAACGGGATGCCGGCGCGGAGGTGAAGGCGCTATTGGACGCGCTGGCGGCGGGCGGCTGAGGTCGGCGTGCCCGGGGTAGCTTCGGGTTGGCCGTTCTATCGGCGTTCTGCCAGTTCGGCGGCAATCCAGTCGTACAGTTCGTTGAGCGTCTTGCGGAAGACGGCGAAGCTGTACTTCTCCTCGATCAGCCGTCGTCCGCGTTGGCCCAGATCCCGGCGCAGGTCCGCATCGTCGATCAGCCGCAGCATGCCCGCGGCGAACGCGTCGGGTTCGGGCGGCGCGAGCAGTGCGACATCCGCGTTGAGCACCTGCGTGTGGGTCGGCAGGTCGGTGGCGAGCACCGGCTTTCCCGAATGCAGGTAGGAGTAGATTTTCATCGGGGTGTTGCCCCCTTTTGTGCGCGGCGAGACGAGCACATCGGCATCCGCGGTGAGCGAGCCGAGCAGATCGGCGGATTTCGGGCCGAGGAAGTAGACTTTCTTCGCGATGCCGAGCGCATCCACCCTGGCTTCGTACCGGCGGATGTGGCGCGAAATGCCGCCCACGATCACCAGTTTGGCCCGGCCCGTCTTCGCGAGCAGCCGGGCAAACGCGTCGAGCAGCAGATCGATGCCCTGATACGACTCCAGGTTGCCGACGTACATGAACGTGATCTCGTGGACGTTCAATTCCGGCTGCTCGGGCGCCTGGTGCCCCGCCGCCTGATCGGCGAGCAGCGAGACGTCGCGCAGGATCGTCACTCTTGCGGGCCCGTATCGGCGCGCGATGTCGGCCAGCGCGTCGCAGACGGGAACGACGGCCAACGCGCCACGCACGGCCCGGCCCTCCAGCCGGCGCATGATGCCGCCCACCGGGGTCAGGACTCGGAACTTGTCCAGGATCTGGTCCGACATCGAGGAGTCCATGTCGTAGAGGTAGGGTGTGCCGTAACGGCGCTTGATCCGCATGGCCATGAATACCGCTTCCTCAACCGCATGCACCACGTCGTACCGCCGGCCCCACGCCATGCGCAGGGCGCGCGAGACCATGACCGCGTCGCAGACCAGCTTCTTGCCGCTGAAACCCGGCCGGACGTTCCGGACGAGAGGCGGGGCGGGGATACGGTGAATGCGCACGTTCGGAAGCGTCACGCCCGCACCCTCATGATACGTGAGCACGTCCACCTGCTCGCCTCGTTCCGAAAGCACCTTCAGAACGAGATTCACGGCAATCGGCGTGCCGCGATCCTGGTAGAACGGGTGCGGGGCCAGTAAGAGAACGTTCACGTTGTGCTCCGTTTCGCCAGGGCCGGCAACTCTGGGCGGGCACGTCTTGGAATAGCCGCAAAAAGGCACAAAAGGCGCAAGAAGAGAGGCACACAAGGCCAGTCAGCGCGGCCAAATATGTTGTGGGAATCGCATCCGCACCAGCGTGCGGATGCGATTCGCACAACGTTCCCTTTCCCATAATGCACAAGGCGGGATGGCACAATCCAGACCAACCAATCGGACGCCCTCGAAGATCGCCTTTGTGCCTCTTTGTGGCCGTTCCCTGCGCGCGCTTGACCAACTTGCTCAGAAACTCGACCCATGTGTTCAGATCCTCGACCGGTGGAACAGACTAATTCCGCTCGAACGTCCCGATCCACTTCCGCAATCGGCCATAGCCCAGGAGTTGGTCCGCCAGGAATGTGACGAGATACTGCAGCGGGATTCCGCCCACCCGCTTGCGGCGGAGCCGATCGCACTTGCGGCACAGGGCCAGCGAACCGATATCCGATACCAGCCGCCGGCGCAGGTCGCGGTAGGCCGCCCCGTCCCAGATCGCGCGCAGACTCGCCTGCCCGGCGTCGCCCATCTTGAGGTGTGCCCAGAAGTCCTGGGGGCAGGGGGTGACCGTTCCGTCCCAGCATACGACCATCGCATACCAGGGAAAGGTGCAGCAGGAGTACGTCAGCGTGCCGTCCGGCTCCGGTGCGGACTCCGCGGCCCAGACGTATTCCTCCTTCTTGATCAGCTCGTCCAGACCCGCATCCATGAAACGGCGAGTGAGCGCCTCGATCTTTTCGGCGGTTTCGCCCGGGTCCGGCTTCTTGAAGTCGATCTTCTCGACGACCACGTACGGCTGTGTCTGGCCGCGCTCCCGCCGCAACTCGAGCAGGCCGAGCACGTTCTCCACGGTCGTCCCGTAGGCGCCCCCGGCCCGGATCCGCTCGTAGACGTCCTTGTCAAACCCGTCGATGGACACGGAGACCAGATTGGGCCTGGCGTCCAACAGCGCCTGGGCCCGGCTTCCGTCGATCAGCGACCCGTTGGTGTGAAAACGCGTCCTCAGGCCCGCTTCACGCGCGTAGCGGATCATGTCGAACAGCTTGGGGTTGAGAAACGGCTCGCCGCGATGGTGCAGGTAGATATCGTTGGCAAAGCACTTCGCCTCGTCCACGATCTTGGTGAACAGCTCGAAGCTCATATGCCCCTTCTGCTCGCCTTTCATGTCCTTGTTCAGGCACATGGCGCAGCGGAAATTGCAGTGCGAGCTGCTTTCGACCCAGAGCCGAATTGGCGGCTTAAGACCGGCCGTCTTGCGCCGCTTGTAGTCGACGAAGAGTCTGGCCAGCCGCAACGCGCGTGCAGGACCGTTCATGGGACGGGAGCGTTTCACGGTTGTCGGTCGGGAGTCAAGGCAAAAGGGCGCCAGGATCCTCCACGTGTCTGTTCGTCGTCGTGGTCAGAGCTCGTAGTCATCCATCGTAGTCGTGAATCGCAGTCGTCCATCGTAGTCATGAATCGCAGTCATCCATCGCCGTCATCCATCGTAGTCGTGAATAGCCGTCATCCATCGCGGTCATCCATCGCGGTCATCCATCGTCGTCATGAATCGCCGTCGTCCATCGTAGTCATGAATCGTAGTCACCCATCGCGGTCATCCATCGCGGTCATCCATCGTCGTCATCTACCGCAGTCATGAATCGTAGTCATCAATTGGAGTCATCAATCGAATCGCGTGATATGGGCTGCCCTTCGACGGGGAGACTACGATGGGG
>JAFGHX010000445.1 GCA_016929905.1 Kiritimatiellia bacterium
CTATCTGAGCGAAGGCGGGCCGCGCCCGCCGTAGCTATCTGAGCGAAGGCGGGCCGCGCCCGCCGTAGCTATCTGAGCGAAGGCGGGTTCTCGAGCAAGTTGAGGGAGGGGGGAGGGTGGAGCTGCTCAGCCATCTGGGCGACGGTTTGGTTCTCGTGCTGGGTTGGCAGGCGTTGGCGGCCGTGGTGCTCGGCGTGGTGCTGGGCATTCTCGTTGGCGCGATGCCGGGCTTGTCGCCGTCGATGGGCGTTGCACTGCTTGTGCCGTTCACGTACGCGATGGCGCCGATCCCGGCGCTGGTGCTGCTGATCGCCGTGTACATGGCGGCCAGTTATGGCGGGTCGATCACGGCGGTGACGATCAACGCGCCGGGTACGCCGTCGTCGGTCGTCACGGCGCTGGACGGCTATCCGCTGACGCAGCAGGGCAGGGCCGGCACGGCGCTCGGCGTGTCGCTCGTCGCGTCGGCGGTGGGCGGATTCGTGGGCGCCGTCGTGCTGATTCTCTTCTCGGGGCCGCTCGCGAAGCTGGCGGTCCGGTTTCATCCGGCGGAGTATTTTGCGGTCGCCGTGTTCGGGTTGACGACCGTCGCCTCGCTCGGCGGCCGGAACCGGCTGAAGGCGTTTGCGGCGGCGGTGTTCGGCCTGCTGCTGAACACGGTGGGGATCGATCCGATATCGGGCGTGAGCCGGTTCACGTTCGGCGTCGCGCCGCTGTACGACGGGTTTGTGCTGATCCCGGCGCTGATCGGGCTGTTCGCGCTGGGTGAAGTGTTCACGCAAATCGGCGCGGGCGAACTGGAGGCGCGCGGGGGGGGCAGGCTGCGGGCGGAGTGGCCGGCGCTGCGCGAGTACTGGCGCCTGAAGTTCGGGCTGCTGCGCGCGTCGGTTATCGGGACGATTATCGGCGTCTTCCCGGGTGCGGGCGCCACGATTGCCGCCTTCATCGCCTATGACGTGGCGAAACGAACGAGCCGGCAGCCGGAGGCGTTCGGGCAAGGCTGCCCGGAGGGGGTAGCGGCGGCCGAGGCGGCAAACAGCGGCTCGGTGGGCGGCGCGCTCGTGCCGCTGCTGACGCTCGGCATTCCGGGCAGCGCGACGACGGCCGTTCTGATCGGCGCGCTCATGATCCACGATCTCGTGCCCGGCCCGCTGCTGTTCGTGGACCATCCGCGGATCGTACATGCGATATTCGTCAGCCTCCTGCTCGCGAATGTCGTTATGCTCGCGCTGGGCGCGGTCGGCAGCCGGCTCTGGATCCAAGTCACGGTGGTGCCGCGCCGGATTCTCTACCCGCTGGTCCTGACCGTGTCGGTGGTCGGCAGTTTCGCGGTTCGCTACTCGTTCTTCGACGTCGTCTGCTGCGCCGGGTTCGGATTCCTCGGCTGGCTGTTCCGGCGGCACGAATACCCGGTCGCGCCGGTCGTGCTCGGGCTCGTGCTCGGCGGCATCGCCGAGACCAACTTCAGACGCGCCGTCATGATGGGCGGGTACGGGGTGTTCTTCACGCGGCCGGCTTCCGCGCTCATCCTGGCCGGCGCCCTGCTTTGCCTGGCGCTGGCTCTCGCGCGGAACCGGCCGAAGTGATCCGGAAAAGACTTGATCGCGAATCCGACTTCGCCCAAGGCGAAGTCGGATTCGCGGGTCACGGCCCGGCCTGGAGGCGGGCGACGACATCGGCGCCGGTGCGGGCGCCGGCCAGGAATTCGGAGCAGTCGAGCCCGCTCTCCACCGCCTTCTTCACGGCCGGCGCGATGGCGGTGTCGCCCATGAGGACGGCGCCCGCCATCCGGCCGTCGCGGAAGATGAACTGGAAAAGGCGGCCGTCGCTCACGTGTTCGAGCATGCGGTAACTGCCGTCTTCGGGTTGAACGGTGCCGATGCTGAGCATGTCGAGGCCGAGCACCTTGAGCGAGTTGGCTCTGGGCAGGCCGCCGAAGGTCGTCGCCTCGCCCGCGGCGTTCAAGCCGGCGATGCTGCCTTGGTACTGGGCGGGGCTCCAGAGCCCGTAGACGACGCCGCGATGTTCGGCGACGTCGCCCGCCGCGTACACGTCCGGGGCGGAGGTCCGCAGGGCGTTGTCCACCGCGATACCGCGATTGACCTCGAGCGCCGCCTTTCTGGCCAGGTGCGTGTTGCTTCTGACCCCGGTGGTGATGACGACGAGGCCGGCGGGTATCCGTGTGCCGTCCTCCAGCACGACCGCGGCGACGTGCCGGCCGCCCGCGATTTCGGCGGTCCGCGCCGCCTTTCGCACGTCGATCCCGAGCGCGCGAACGTGCGTCTCGAACAAGGCGCTCGCTTTCGCGTTCAACTGGCGCGGCATCAACCACGCGTGGCTCTCGAGCAGCGTGACGCGCGCACCGCGTTTGGCCAGTGCGCCCGCCGTTTCCAGCCCCAGTATGCCGCCGCCCACGCACACGCACTCCGCACCCGCGCCGATCTTCGCCAGAATGTAATCGGCGTCCGCCACGTTGCGCAGCCCCACGGCGCCCTCGCGGTCGGCGCCGGGAATCGGCGGCACGAACGGGTGCGCGCCCATGGCCAGAATGAGCTTCTGCCAGCGGATCGTGCGCGCGCCGCGTAACTGGACGGTTCGACCCGGCAGGTCCAATCCCAGAACCTGTTCGCCGGCCAGCAGCTCGATGCCATTGTCCGGGTACCAGCTCCGCGGGTGGACGGGCAGCGCGTCTGCCGCCACCTCGCCGGCCAGGTAGCGGGTGAGATTCAGCCGGTAGTAAGGCAGCGCGGGTTCATCCGAAACAAGGGTCACGGGCGTGCCGGGCGCCGCGCGGCGCAGCGTCTCCGCCGCGGAAAGCCCGGCAATGCCGGCGCCGACGATCACAACGGGGTCACGCCCGCCGGACGGCCCGGCCCCGCGCCCGGCGGCGGGCGGGGCCGACGCCGGCAACGCGGCTTCAAAGCGGTCGGGCCCGACGCCGCAGACGGGACACGCATCGGGCGGCGATTCGCCGTCGTGCACGTAGCGGCAGTTCAGGCAACGCCAATGCCCGGGCCGACTTGGCGTTGGCGGCGCAGCCGGTTGCGCGTAGGGCTCGAATTCCGCGGCCGCCGCGCCGCAAACGGGGCACACCTCCGGCGGCGCGGCCCCCTGGTGCACATACCCGCAGACGGAACAACGCCATGCGCTGGGTGTGGTCTCCGCCACAGGACTCGCCCTCCACGCCAGGATTTCGACGCCACGCCGTTGGACCGCGCTGAACCGGTCCGGCGCACCCCGTTTCGATTACACGCGATGCGGTCTTTTACTCCAAGCCGCCCGGCGTGTCAACGGCGGCGGATCGGCCGCCGCAGGCGGAATGTGAAAAAGTTGTCTGGCCACAATGCGGTTCTTCATGCAAAATCGGGAGACTCGGCGGCATGCGGACCGCGCGCCGCCGGAACGCCAATCGAAAGATCAGGTGTATCGCATGGCTCAGAATTCCGGGGAAGGCGCAACGGGCCGCTCCCTCGAGGGCGCAAGGTTGGACTGCTGGATCGAGTGGAAGCAGCGCTGCGCGCTGGACTTGTGTTCGGACGACAGCAGGCGTGAGCTGCAGGGCTACGCGTTCCATCGCTTCCGCCGGCTCTTCCTTCATTACGCCCGCAGTTGCGCCGAATACGCGGAGCAGGCCGCCTACGTCGAACCGGGGCGGGTGGGGGACCTTGCGCCGGCGCGCACGTGGCACCTGTTCGAAAGCCACTTGCAGATCAAGACCACCAGGGCCGGCAAACGGTACAAGGACTGGCTGTTCGCGCGAACCCGGTTCGCGGGCGGCTCCGTGCTGGATGCCGTTCAGGGCGGCGCGTCGCTCATCATGCGCGATGTGGTTCGGGAGTGGCTGCGGCGTGAATTCTCGCCGAAGAACATGGTCTCGCTCCACGCGGCGGTGATGGCCGAGGACGGTACGCGGTTGACACTCGAAGATCTGCTGCCAGGCAGCGTGGACCCGTCGAGTGAAATGGCTCTGCGGGAATACGAAAGGCTGGCCAGGCAGCACGCGCGTGACGCTTTCGGGCAGATGTCGAGGCGGGAGCGCGTCGCGTTCCTGGCGAAGGCCCTCGGCCTGTCGCTGATGGCGCAGGATGTTCAGCGGGCGGCGGGCTGCAGCAGAAGCGTTTTGAGGGCCGAGTACCTGAACCGTATGCAGACCATCTCGGACCGGCTCAAGAGTGTGTACCCTGATGAAGACGGCGACGGCGTTCTCCGGCTCCTGCGGATGACGCTCTCCGAATTGAGGGATATGGTTTTTGACTGGGGTAGACGGGAACGCGGCTGTTCTCCGGTCTTCAACCGTATTGGCGACGGCGTGCACCGCGGTGAGCTCGCGGTGCCGTTGAGGGCCGCTTCATCCGTGGAAACGGAGGTGGAGACGTGATGTTGCCGGACCTGAACATCTCTCCCGTACCGGACTGGCAAAAGGAACGCCTGGCCAGATGGTTGTGCGAGTGGCGCGCGGAGCGGATTCTCGTGCGGGAGGACGTCGAACCTGCCGTGCGTTGCGTCCGGGACGACGCGGCCCGTTCTTCCGAAGGAACATTGGCCGCGCCGACCTCCAATGAACCAGACCCCGCTGGCGGGCAGATTCGCTTGCTCGCGCCCTGCTCCGCCGGTCATGCCCGTGTTCCGCTCTATGTCGCCGTGTTGGCCGTGTTGCGCGATGGCGTACTCCTCGCCGCGCCCTACAGCGGTTTCGCTGAGCCTGCCACCGAGGGCGAACTGCTGACGGGCCGCGAAGCGCCGCCGCTCAGGGTCCTGGCCGTCTGGAACGCGCGCGAGGTGCCCGCCTCCACCTTGCGAGACAGTTGGCTGGTGGATGAACTGACTTCCGAAGAGACTGAAGACGCCTTGGCCCTGTGGCGCTGCGTGTCGGCGCAGCGCAAGCTGCCTCTGCGTCTTCGCCGTCGTGTCGGACCGCCGGTGTGCCATCCCGAGGACCCCAGACGTGCCTACCGGAACTGGGCGGTCGCCTCTCTCAGCGCCGTGCTGGAGGCGTTGGGTTCACGTGGCGATAGGAACGCCTATCCCGAAAGCGACTCCACCGGTCTGCTTCGGGCCGCCGAGCCGCCCGCCCCCTATCGCACGCAACCCGGCGGCAATCCTGCCCCCGGGCAGGACGCGGTTTCCTCTTCTGACGACGGTTGCCCCCAGGCTTGATTAGGCCCGCCTCGCGTTGCCCGCGCCGGGCGGCACGCCTTGTCTTATCACCGCTTTGCCTTCCCTTCGCCTGTATGAGGCCTTCTTGGCTCGATGCATTTTTTTCAACTTTTTCCGACAAATCGGCCTCCTCGTTTCTTCAGGTATATAGAGGCACAACACGAACCCCGCAACGAAAGGAGGCTGAAGATGAGTCGTGGCTACAGTCGTGTCGTATTCGTGGGGAACCTGACGAGGGATCCGGAGTTGAAGCACCTGCCGTCGGGGACGCCCGTCCTGGACCTGTCGCTCGCGGCCAACGAGAGCTACCGCAGCAAGGACGGGCAGACCGTCGATAGGGTGTGTTTCGTCAACGCCGTGGTGATGGGGCGCCAGGCAGAGGCGACCGCCCAGTACATGAAGAAAGGGCGTGCCGTTCTCGTGGACGGCCGGCTCCAGATGGACGAGTGGACGGCCGAAGGCGGCCAGAAACGGACTCGCCTCAAGATCCGGGCGGACCAGGTTCAGTTCCTGGGCAGTGGCAATGGAAGACGGCCGAACGGCGACGCACAGCCGAACGCGGCGCAGCCGGCCGGTGCCGGCGTCGAGGCGTATACGCCGTTCTAGCCCGAGCCGGGGGGGAGTGGCGTATCGCCACCCCGCGCGGGCGCGCCGCTATGGATCGGCGCATGCCGCTGCCGGGGGCCGCCCATGGCGAATGCTCAGGCGGTTTCGATACGCCACGACCCCGCCCGGTGCCCGGCGGCACGGGCCGCCGATTTCACGGCGGGCGGCCGGGCACGGCGCGAAGAAGGAGACAGTCGATGGCATGGGTCCATGCAAACATATTGATTCACGCGGTGTTTTCGACGCGGCGCATGCGGCCTTGGGTCGGTGCCGACGTCCGCGCGCGGCTTTACCCCTGCGTCCGGCGCATCGTCGAGGCACGGTACGGGCGCCTGGTGCGAATGGGCGGGACGGAGGACCACCTCCACCTGCTGGTCGATATGCGGCCCGCGTCGCTTGTCACCAGGATGCTGCGCAAAGTCAAAGAGGGGTCGGCCCGGTGGATACGCGAGCTGTTCCCGGAACTCCGGGATTTTGACTGGCAGCAGGGTAGCGGCGTCTTTTCCGTGGGGCGGGCGCAGCAAGGGTTTGTCAGCGCCTATATCGGCAGCGAACAGCAGCGGCATCGGCATCTCTCCTTCCGGGAGGAATTCCTGCTGCTGCTCGACAAGTACGGCATTCCCTACGACGAACACGCGGTGTGGCGCTGATGGGAGGAACGCGCATGGCTAGAATGGCCCGCCAAACCCGCGACCTGGAAGAGCGGCTCGTCGATTTCGCGGCCGGGATCATCAATACGGCCGAACAACTGCCGCGTACCCGGGCTGGCGACCAGCTCGCATCCGAACTGGTCGGCGCCGGCACCGGGTGCGCAATCTTGTACGGCGAAGCGGTCGGGTCCGGAGCGGAGGCGAATTTTCCGGGCAGCCTTCAGACCGTCATCCGGCAGCTCAGCAAGGCCCGGACCCTGCTGCGTATTGTGCTGAGAAACTCCTGCCGCGCGATTCCCGTCGAGTCGGTGCTCGGCGAGTGTCACGAACTGCTGGCGCTCGTGCGCGGACGGATGGGGAAGGTGGATCTGGACGCTGAGAGAAAGGAGCTGTTCGATGGCGCGAGGGTTCGATATCGATGCGGTGACGGAGGCGCTGGAGACGATATTCGGCTACCGGTCGTTCCTGCCGAATCAGGAACCCATTGTCCGGGCGGTGTTGGCAGGGCGTGACGTGTTCGCCGTGATGCCGACCGGGGCCGGCAAATCGCTCTGCTACCAGTTGCCGGCCTGCCTTCTGCCCGGGACGTGCGTGGTCATCAGCCCGCTGATCTCGCTGATGAAGGACCAGGTGGACGCCGCGCGCAAGCGGGGCATTCGCGCGGAATACCTGAACAGTTCGCTCGACTCGGCGGAACGGGCACGCGTGACGGGGCGGCTGCGCGCGGGCCAGTGCAACCTGCTGTACGTGGCGCCGGAACGTTTCGCGATGCGCGATTTCCGTCGCGAGCTCGCACGTGCGAACGTGTGCCTGTTCGCCGTCGACGAAGCGCACTGCATATCCGATTGGGGGCACGACTTCAGGCCGGATTACTTGTGCCTGTCGGAAATCGCCACGGAGTTCCCCGGCGTCCCCATCCTGGCGGTGACGGCGACGGCGACGCCACGGGTGCAGGCCGACACGATCGAACGGCTGCGGCTCACGCGCCCGTATACGCTGCGTGCGTCGTTCAACCGGCCGAACCTCTTCTATGAAGTGGTCCCGAAACACGACGAATATGCGGCGCTGCTGCACTTCGTGCGCGCGCGGCGCGGGGCGTCGGGCATCGTCTACCGCACCACGCGGCGCGACGTGGAAAGCACCGCGGCGTTCCTGGCGCGCAGCGGGATCGATGCGTTGCCCTACCATGCCGGGTTGGACAACGACGTGCGCAAGGAACACCAGGAGGCGTTCATTCGCGGCCGGGTCGACGTCATTGTGGCCACAATCGCGTTCGGGATGGGGATCGACAAGCCGGACGTGCGGTTCGTCGTGCACGCGGACCTGCCGAAAAATATCGAGGGCTACTACCAGGAGACCGGCCGCGCCGGCCGCGACGGGCAACCGGCGCATTGTCTGCTGCTGTTCAGCGAGGAGGACCTGCCGCGGCTTCAGTATTTCATCGACCGTATAGAGGATCCCCGGCACCAACACATTGCGCGCGCCAAGCTGAACGATATGGTGGCGCTGGCCCGGACCGCTGCCTGCCGCAGGAGTCGATTGCTCGCCTATTTCGGGGAACGGTTCGAACCGGCGAACTGCGGCGCCTGCGACGTGTGCCGGCGCGCGCCGCGCGGCGAGGATGCCACGCTCCCGGCACGGACGGTTTTGTCCACGGTGCAGGCGACCGGGGAACGATTCGGGACGGCATACCTTGTCGATCTGATCATTGGGTCCGGCGCGGACCGGGCCCGGGCGCGCGGGCACGACGTGCTCCCGACCTTCGGCCTGGGCAAGGCCAGAGGCCGAAGGTTCTGGTGGCGGATCGTGCGCGAACTGATTGCGCAGGGCTACGTGGCGCCGTCGGACCCGCCCCGCCTTGTCCTCCGGCTTATGGGGCCGGGCCGAGAAGTGCTCGGCGGGCGGCGTACGTTCCGGCTGCCCGGGCGCGCAAACGGGGCGGAAGGCCGGCGCGGGAGCCGGGTCAGGGAATTGCTGGCGCGTGTGCAACGGGCCGCCTTGCCCGTTGCGGCACGGGCGATGCGCGACCGTGAACAGGTCGAGAGCCGGCTGGCGGCCCTGCACGGTCGACCGGAGTCTTGAAATGCGAACGACGGCAAGGCGAGAAGAGAAGGGGGCTGATCATGCAGACGACGGACGCGAAGGACAGACAGGAGCAGTGCGACCTGATGGCCGAGTTCGAACGGTTCGGATTGGACCCGGCCAGAGTATGGGAACCGGCTTCTGAGGACGTGGCGCAGCAGAACCGGCAGTTGCGCAGCCTGCTGGATTGGGTCCTCATCTACAGGCGCCTGCCCGATCGGAAGGAACTGGAGAAGTGCGGCTATCTCTTCCCGCCGGTGTGGCCGGGCAGCGGCCCGGACGAGGACTGGCTCCGGTTCGAGCGCTGGGTGCGCGGCAAACCGGCGACATGGTGGTACGAGACGGAATGCGGGCCGCTCCCGGACTCCGATTCGCTGACGGACATCCAGATTGCGGTGGAGCTGGAAAAGGTGAAGGAGTCGCTCGCACAGCGCGGTGTTGTGGTGGACTTGAATCCGGATGTGCCGGCCCGGCCCGTCTATGAGGCGTTGTGCCGGGAACTGAAGCGCCAGGATTTCGAGATTACCGGGCCGGCCACGCAGTGCCACCTCCTGCTTTGCAGCGGGTATTGCCCCGATTGTTTTCAGCGGCCGTGGTGCGAGGTCGGCCTGGAATGGGACGGGGAAGGCTGAACGCCCCGCCTGCTCTATTCTGTTGCGTAGGTGATCTTCGCCTTGTCCTGCAGCTCTTTCAGATACTTCCCGATCGCGGCGCGTTCCGTCTTCTTCTTCAGGTGGGCCGCGATTTTGTCGCGCACCTCGGTCAGCGGCGTGGTGCCCGCGGCGTTGTGTGCAAGCACCTCTATGATGTGGAAGCCGAAGTCCGTTTCGATCACGGGGCCGATCTCGTTCACCTTCTGCGAAAAGGCCGCCTCCTCGAACGGCTTCACCATCTGACCTCGCTCGAACGTGCCCAGATCGCCGCCGCGTTCCTTGCTCGGGCAGTCGGAATGCCCCGCGGCGAGGGAGGCGAAGTCTTCGCCGTCGAGCAGCTTCTTGCGGATATTCTCGGCCTCCAGCTTCTTGCCTTCGCGCGCTATCGGATCCTGCTGCGAATCGCATTTGATCAGCACGTGCCGCGCGTGCACGGTTTCCGTCTGTTCGAATTCCGACCGCGATTCGGCGTAGAACGCCTGGATCTCTTCGTCGGTCGCTTGCGGCAGCTCGGCCGTGCAGACATCCAGCAGTTTCTCGATCTTGAGATCGGACGTGAGTCGTTCCCGGAATTCCTTTTCGCTCATGCCTGTCATCTGCAGAATCGTTTCCAGGGTGGTGCCGGCCGGCGCTTGCCCCTGAATTTCGGAGATGGCCTTCTGCACCTCCGGTTCCTCGACCTGTATGTTGCGGCGTTGCGCCTCGTTCAGGAGCACGGTCTCCGCGATGAAGCCTTCGATGACCCGTTCGCGGGCCATCTTGCGCATCTGTTGCTCGCGATCCGGAGACATTTGGCCGCCCTGTGCCGTGAGCATGCGGGTCACCTCGTGGTCCAGCTTGCCCTGCGTCAGCGTGGTGCCGTCGACTGCCACGACCACCTCCGCGGGATCCCTGTGTATGATTTCCGGGAGTTCCGCCTCGGGTTCGGGCTTCACGGCGGCCGCCGGCGGGTTCTTCTTCGCCTGCTCGCCGCCGCAGCCGCACACGAGGCAGGCGAGCAGGGCCAGGTGCGTCCCGATCCAGACGAGTTGCCGCGTTTCCGGTCGTTTCCGTCGAGTCATCCGCGTATCTCCTTCTGTCTTCTGCCGTTCCCGGCCTGGCCTCGCATTCTGCAGGCCGGGCCCCGCCGAGCAGGCCTGTTTCCCTTCGGGTGGATAAACGCTCGGTCCGCTGAATCAGCGGTTCAGAAGACAGAGGGTGGACGTATGTAGTGTGCGCAAGATACAGAGCGCCGCGCGCGATGGCAACACAAATATGGGCTCCGATCCGCGCGGCCGCGGCCCGCTCACTCGCGGTCCGCGGCGGGGTTGCGGACCAAGCGGGGCAGGGCGCCCATGAGGCCGACGCGGTCGTCCTTCACGATCAGCGCGCCGGCCACGCCGGGGATGGCCACGACACGCCGGAGCGCGTTGTCGATGTCGGCGGGTGTCTTGACGAGGTTCGCGGCGTGAGTGGCCGCCGCGTCGGCGAGTGCCGCATCCTTCGCCGCAACGGTCGCCAGATCGCACGCGCCCAGGCTCAGCGAGTGGCCCATGGTGCCTGAGGAGGAACACAAGGCCAGGGGGGTCTGCGCGGGCTCGACGCAGAATGCCAGTGTGTCCTGCAATTCGGGGGTGCCCGTGTACAGGCTGACGACGGCCGGGGCTCGCAGCGCGAGGTAGACATCGCCGCCGTTGTCGACGATGACTTCGCGCGCGCCGGCGGCAAGCGCCGCCTCCGCCGCCAACTGCGCCATGGCGCCCGCCACCGCCGCCATCGGGCCGACTCCGACCGGGACGGCGGCCTGGCCCATGCGCCGCGCGACTTCCGGCGCCGGTTCCGTTGCCGGGACGGGCTCGAGCGACGACGCGAAAAGCGGGTGGTGACGGATGTAGGCCTCGAGCGCGCGCCGCTGCCGCACGATTTCGCGGGTGACGGCGTCGAACAGGTCGCAACAGATTCGGAACCGCGCCTGTCGGTACGTGAATGTACGGTACGTTCGGGGCGCGCTCACGCCGAGTCTCCAGAGGGTCCGCACACCTCGACACCGGGCGCCCGGCAGCAACCGACCGGCGGGCTGGCCGCGTTGTTGTGTCCCTTTTCAGAACGCCGAGGCGCATGCACCGAAGGGGCAGACGCGGATGCAGGCAAGGCACTCGATGCACTTGGCGTCCACGAATGCGATCTCGCGGGTGGCCGGGTTCGTGACGCACAGCGCCTGAGTCGGGCAGTGCGTCAGGCAGACGCCGCAGTGCGTGCAACGTTCGGCATCCCAGGTCACGCCCTTGCCCGCGGTATTGACCGTCACGTTGAAGGTCTTGACGAACTCGACGGCCTTCGCGATGTCCGCTTCCGTGCCCGTCAGGTCCAGGACGAGATAGCCTTCCTCTTCGGGGGTCACCTTGGCGCGGAACACGTTCACGCGCAGGTTGTGGTCCTTGACGAGGTGGTAGATGATCGGCTCCTCGCATTCGCATTTCGGAAAGAAGAACAGCATCTTCTTGGTGACGTTTTCCGGCATGTCGGATTGCCTCATCAGGGTCGGTTCAGGGTTTCGGCCGCACGGTCAACGGTTTCAGGGCCCCGTCCGCGGGCAAGCGGGCGATGGGTTCGGACACGAAAAACTCGCCGCGCCGTATCTCGTCGGCGAGCCGTTCGGCGATTTCGACCGCCTTCTTGTACGACGACAGCGAGCCGACCTGGACCTTCTTGCCCGCCACCTCGATCTCGCCGCTGCGCAGCTGTTCGTAGTTCACGTGGCAGATCACCTTGCCCGTATTCTGCGGGTAGTCCCGGCTGTAGTCGACGACGGGCGCGAGGATGTCGCTGTCGCGGATGCAGGTGCGCTTGAGTATGGCGGCGTTGAGAATGGGGACCGGCACGCCCACCCCGACGGCGAGCGACACGCCATACCCGCGCAGGCTGACTCCGCGCACGAAATCGGGGCGCATCCGCTTCATGTCGCCGGTCAGGGCGAGCGTTCCGGCTCCGCCTTTCGGGACGTCCTTTTCATTTCGTGCGCAGCCGCCGGCGTGCTGGGTGCCCTCCGCATACACGTGCCCGTGCGCGCCGGCCAGCCAGACGCTGGAGCCGACGCCGATCGTTTCGTAGAGGGGATCGTTCAACAGGGGGGAAAGCTGCCCGGCGGAGCAGTAATTGGCGTTGCGGCGGCCGGGTTCCAGGACGCCCATGTAGGTGTAGAGCCTGCGGTCCGAGTCGTTGATGGCCACGTTGTAGTTCTGATAGCAGTTGCGCGGGTTCACCATGATCGCCTGGTTCAGGTCGTGGATCGTGAAGTAGGTGCGGATTTCGCGCAGCGGGTATTCGTCGGTGCCGTAGGAGAGCGCGAAAAGCTGCAGCGTCTTGCCCGCAACCAGATCCTCCATCACGTGCCCGCCGCCGTACCGGAATTCGCCCGGGTAGTACATGTTGGCCGGGTCCGCATGCCGAAGCTGCGTGGCGCCCAGATAGACGTCGACGGCCGCCAGCCCCGTATAGACCAGCACGTCTTCGATCCAGGCCTCCGACATGCGTATTTTCGGCGTGGCATGCCCGAAGTTCAGCGTGCAGCCGGAGGAACACATCGGGCCGAACGTCGCCGTGGTGACGACGTCGACCTCCCGGGCCGCCGCGTCCAGGCCCTTCTTGTCGACGTAGTCCATGATCTCGTCGGCGGTCAGGACGACGGCCTTGCCGGATTCGATCCGCTTGTTGATATCAGCGTAAGTCTTCATGCCCGAAAACCGCGTAATGATGCGGAGGGCCAGCCCGGATGTCAACTTTTTCCCGCGCGGTCCGCGGGGCGGCTCTGCCGCAAGCCTCGTTGCGCGACGAACAGGCTGCAGTCTTTGTCGTTCCCCCGTGGGACGGGCTTTCCAGCCCGTCCCCACTTTCCATCAAAACGCGACTGGACGGGACGGGCTGGAAAGCCCGTCCTACATTCGGGTTGGGCGCCTTCCCCGAACGTCGTTGCCCTGGAAGTCGAGCAAGTTCCCGAGCAACCCGCGCCCGACGAAGCCAGGCGGCACGACGGCGGAGCAGGTTTCAGAGCCGAGCGATCACGGCGAGCGCGGTGTCGAGGAGTTTCTGGCCGGCCTCCGGCGCGAAGGGGCTGTTCATGACGGTGTAGGCGCCGGCCTTGGCGGCGTCGGCGGTCACGATGCTGCCCTGCAAATCGCCGTTCACCAGGCATGCACAGGCCGTCCTGCGCGCGGCGCTCTTGCGCAGCGCGCCGCCGTATTCCGGGGCGAGCATGCCGGGCAGCCCGGCGAGGCAGGCGTCGCCGACCCGCAGCACCTGCACTTCTATCGGGGGGTAGGTGCTGAGGACGGTTTCCAGTGTGCGCGCGCCGGCGGCGCGGATGAGCGTGACGGTCCCTTCCGCGGTGAGCACGGCGTCTCGCGCGGCGCGAAGCCGGGCCGGGTCCGCTCCTTCCTTCTGCATTTTCTCGTAGGCCATGTTTCGGTCGCCCCATGCCATCTGTGCGTCCCACAGGCGCGGAAAGGCGCGCAGGGGCAGACCGACTCCCGCCCGCCGCCCGGCGAGGACCGGCTCAGAAGAGAAAGCGGTCGGCGCGGTCTTCTGCAGTTGGGCGGCGATCGCGTCGGCGAGCCGCCGCCCGATGCGTTCGGCCTCCTCGAACGTGTGTTGGGCGAGATCCCGCGGGGCGGGCCGGCCTGCGGACGGTGCGACGAAATAGAGCGCGACCGTCTTGGGCCCGAACAGGCGGTGGATCTGTTCGCGGAGATAATGCGGGAAGTCGGAAGAAAGCGAGGTGGACTCTTCATTCAGAACGGCGGGGGCCAGGTCGCCGACAACGGCCATGCCAAAGATTGCCCCGCCGTCCGGCTCACGCAGGACGAGCACATCGGCCTGTACCACAAGGCCGGCGCCCAGGTCCGTCTGCAGGCCGAGCCATGCGATCTCCGTCGGCCGGCTCGTGGCGGCAGCTTCGGCCGCCGCCTGCACCGCCCGGGTTTTGACCTGGTCCAGATAATCCGGGTTGGGCTTCGCCAACGTAGGGTCGTTCAGCCAACTGAGCAACTTGCCGGTGACAGGGCCGGAATGCGTGTGCGTGCACCCGACGAAAATCATGTCTTCGGTAATGCCTGTCCCGGATGCGACCGCGGCGCGAATCGCACGGCTGGCCGGCGGCGGCAGGAACAGGAGGTCGAGTGCCAGGATGATCGCGTCACCGCTCCCGCTTCTGAAATGGAGCGCCGAGGCGAGCAGCGGGTCGTGCTGTCCTGTGGAAAGGCGTTCCTTGCGTGGGAACCCAAACAGGGGAACGGCGCCCTCCGGCGTAATCTGACGAACCGCTGTTCCGGCTCTTATGGACACGGGGCTTCCTCCGGGCCGACGCTCCGGGTGTCGAGCCAACACTAAAGCACCGGAATCGGCCGTTGGCCAGAAAAAAGAGGAGCGTCCGGTCAGCCGTAGCAGCGTCTGTGCCCTGTCCGGTCCATCACCTGCCCGTCTCCGCCCGCAGCGGGTGTGGGACGGGAGGGGAAGGGGTCTGCCAACGGAGTGGCTGCCCCGTCCGAAGAATGGCGAGGCGGCGTTCTTCGCTCTGCCAGCGCATTTCGTCGCAGCGTTCGTAATCCCAGTCGCGCAGGACCTCTTTCTCGAGTTCCGAACGGACCCCTTGGAGTCGGGGGTCCGCGGCAAGGTTGGTCCACTCGTTCGGGTCTTGGCGCATATTGAACAGTTCCGGTTCGCAGCCGGGCACCCACGTCATCTTGAAATCACCCCGCCGGATGAGCCGCCACCCGCGCCAGACGCCTTCGCCGTAATTCTCCATGATCGCCAAGCCGGCCCTGGGGGCGCGCTGGCCGCGCAACAGATCGGACAGGTCCCTGCCGTCCGTGACCGGGTAGACCGGCTGGACGCCGGCCAGCGAGCAGAGAGTCGGGCCGAGGTCCATCAGGCTGACGGCTTCGGAGACGCGGCGTGCCGGGACGCCCGGGCCGGCCACGATGAACGGCACGCGGCTGGACCAGTCGTAGGCGGCATTCTTGAACCAGAGCCCGTGCTCGCCCATCATGTCGCCGTGGTCGCTGGTGTAGACGATGATGGTGTTCTCGGTCAGCCCGAGTTCCTTGACGAGTCGGAGAATGCGGTCGAGGTAATCGTCCACCAGAGTGATACGCCCGAGGATCGCGCGGCGCGCCGCGCGGCAGACATCGTCCGGCACGAGCCGGTCGAACTTCCCGTGCCGCCGGAGCCATTTCACGTATTCGTGCTCGCGTTCGAGATAGTTCTCGGGGATCACGGGCAGATCGACGTCCTCATCGGCGTATAGGTCCCAGTAGCGATGGGGGCATTTGTACGGGTAGTGCGGGCCGGTGAAGGACACGCACAGCAGGAACGGCGGCCGGTTCCTGCCCCTGGCCAGCCGCCGCAACCCGTATTCGGTACGGAAGATGACTTCCTCGTCGTAGTCCATGTCTGCGGTTCGGCCGGGCCCGGCCTCGAGCACCCGGTCGATGTTCTGGCCCTCGTTCACCGCCGTCGCCGCGCGGTTCGAGCGCGTCCAGTCGAACGTGGCCGGATAGATATCCTGCGTCCAGCGTTCGTCGAAGCCGTGGAGCGGGTCCGGCCCCACAAAGTGCATCTTTCCGCACAGAACCGTGCGATAGCCGGATGCGGAGAAACTGTGCGCGAAGGTCGGCCAGTCGGAGCGCAGCGGTGAGGCGTTGTCCCACACTTCCACCGTGTGCACGTGGCGACCCGTCATCATCGCCGCACGCGACGGCGCGCAGATCGGACTCGGGCAGTAAGCGGCGTCGAACACCGTTCCTCGCGCCGCGAGGGCGTCCAGCGTCGGCGTCTTCACGCTTCGATGCCCGTAGCAGCCTGTCATGAATACGGGATGTTCGTCACCCATCAAGAGAAGAATGTTCGGCCTGTCCGCCACCTGACGCCTCCTCCCTGTGCTCAGCGTGTACTTCCGAATCCGCTCTTATCATTACATCCCCGTTATGGTTTGTCAATCGTTTGACTTGAGCTTGGGGCAGGAGGGTCTGCTGGCAGCACAACCTGACACTCGAAACCAAGCGGCCCGATCTTCGTCCTACTCTTTGTCTTACTCTTCGTCCGTCCGCGTCGTGCGGCACACGATTCGGTGGTGGCAACGCCGTTTGAGACGAAGAGTAGGACAAAGAGCAAGACGAAGGGTCCGGATCCCCGCGCAGCGCGCGGTCGACAAAGACTACGACAAAGAAGGGCAGGGGCCGGGGCACGGGCTCCCCGGCTCACTCGAAGGGGCTTGGTCTCCGGATTGCCAAGAAGCAGGAACTCCTCTTCGTCCTCTCATTTGTTCTTGTTGTCCCTTGCCGCGCGGTACTTCTCCGTGAAGCGGTATTCGTTGTCCAGCCATCCCGCGCGCACGGCGTCGAGGAAGTAGGGCGCCCAGAGGTATTTCCCGTCGGGCAGCCTGACGTCCGTCCGCTTTCCACTCCACATGCAGGGTCCGGATTTTGATGTGACCACGGCGCCATGCGGTTCGAATTCGGGCCGCAGTCTGGTACAGCCCGGGTTCGTACAGCGCGCGAAGCCGATGCTCAACGGATTCCCGCATTCCGGGCATTCCTTCAGCAGCGTGAACTCAAAGCTCTTCACGGGCTCTCCTGCACGGAGTCCCACAGCGCCTTGTCGAACGCGGCGCGTCTTCCGGGGCAATTCTCCCGGTGGCAGAGCCGGCAGCTCTCAAAATCGACCTCCGACGCGAATCGGATGCCTGAGACGGATTTGTTGGGTACCATCAGGAACGAGTCGGTCAGCCGGACTCCGATCAGTTCCTCCACACTGCCGAAGAGCGAGAAGAGTTGTACCTGCTGTTCGATCGGCCAGACGTCGGCGTCGCCGGCGCCGGGATTCATGACGGCCGTCTTGCCCAGCCGGTATTTGTGTTCCAGCAGGCTGTGCAGATGTTTGCGGGCCGCGCCCAAGAGTGCGGCTTTGATCCCGTCGAGCCAGAATCCTTTGAGGTAGTCGTCGTGGGGCATGGGAACCGTGTCGGCCTCGTTTCCGCACGTGACGACATAGGGAAACACGCGTTCGACCGCGTCGAGGTTTTTCCGCAGGGCGCGGCTCGTGAACGCGACACCGTCGATGACGACGGTTCCGTCGCCCTTCGCGTCGATATAGGATTCTTTGTAGAGGGCCTTCGGCCGGGCAACTTCGCGGGCCGCGTCGACGAAGGCTGCGAACTCCTTCGCCTCGTCGGATCCCGGCTCCAGCCGCGCGCTCTTGAGCAGAGCGTTCGTGTTCAACAGGAAAGGGACGTCGGTCAGCGCTTCCATTCGACGCCCCTGTACAGTGCGTTCAACGCCCCGACGGCGTCATCGCTTTCATCCACGTCCAGTTCCAGCAGCCCGCCGGGCACGTGCGGGCCGGCGAGGCGGATGCCGGCGGCCAATCGGCCACGGTGGTCGCCTCCGGCCCGATCGCCGGCGACGAGCGCCGCCATGAGCCGGTCGCCGAGCCGGGCTTCGGTTTGCTCGAAGGCTTCGGCCATGGCCGTGATCACCTCGCGCCCGGCGAGCGTGTTGCCCTGGCACGCGTAGAAGCGGCCGGCCATCGAACCCCACCAGATACCGTCGGGATCGGCATCCCAGCAATTGCGGTTGGCGGCACGGCCGGCCATGTCGATGACCGCCAGCTGACGTTTCCCGGGTCTTATGTCGTCGTGCAGGAGCCGGCCGAGCACTTCCTCGGGGAGCATGCCGGATTCGAGCCAATCCAGCGCCTTTTGGCCGAACTCAGGGTTGTGGTGGTGTTGCGTACAGAACGCGCCGACCCCCGCACGGACGAACGGTACGACCTTGCCCACCGCCAGGTACTTGCTGGCCACCGCCGCCCCGCACACGCCTCTGGCCGGGTCAACGGCGACAATCGAAAATGTAGCGGAGATGGCCTCCAGCATGTGGTGGCCCCTTTTCTGCCCGCGGTCGCATTTCCCTTCGCGGGCAACTTTTCCTACTGCCCGGTAAACGCATCGATCACGGCGAGCCCGATCTCGATGATATCGGGCATGATCGCTTCGACGCTGCCACAAGAAGGTTTCAGGTGCCAGCTCTCAGGTGTCAGGCGGCCCGTCCGTCCCGAATGCCAAGAAGGATAGTGCTCTCGGCCTGTCAGTCGCAAGCCAAATGCCAATCGACGCGCTCCGACGCGCGGGTTTTTCGTTGCTTTCCGGGCGGAATGTGAAACATTCTACGTTCTGGCCGGGTTCAGTAGCAGGAAGGAGCGCGGCGTGAGCGAGGGCAAGGAGGAGTTTCTAGGCCTGTTTTTGAGGAATCAGGCGGCGTTTCACGCGTTTGTGATCGCGCGCGGGGTACGCCCGGACGACGCGGAGGACGTGGTCCAGAACATTGCGACGGTGCTCTGGAAGAAGTTCGGGCAGTACAAGCCGGGAACGAATTTCCGGGCCTGGGCGTTTGCGGTGGCGCGAATCGAGATCCTGCGTTTCTTTGACCGCAGGAAACGGAACGCGTCCGCTCTGAACCTGGACGAGGAGACGCTGGAGCGGTTGGACGCGCTGGAGGTGGACGGGCATCCGGACCTCATTGAATTCAAGGAACGGGCTCTGGTTCGTTGTCTGAGCCGGCTGGGCGGGCAGGCGCGGGAGTTGGTCAACATGCGCTATGTGGACACGTTGTCGTTTGACGAGATCGCGGGGCGCGTGCGCAAGTCGGCCACGGCCTTGCGAATCAAGATGTGCCGGATCCGAAAGTGGCTGCGTGATTGTGTGGTGACGGCGCTCGAGGGAGCCGAAGCATGAGCACGCGCCGGGAACAGGTGTACTGGCTGTCGTCCAAGTATCTGGACGGGTGCATCAGCCCCCGGGAATTGCTCGAGCTGGAGGCGCTGTTGCATTCGGACGAAGCCGCCCGGGTCGAGTTCCTGAACGCGGTGCACCTGGACAGCCGGCTGGGCGTGGTGGCGGGTGCGGCGGTGGATGAGCGCCGCACGGGCGCGGGTGGCGCCGCGTGGGAGCGAAGCGGATTGTCGGGCGGCGGCGAGTCGCCGCGGCCAATCGCGTTTCCCGTTTCGGCCCCGCGTCGGACCGGCCGCCGCTGGTTCACGGCGGCTGCCGCGGCGATTCTGGCCGGGCTCGGTGCGTTGTTTGTTGTGCAATGGAATCTGCTTGGCCCGGCGCTCGAGGTGGGCGAGTCCGCCATCCTGGCGCGGGTGGGGGGCCGTGTCGGGGTCCAGCGCGCGCACGGCGAGATCCCCGGGTTTGCGGGCCAGCCGTTGCAGCCAGGCGACGTCGTCACGACGCCCGGAGCCGCGAGCGAGGCGATGGTCGTTTACGCCGATGGGTCGTCGATCGGCCTGGCCGGCGATACCCGGCTGCGGCTCGAGCCGGCCCGGCTGGCCGGCATGCGCCGTGTCGCCGTCGAAACGGGGACGATTCGCGCTGAAGTGGCCGCGCAGCCTGCGGGGCGGGCCTTCCTGGTGACGACTCCGCACGCGGAGGTGCGGGTGGTCGGCACGCTGTTCATCGTCGCCGTGCAGGGGACGAGCACGCGGGTCGATGTGGAGCAGGGCCGTGTCGAGATCCGTCGCCTGCGGGATGGTGAGTGCGCCTACGTGCTCGCGAACCAGTATGCGGTGGTCGGCGAGACGCTCGTCGTCGCCGCGAAGCCGCTGTTCGGCAGGCAGGCTGCGGACCGGTTCCCGCGCCCGCCAGGACTGCTGGCGCTCTATACCTTCGAGGAGGGGCGCGGCGTGTTGGTGCGCGACGTGGCGGGGGCCGGTGCGCCGTTGGACCTCACGGCGGACACGCCCGGCGGCCTGCGCTGGCTGCCCGGCGGCGGCCTGGCCCTGGACCGCCCGACACTCCTGGCTTCGCGCGGTGCGGCTGCGGGTCTCGTGCGGGCCTGCAAGGCCAGCAACGAACTCACACTCGAGGTCTGGTGCACGCCGGTCAATCCGCGACAGGGCACGGAATCGGTCCATGACACGGGCGCCCGGATCGTCACGTGTTCCACGGACCATTCGACTCGGAACTTCGGGCTCGATCAGCTCGGCAGTTCGTTCGGGGTCCGCATTCGCTCCACCGAGACCGGGCCGAACGGGAGCCCTGAGGGTTCGTCGATGTGGCTGCTCCGCACCGCCGATGAGGTGGTGCGCGCCGAGCGGACGCACCTCGTGGTCACGCGCGACGCGAGTGGCAACGTGCGGCTCTTCGTCAACGGGGCGGAACTCGCCCGGTGCACGTTGGGCGGGACTTTCGCCAATTGGGATGCCGCCTATCCGCTGCTGCTCGGCCGCGAACTGTTCCCCGAGGGCTCGGAACAGGGCCGCGTCCGCGCGTGGCGCGGCACGTACCATCGGGTCGCCGTCTACAGCCGCGCGCTTGCCCGCGAAGAGGTGCGCCGGCTGTTCGAGGCCGGGCGGCCCGGAACAGCCGGCCTCTGATCGGCCGCCTTTTCCAAAAGTCCACCCGCCTCAAGCGCGAACATCGAGACTGGCCCCTGTCGGGTTTCTCCTGTATGATGCCGCGGCAAGGGAGGCCGGTCATGTCCGAGCGCAATCTGTCCGTCAATCGGGAAACGGAGGGCCGGCGCCTCCGGTTGGCGGCGTGGGGCGGAGCGGTTGTGCTCGTCGTGCTGATTGCCGGCGTGTTCCTGCCTGTGCTCTGGTACGACTTCGTGTGCTATGACGACGAGGCGCACGTCCTGCAGAACCCGTTCATCCGCAGTCTGTCCCCGCGGAGCCTGGTGCGGATGTGGACGTCCAGGCACATCAACAGCTATTACCCGGTACGCCAACTGTCGTTGGCCCTCGACTTCCGGGTCTGGGGTGAGAATCCCGGCGGCTACCACTTGACGAATCTGCTGCTACACATGTTGAACGCGGTGCTGCTGGGGGCGGCTGCATATCGGATCCGGGGTGCGAGCGCGGGTGCGGCTGGTTCCGCCGTGGGCCGGGTGTTCCCCTGCCTGTTCGCCGCCGCGCTGTTTGGCGTGCATCCGGTGGTGGTTGAGCCCGTCGCCTGGATCTCGGGCCGGGAAGAACTGCTCATGACCTTCTTCGTGCTGGCGTGTCTGCACGCTTACGTCACCGCTGTGCGCGGTACGCAGCCGGTCCGCCACATGGCGCTGGTCTGCCTGTGTGCGCTGCTGGCGTGCCTGAGCAACGCGATGGCTGTTGTGCTGCCCGCGTTGCTGGCGGCCTGCGACTGGTGTTTCGCCCGTGCGCCCGGGACGCGAGGCCGGGAGTGGCTGCGCGCCGTTTGGCGGAGGACCTGGCCCGTGTGGCTGATCGCGGTTGGCGCGACGGTGGTGAAACTGGTCTGGATCCGCGAATTCGGGACCGATGCCGCGCTCTTTGCGGGGCCGTTCGGACGGGCCTGCCGCGAACGCGGCCTGGTGATACTCGATACCTATGCGCGCAACCTCACGACCCTCGTCTGGCCCCGGCATCTGGCCATTTCCTACGTGAGGGACGTGCCGGAAACGCTGTGGGCGCCGCGAACGCTGGCCGGCGCGGGGTGTCTGCTGCTGACGGGCTTGGCACTGTGGCGTGCAAGAAAGAACCCGCCGTTGTGTTTCGGATTGCTTTGGCTCGTGGTGAGCCTGGCCCCGAGCTTTCAGCTCATGCCACACCATATCTTCCGGGCCGACCGGTTCCTGTATCTCCCTCTGGTCGGGGTGGCGTTTGCCGTCGGGATCGGGGTGCTGGGTTCCCCGCCCGTGCTCAGGCGGGCGATGCTCGTCTGGAGTCTGGGCGGCATGGCGCTGCTTGGGCTGGCCTTGCGCACTGCACTGCAATTGCCCGTCTGGCAAAACGGGATCACGCTGTTCTCGCACGGGTTGAAGCACGGCACGGACCATCTGACGGCCCACCGCGTGCTCGGCCGCGCCCTCGCGCGCGAGGGGCGCCATGAGGAAGCGATCCCCCATTTCGAGATCGGGGTGGAGGGCGAACCCGGCCAGGCCGAAGCCCATTACGCGATGGGCGATTCGTTGTGGCACCTGGGAAGGTTGGATGAGGCGGTTGCGCACTACTCGCTGGCGTTGGGCGGCCAGATCCGGGACCTGACGCTCTTGAATCATCTGGGCGCGGCGCTGGCGGCGCAGGAGAAGTGGGAAGACGCCGCCGCCGCTTATTCGAAGGCCGTCGCTCTGGTGCCCGACAGCGCAGACGCCCATCAGAACCTAGGCGCCGCACTCGCCGCCCAAGGCCGCGTAGAGGAGGCGGTGCAGGAGTTCTCGCGCGCCGTCCGGTTGCTGCCCGATCTCGTGCCGGCCTATCTCGGGTTGGGCTCCGCGTTCCTGGCGCAGGACCGGCTGGAGGAGGCCATACGACACTTCTCCGAGGTCCTGCGGATCGTTCCGGGGCATCCCAGAGCCACACGGCAACTCGAAGAGGCGCGCCGCCTCCTGCAGGAACGGCGCGCGCAATACCCCGAAGGCGGTCCCGCACGGCCGGACTGAAACCTGAAGCCCCCCCCCCCCCCCACACCCGCACCCAC
>JAFGHX010000446.1 GCA_016929905.1 Kiritimatiellia bacterium
CCGCTGCGGGTATGCCCCCGTCTTGCACGCCTTGCTCCAGCGCATTCTGCCTCCACCAAAACACCAAGTAATTTCTGAGCAGGCCCTTAGATCGGCGGTTAGGACCAGCGATCAAGTAGCGCGATTACGAGTGCGATTGCCTTCTCCGTACACCACTCGCCTTCAGCTTCTCCTTGACCGTGGGGCGGAAAGGGTTCATGCTGGCCATGAACGTTTTGCCCCCGCGGCGAGGGAGGGAGGGGACCATGGCCAGAGTATTCGACCCGATCAACAGGGCGGCGGAGGAACGGTATCTGTTCCGCCTCATTATTCCTGCTTTTCCCGCATTCAACATCTATTCCGGCGTCGCAAAGGCCACGACGGCGCTGGGCCCGGTCTGCGTGGCGACGGCGGCCAACGAGCTGGAGCGTTGGGACGTGGAAGTGATCGACGAAAACAACTACCGCCAGTTCGGCCCGAAGGACGGGCAGGGCAGGCCGGACCACGCCGACCTGCAGCGGCTGCGGCCGGCCGATGTCGTGGGGTTCTACGGCGGGCTGAGCAGTACGGTGCCCAGACTCTACGAACTGGCCGGGCTGTACACGAAATGGGGGGTGCCGACCATTGCGGGCGGCCAGCATTTCGTGGGGGAGAATATCGAGGAAGCCCTGCGCAGCGGTGTCGACGTCGTCGTGCTCGGTGAGGGGGAAGAGGCGATCAAGGAACTGCTGCTGGCCCGGCAGGAGGGGCGCGACGTATCGAGCGTGGACGGCATCGCATTCCTGGACGGCGGCCGGGTCGTCCAAACGCCGGAACGGGCCCTGATGACCTGTTTCGGGAAATACCCGCTGCCGGACTTCGCGCTCGTGCGCAACGCGCGGTTCAAGCTTTATCCCGTCGGCTGGGTACGCGGTTGCGGCATGGATTGCGAGTTCTGCACGGTGAAAGGCAAGGTGCGTGCCGCGCCGCCCGAGCGCGCCGTCGCGCAAATCGCCCAGTTGCTGGAGACACGCAACGCGCGCCATTTCTTCATTGTGGACGACTTGTTCGGGCAGCGCCGCACCGATGCGCTGCGGTTCTGCGCGCTGGTCGCCGATTATCAGCAGACCGTGCGCACGCGGCTCGACATCACCGTCCAGATCCGGCTCGACAAGGCGACCGACGCCGAGCTGCTCCAGGCCATGCGCCGCGCGGGCATCAACACCGTGGCGATCGGGTTTGAGTCGCCGATCGAGGAGGAGCTTCGCGCCATGAACAAGAAGCTCAAGCCCGAGCGCATGCTGGATCTGACGCGGCTGTATCACAAGGCGGGCTTTCTCATTCACGGCATGTTCATCTTCGGCTATCCCATGCCCGATGGGGTGGAGTTCCGCATGCCGACCGCGCAGCGGGTCAAGCGGTTCCGGCGGTTCATTCGAAAAGGCCATATTGACACCGTACAGGTTCTGCTGCCCGTCCCGCTGCCCGGCACGGAACTGACGCGCCGGCTCCAGACGCACGGCCGGATCTTTCCGCGTGACGTCCTCGGCTGGGAGTACTATGACGGCAATTTCCCGCTCATCGAACCCGATCCGCCCGTGACACCCGAAGAGATGCAGAAGGCCATCCGGCAGATCATGGGCCGGTTCTACCGGTTCCGCTCCATGTTCAAGATCGGGCTCAACGTGCTGGTCTTCCCCGCCATGCTGTTCTTCCTGCACAACGTCAAGGTCGGCTGGCGCATCTGGTATCGAAGCTGGCGCAACGATTTGTGGCGGTTCGCCGGCTGGATCATCATCCGGCGCTGGACCCGCGAGTTCAACAAGGGCGTCTTCTCGCGCAAACTGCGTGACGCCCGGCAGCGGCTCGGCCCGGGGAAGAAGCCGGGCGCGCTGGCCAACAATCCGGCGTAGGGGACGGTTTCGGGTGTCGGGTGTCGGGTTTCAGGGGGGCTTCATCGCGGATTCACGGTGAAGCCCAAGACAGGGGCGTGATGAAGAAGACGTTCGTGCTGGATACGAATGTGCTGCTCCACAATGCGGAGAGCATTGAGAGTTTCGAGGACAACGACGTTGTGCTGCCGATGGCCGTGATCGAGGAACTGGACAAGTTCAAGGGGCACAACGACGAACTCGGCCGCAACGCCCGGCAAGTGATCCGCCGGCTCGACTCGCTGCGCAAGGCGGGCAACCTGCGCGACGGGGTCCCGCTCCAGGAGGGCGGGACGCTCAGGATCCTCTCGAGCAAGTCGCTGCCCGACGACGCCGCCGGGCTGGACGCGAGCAGCCCGGACAACCGGATTCTGCGCGTGGCGTACTACCTGCACGCTCGGGAAGGCGACCACGTCGTCTTCATCAGCAAGGATATCAACGCGCGCCTGAAGGCCGACGCGCTCGGGCTCGACGCGCAGGACTTCGAGAAGCAGAAGATCAATTTCGACGAACTGTATTCGGGGTTCTCGGAACTGGATGTGCCGGGTGAGATGATCGCGGAATTCCGCAAGAACAAGGTGCTGCAGAAAGAGGGGTTGGGCACATTCCCGCGCGAATTCCTGATGCTCAAAGACCAGGACAACCCCAAACACACGGCGCTCGGGTATGTGCTGGAGCCGGGTTCCATCCGCCACCTCCTGAGCCAGAACGAGAACGTCTGGAACGTGCAGCCGCGCAACAAGGAACAGCGCATGGCGCTGGAGTTGCTCATGGACGCCGACGTGCAGATCGTGACGCTTGTCGGTCAGGCGGGCACGGGCAAGACGCTGCTGGCCCTGGCGGCGGCGCTGCACAGCACGCTGCGTTACCGCCGGTACGACCGCATCCTGGTCTCGCGCCCCATTATCCCGCTCGGCAAGGACATCGGCTATCTGCCCGGCGCGAAGGAAGAGAAGCTGGTGCACTGGATGCAGCCGATCTTCGACAACCTCACCTACCTGCTTCGCGACGGGGCGCGCGACAGCAAGAAGAGCCGCACGACGGCCCAGGACCAGATGGACAGGCTGATCAAGGACAACACGCTCATTCTCGAAGCGCTCACGTATATCCGCGGCCGGTCCATCCCGCGCCAGTACGTGATCATCGATGAGGCCCAGAACCTGACTCCGCACGAAATCAAGACGATCGTCAGCCGGGCGGGGGAGGGGACCAAGATGGTGCTGACCGGCGACCCGTACCAGATCGACAATCCCTACCTCGACGCCTCCAGCAACGGGCTGACCTTCGCCGCCGAGCGGCTCAAGGAGCAGTCCCTGCACGGCCACATCACGCTGCGCGAAAGCGAGCGCAGCGCGCTCGCCGCCGTCGCCGCCCAGCATCTCTGAGCGTTCCGGCGGAACGGCCGTCTGCAGGAATTCGTATGGTATTTGCAGGGATGTGTATTCCGCAACGCGATGGCCGGGCACTATCGTACGGCCAGCGGACAGACTGTTTCCGGCGCGTTGCCGGTCCTGTGCGGACAGAGGGCGGGCGATGAGTTGTGAAACGGAATTTCGTATGCCGATCAACGCGTACGGGAAGATCGGGTGAGCGAGAGATGCGGGAGGAGCGGACGATGGGTTACGACGTGGACTTGGGCGTTCAGAGTTATTGCTTCAGAACCTACGACAACCATGCGGACGTGATCAAGGCGGTGCAGGCCTGCGGGCTGTCCGCCATCGAATTGTGCGGGAAACACCTCAAGCTTGCGGACGGCGAAGAGCCGGCGCCGGTGCTGAAGCAGTACACCGACGCCGGGATTGCCGTCTCTTCCTACGGGGTGAACCGCTTCTCGACCGATGAGGCGGCGGCCCGCCGGGTGTTCGAGTTCGCGAAGCTGGCCGGGTTCGGCGCCATCAGCACCAGCGTCGGCAAGGATGGGGCCGAGCCGACGTTCCGCATGCTCGAACAGCTCGGCGAGGCGTACGACGTGAACCTGGCCATCCACAATCACGGGCGCAAGGACTGGCTCGGATCGCCCGAGACCCTGCAGCAGGTGTTCGCAGGGACCTCGAGCCGCATCGGGCTGTGTCTCGATACCGCCTGGATGCTGGATTCCGGCGCGGATCCCGTGGCGATCGCCGCGAAATTCGCCGATCGCCTGTACGGGCTGCACATCAAGGATTTCGTCTTCGACGAGCAGGGCAAGCCGGAAGACGTGATTGTCGGAACCGGGAACCTGGACCTGAAGGCGCTTCTGGCGCTGCTGCAGAGCAGGGACTTCAAGGGGTACGTCACCCTGGAGTACGAGGGCGACGTCGCCGATCCGGTTCCGTCCACGAAACGGTGCGTGGAGGCGGTCAAAGCAACGGCCGCCGCGTTGTAGGCAGAGGCCGGCTTCCCCATCCATTGCCGCCGTCACGCGTCGTGGCCACGCGACGCGTGACGGCGGCGGGCACCGCGTCGCCACGCGGCAAAACTTCGCTTTACAATTTCCCCTCCCTCCCGTTAAGCTACCTGCGGCACAGCCGTTACCGTTACATGGAAGAAGGCGGCCCACGGCCGTGTTCGGGGCGGGCAGAGGAAAGGAGAGCGAACCATGCTGATTCCCCTGATTGTTGTTCTGGCGGTTGTTGTGGTGCTGGTGCTGTTCATCATCGGCATCTACAACAGGCTTGTCACGCTGCGGAACCGTTACAAGAACGCGTATGCGCAGATTGACGTGCAGCTCAAGCGCCGCTACGACCTGATCCCCAACCTGGTGGAGACGGCGAAGGGCTACATGGCGCATGAGCGTGAAACGCTGGAGGCGGTGGTCAAGGCGCGCGGTGCGGCGTTCAATGCCAGCCAGGCGGCGGCGGCGAATCCCGGCGATCCCGGCGCCATGAAAGGGCTGATGGGTGCGGAGAGCATGCTGACCGGCGCGCTGGGCCGGCTGCTCGTCGTGGTGGAACGCTATCCGGACCTCAAAGCGAACCAGCAGATGAGCCAGTTGATGGAAGAGCTGACCTCGACGGAGAACCGGATTTCCTTTGCGCGGCAGGCGTACAACGATGGGGTGACCAGCTACAACACGCAGCGCGAGACGTTCCCGAGCGTCATGTTCGCGGGTATGTTCGGGTTCTCCGCCGCCGAATTGTTCGAGATCGAAGCGCCGGAGCAGCGCGAAGCGCCGAAGGTGCAGTTCTGAGCCGAATATGGAAGGGTGGAAGGGTGGAGGACCGGCGGCATCGGGCGTCAGCCCTTCCCCTCGACCCTTAACCATTGACCATTGACTCCGCCTGCCGCGCGGCGAAGCCGCGCGGGCGGATCCGCCAGCCGCGGCCAAGGCCGGGGCGTGTGGCGGACATTGACCCTGGGGCTCCGGATGGCGACGGCGACAATGGATTTCTTTGACCACCAGGACCGGGCGCGGCGCAAGACGTCCCGGCTGGTGACGTACTACGTACTGGCTGTTGTCCTGATCACGGTGGCGATCTACGTGGCGTTCATGGCCTTGTTCATCGGCGTCAAGCTGAAGACGGGCCAGCCGATCGCGTCGAAGCTGGCGGTGTTCTGGAACCCGCGGGTGTTCCTGGGCGTGATCGGCGTCACGCTCATGATCGTGGTGGTCGGCACGCTGTACAAGGTGCGCGAGTTGTCGGCGGGCGGCGAGGCAGTCGCCCGGCTTCTGGGCGGGCGCCCGGTGAACCCGAGCACGCGCGACGCGGCTGAACGGCGGGTCCTGAACGTCGTGGAGGAGATGGCGATCGCGTCGGGCACTCCGGTGCCGCGGGTCTTTGTTCTCCCGCAGGAGGAGTCGATCAACGCGTTTGCGGCCGGGTTTTCGTCGAACGACGCCGTGATCGGCGTGACGCGCGGGTGTGTCCAGAACCTGTCGCGCGACGAGTTGCAGGGGGTGATCGCCCACGAGTTCAGTCATATTCTGAACGGCGACATGCGGATCAACATCCGGCTGATGGGCGTGCTGCACGGGATTCTGGTGGTGGGCATTATCGGGTACTGGCTCATGCGCAGCGCCGCGGCCGGCGGGCGGTCCCGGTCGCGGGACAGCAAGGGCGGGGGCGCGGCTCTGCTGATCTTCGGGCTGGTCGTGATGGCCGTCGGTTTTGTCGGCGTGTTTTTCGGCAAGCTGATCAAGGCGGCGATTTCGCGTCAGCGCGAATTTCTGGCCGACGCGTCGGCGGTGCAGTTCACGCGCAACCCGCTGGGTATCGCGGGCGCGCTGAAGAAGATCGCCGGCCTGGCCACCGGCTCCCGGATCCGCGATCGGCACGCGGAGGAGGCGAGCCATCTGTTCTTTGCAGACGGGCTGAGGAGCTCGCTGCTGGGGCTGCTGGCGACGCATCCGCCGCTGCAGGAGCGGATTCGGCGCATCGATCCGGCGTTCGACGGAGGCCTGGCGAAAGTGGCCTCCGCCGTCGCGCGCGAGACCGGGGCCGCCGCGGCCGTGCCCGGGTTGGCCGCTGCCGCCCCGGCGCCGGCCCCGCCGCCGCTGCCGGCCCAGTTCGCCGTGCAGCCGGGCGAGGTGGTCGCGCGTGTGGGCGCGCCGCAGGCCGAACACCTGGCGTACGCGATCCATCTGGTGTCGGCCCTGCCGGCCGGCGTGACGGAGGCGGCCCGCGAGCCGTTCGGGGCGCGCGCCGTGGTCTACTGCCTGCTGTTGAACCGGGAGCCGGCCGCGCGCAAGATCCAGTTGGACCGGTTGACCCAGCACGCGGACCCGCCGGTCCTGGCCGAGACGCGCAGGATCATGGCCCGCGTGGAGGCGCTCGGCCCGGAAAGCCGGCTGCCGCTGCTGGACATGGCGCTTTCGAGCCTGCGCGAACTGTCACGGGTCCAGTACCAGCATTTCAGCGAGAACGTGCGCCATCTGGTCGAAGCGGACAAGCAGATCGACCTGTTCGAGTTCACCCTCCGCCGCATGGTCCGGCGGCGGCTGCAGCCGATCTTCGAGAAGACCGGGCCGCCGGCGACGCAGGTCTACTCGATGAAGCCGCTGCTGCCGCACTGCGTGGCGGTCCTTTCCGCGCTGGCGCATTGGGGAAATGCGGACACGCCCAGTGCGGAGTCGGCCTTTGCCAAGGGCGTGAAGCGGCTGCAGGCCACTATTCTGCTCAGAATGGTGCCGCGCGAGAAGTGCGGGCTCCAGAGCCTGGATGCTGCACTGGAGCAGCTTGCGGCGGCCTCGCCGGCGATCAAGCGGCGCGTGATCGATGCGTGCGCCACCTGCATCGGGGCCGACGGGAAGGTGACGGTCGAGGAGGCCGAACTGCTGCGTGCCGTGGCCGACTCCCTCGATTGCCCGGTCCCGCCGTTCGTCGCGGGCCAGGCGGCGTGAACGGGGTGCGAGGCCCTCACGCAGAATCGGCACGCATTTCTTGAGAAAACGGCCGGCAATCTTACCCCGTCTGCCGCGTTGCCGTCCAGACCCCCTGCTCCCCCGCCGGCGGAGTGATCAGTCATCAGTGACCCGTGATCAGTCTCTCAGGCCGTGACCAATCTGCCCGTCGCTCAATAGCATCCGAGGATCTTCAAGAAGTCCGTCTTGGCCCGAAGCGCCTCGAGCACGGGCCGGAAGGCCTTGGATTCGGCGTCGGCCTCGAGGTCGACGTAGAACATGTACTCCCAGGGCTTGCCGTCGATGGGGCGTGATTCGAGTTTGACCAGGTTGATCCCGCCGGCGGCGAAGACCTGGAGCGTTTCGAGCAGCGCGCCGGGCCGATCCTCGGTAGCGTAGATCAGCGTGGATTTCCGGCGCGGGCCTTTCGTCAGCGGTTTCGCGCCTATGATCCCGAACCGGGTGTAGTTGCGCGGGTTGGTCTCGATGCCCCGCTCGAGCACGGCCATGCGGTAGGCCGCCGCCGCTTCGCGCGGGGCCACGGCGGCAGCGGTTCGCCCGCGCCGGGCCTTCACGGTTTTCACCGCCGTGGCCGCGTCCTGCGTCGCGACCAGTTCCCAGCCCTGCCGCTCGATGAACTCCCTGCACTGCTGGAAGACTTCCGGGTGCGAGTAGACCCGTTTCACCGTCGACACGGTTGTGCCCGGATGCCCGATGAGGTCGTAGATGATCCGCAGCGTGATGTCGCCGACGATCCTCAGATCGTATTCGAGCAGCAGGTTGTAGGTCTGGTGCACGCTGCCGGTCAGCGAGCTCTCGAGCGGGATCACCCCGAAATCGGCCTCGCCGCTCTTGACCTGCTCGAAAATCCGCTGGTAAGAGGGTGCGGCCTGTGCGGCGACCTTGGGCCCGAAGAACTGCACGCATGCCTTGTGGCTGTAGGTGCCGATCCGGCCGAAGTAGACGGCCTTCGGCTTGCGCCGCTTCGCGCGCGGCGCACGGCGGGCGATCGTCCTGCGCTTCTCGAGATAGTCGAAGTCCAGCTGCTTGCCGATCACCGGTGCGATCACGTAGATGTCACGCATCAGGCTGCCGAACTGTTCCGGCAGCAGGCTCTGCGCGCCGTCGGAACGCGCCTTGTCCGGTTCGTTGTGCACCTCGATCATGAGCCCGTCGGCCCCGGCGGCAACGGCGGCGCGGGCCATGGGGCTCACCTTCTCCCGGATCCCCGTCGCGTGGCTCGGGTCGGCGATGACGGGCAGGTGCGTCAGCCGCTTCACAACCGGGATGGCGGAGACGTCGAGCGTGTTGCGCGTGTAGGGCTCGAACGTGCGGATCCCCCGTTCGCAGAGCATCACCTGGCTGTTTCCTTCGCTGAGCACGTATTCGGCCGACATCAGCCATTCTTCGATCGTCGCCGACAGGCCGCGTTTGAGGAGCACCGGGTTCCGCAGCCGGCCGACGCATTTGAGCAGCTCGAAATTCTGCATGTTCCGCGCGCCGACCTGCAGCACGTCGACGTAGCGCGCCATCAGCCGGGCGTGCGACGGGGAGGTGATCTCCGAAACCACGGGCAGCCCCGTCTTCGCCCGGACTTCGGCGAGGATCTTCAGGCCCTCTTCGCCCAGCCCCTGGAACGAGTAGGGCGACGAGCGCGGCTTGAAGGCGCCGCCGCGGAAGAGGACCGCGCCGTACTTCCGGACTTCCGCCGCGATCGCCAGCGCCTGCTCCCGGCTCTCGATCGCGCAGGGCCCGGCGATGACGACAATGTTCTCGCCGCCGACCTCGACGTCGCCCACCCGGACGATCGTCGGCTCGCGCCCGTCCGCGTGCGCGACCAGCCGCATGGCCGTCGGCAGCGTCATGATCTTTGCGATGCCCGGCAGCGCCTCGATCGCGCGCGTGTCCTGGCCCGCTTTGACCTTGAGCGACAACATCGTTCGGCCGCCTTCAGCGAACTCGAGCGCGGAGACACCCTCCGTTTTCAACACGCGCAGAATCGCGTCCTTCTGTTTGGCCCGTATGCCTTTCTCAAGAACCAGGATCATCGGTCTCGCTCCCTTCCGCGGCCCACGGGGCCGTTCGACGGACGGTGTGGGTTGAAGCGCGTCATTGTCCGTCAGTTGTGGGCGGAAATCAAGCAAACCCTGCCGGGGCCGCGGGCGGAGCCCGCGGCCCCGGCAGGGTTTGGTGGAAGAAGCCCATGTCTGTTCGGGGGAAAGGCGCTAATTGCTTTGCCGAAAGAACATTTTATGCGAATCTCGAGCAAGTTCTCGTGCAAGTTGGGAAAGGAGGCGAGGGCATGAAGATCCTGTGGATCGATATCGATACGTTGCGGGCGGATCATCTGGGCTGCTACGGATACCTGCGGAACACCTCGCCGAACATCGACCGCGTGGCGGGCGACGGGGTACGCTTCGAGCACTGCTACGTCTCCGACGCGCCCTGCCTGCCCTCGCGCGCGGCGCTGCATCACGGGCGGTTCGGCATTCATACCGGCGCGATGAACCACTGCGGCGCGTATGCCGACCCGTACAAGGAGGGGCCAACGCGCGGGTTCAAGAATTCGGCCGCCTACAGGAAGTTCGTGGAGGTGCTTCAGAAGGGCGCCGGCCTGTATACGGGCACGGTGAGCAGTTTCGCCGGCCGCCATTCGTCCTGGTGGTTCCTGGCGGGCTTCAACGACGTCTACGACTGCGGCCGGGGCGGCGGGGAACTGGCCAGCGAGGTGACGCCCAGAGCCCTGGAGTGGCTCGAGCGCAACGGCAGCCGGGAAGACTGGTTCTTCCATTTCAACTGCTGGGACCCGCACCGCGGCTACCGCACACCGCGGGAATTCGGAAACCCATTTCAGGATGCCCCGATCGAGGCCTGGATCACGCAGGAACTGATCGACACGCAGCTGCAAACGTACGGGACCCGTTCGGCCATCCTGCCGCGCGGGCGGGTGGGTGAGCCGGGACCGCGCGAGGTGGAGCGGATCCGCAACCTGGACGACTACAAGATCTGGATCGACGGGTACGACACGGGGATCAACTACGCCGACCAGCACGTCGGCGGACTGTTTGCCAAGCTCGACGAACTGGGCCTCTACGACGAAACCGCGATCATCATTTCGTCCGACCACGGCGAGAACCAGGGCGAGCTGAACGTCTATGGCGACCACCACACCGCCGACCTCATCACAAGCCGCGTGCCGATGCTCGTGAAATGGCCGGGGGTCAAGCCGCGTGTCGACAGCGCGTTTCACTACCAGTTCGACATCGCGGCCACCGTCCTGGAACTGCTCGAGCAGGAGGTCCCCGCGAAATGGGACGGCGAAAGCTTCAAGGACGCTCTGCTTGCCGGCGCCGACGCCGGCCGCGAGTGTCTGGTCGTCAGCCAGGCGGCCTGGAGTTGCCAGCGTTCGGTGATCTGGGATGACTTCATCCTCATCCGAACCTACATGGATGGGCTCAAGGATTGGCCCGAACTCATGCTTTTCAACTGGCGCGAAGATCCTCACGAGCTCCAAAACCTGGCCGGCCGAATGCCCGGCAAGGTGCAGGAAGGGCTCGCCAGACTGCAGCAGTGGCTCGATGCTCAAATGCGCACGGCCGATGTCAAGGAGGATCCCATGCTGAAGATCATTGACGAGGGCGGCCCCTGCCACACCCGCGGCCGGCTCCCGTTCTTCATCGAGTTCTTCAACAGCATCGGCAAGCCCGAGATCGCCAAGCGCATGCAGGAGAAATACGGCCGCGTCTGGCAGTATAACGAGCGGAGCTGAGACTCTCGGGCGGAAATGCGTTAAGGCCGCGCTTCTGGGCAACCCAGAGGGCAGAGGTCAGAGGGCAGAAGTCGATTGCGCTGAAAAACCCGGCGCGGGTGGAACCGCGCCCTCCAGTGCGCCATATCGGCGCGGCTCACGCGCCGCGGTACGCGGTCGCAGCCGCTGGTTCGGCAATCGGTCGTTCTCTCGACCGTCGTTCTTCTCTTCCTCGTCGACCATTATCGTCGCCGTTATCGTCAACCGATTTGGCCTTGCGGCCATGATCACGCACCGGAGATTCGGTCCACGAGAACGGCGACGAGAACGGTGGACGAGTTCTCGATCCATCTTCCTGGCCGAACAGGTGGTTTGGAGGGCCGGGTTCCACCCCGGCCTGGCCTTTGGTGGGGTTTTTTGAGCGCAATCAGAAGTCAGAAAGTCTCCCGGCGCGCTGGGCGCAGGCGGGCGGCGCCCGCCGAAGCCATGGGCGCAGGCGGGCGGTGCCCGCCGAAGCGCTGGGCGTAGGCGGGCGGTGCCCGCCGAAGCGCTGGGCGTAGGCGGGCGGTGCCCGCCGAAGCGCTGGGCGCAGGCGGGTGGCAATCTTTGTCGATCCCGCCGCTGCGGCGGGGAGTTCGAGCAAGTTTGCGAGTAAGTTCTCGAGCAAGTTCTCGAGTGAGTTTTCGAGCAAGTTCTCGAGGAAACACGGGGAAGTTTCAGGCACGAGGCTTCGCCGGCGACTGAATCATAGACCCCGGCATTCGGCCGATCTCGGCGCACTCGGCAGTCATTTCCTCGTGTTCACCATCCGTTTTTCTTCATTTTCCGCCATTCAGGTTTCTCATTTTTGCAATTGTGAGAATTCATGCGTTTTGTCACGATGAGATTTTTGGTCGATATATTTCCTTTTATACCGTAATTTGGCGTGTTTTTTGGTTTGTTGATTTGGTTTGGAGTGGAATCTGCACAAAAAGTGAGGGTTAGAACAGAAAGATGAGGTAAAGGGGCCGGAGTTGGTAGGGTTCCTGCTCTCCTTAAATTTTAGCCTGCGGGTTCAAGTGCTGAAGGGGGAGCAGATGAGACCGTGCCAACTGGAGCGAGCCGTACTCTGCGCTGTACTCTTCGCCGTTCTTACCGGGTCTGTACATGCCGCGCGCCGGCGTTCTGCCGAGGAATCCACCGAGCCGCTGGTTTCGAGTGCGGCGGGGTTTGTGCGTCTGGCGGTGGCGCCGGGCGAGGCGCGGCTGTGCTCGCTGCCGTTTCGTCCGTTTTCGGATTCCATTCAGGCTGTCCTGGCTGGGCAGCTGACGGGTGCGGCCGAGAAGGCGCGCGCGGACTGCATTCGGAAATGGGACGCGGCCACTCAGACCTACGTATCGGCGTACAAGGCGGTTGGCGCTGCCGGTTCTTCGGTGGATGGTTCGTGGGTGAGCGAGCCGGGCGGGCAGTGTGCGTCCGGGATGCGTTTGAATCCGGGTGAGGGTTTTTACGTCGAGAACAGGCAGACGGTGGTTCAGAGCGTATTTCTGGCCGGGCACGTCGTGACGGAAGAAAGCTGTCGTATTCGTCTGGTCCAGGGGTTGAATCTGTTCAGCTATCCGTTCAGTTCGAAGCGGGCGTTGGCCGACACGGCGTTGGCGGCCAGCGGGGCGCGAGCCTCGGTGCAGCCGTCGCGCGCGGACTGGGTCGTGGATTCGGCGGACCGGGAGCGGTTCTGGCTGAAGCGGGTGAAGGCCGGGGGCGGCACGCGATGGTACACGGCCGAGGGCGAACCGGCGCGAGAGGAGTTGACTCTGGGGCGCGCGCACTGGTACGTGCGCGTTGGCCGCAAGCCGTTGATCTGGACCGAGCCGCGGCCGTACGACGCCATCCCGATGCAGGCTGGTGCGCCGCAGGTCACGAGTGTGCATGTTGACGGCGGCGCGGCGGCGGTCCTCACCATCGACACGGCGGGGCTGGGCGGCGCGTCGCTCGAGATCTACGTCAAGGACATTCCCGAGAACGCGGCGCTGGCGCTCGAAGGCGGCTGGTCGCTCGCCGCCGCGGGCATCGCGGTTGGCGGGGCTCCGGCGGTTCAGTGGGCCGATGCCGGGGCGTCGAGCCGGCCGGGCATCGCGAGCGTGCATGCGCGGCTCTACCTGGTCGCGCGCGGCGACATCGATTCCGATGCAGACGGCGCGCCGGACGCGCGCGAGGTCTACGTGTTGGGCACCGACCCGAACACGCCGGATGTCGTTGCGGCGCAGCCGCAGCCGATCACGCCCGTGCGCGCGATCGAGGCGCCGCAGGCGCCGCTCGCCTCGGCAGCCCCGGCGCCGACGGGCGGTAAGACGCCTACTCCCACCCCGATTGCGCCCGTGGCGAGCCCGTCGCCGGCCCCGCCGCCGGCGGTCCGGCCGCCCGAATCGAAGATCAAAGGACTCCGCGTGGATCCGGGCTACTGTTACGGCGGCCCCTACGCCGGGCTGAGCACCGACGGCGTTGCGGACCTTATTGTGACGCTCGCGCAAAGCTGGGGCGTGAACACGCTCTATGTCCGTGCGGTAAACCCGGTGTACGGCGTCTACTGGGCCAATCCGGTGACGCCGTACGTGACGTCGGAAGGCGGGCACGGGCGCGCCGACCTTTTCCCGACGCTCATCGCGCTTGCGCATCAGAGGGGGATACAGGTCCAGGCCTACATCGAGCCGATCCGGATGAAGAGCGTCTGGGACGCGCAACCGGGCTGGCGGCAGAAGCGGGCCGACGGCGGGGACCACCGCCCCGACCTGTACCCGCTCTCCGTCTACAACGAGCCGTACCTGGCCTGGACGGAAGGGTTGATCGCCGAGATCCTGGATCTCGGCGCGGACGGCATCGACGTGGCCGAGTGCGACTACGCGACCTGGGGCACCGAGTCGACCTACGATGCCGCGGCCAACGCGCGCTATGCTGCTGCCTTCCCGCAGGGCACGCCGGGCGACGCGGACTGGGTGGCCCTGCGCCGGCAGGTGCTGACCGAGTGGTACGACCGGATCGGGCGGGCGGTCCACGCGCGGGGTCGCCGCTATCACGTGACCTACACGTGGGCCGCCGGTTCGACCGGCAGCCTGCTCGACGAACGCGCCATTGCCGACAATACCGGGTTCAGTTTCGACGGGCTGCTCGAACTCCCTGCCGAGAGCCGCCCGGACGTCATCCTGGCCGAGCTGATCTGGCAGGAACAGGCGGCTGCCCACGGCGGCGGGCCATTCACGGCGGAGTGGACGGCCTGCGCCGCGGACCAGTTTGTCGCGTTCGTCGCCGGCCGGGCTCGCGCCTGCGTGCATGTGGAGATCTCCCCGTTCACCGGCGCCACGACCGTCGTGCCGATGCCCGACGAAATCGAGACCAGCCTGCGTCTTGCCTTGACGCACGCCGACGGCGCTGATATCTACGATCAGCACCAAGCCTACACGTATCTGTACGACTATAACGGGTCGGTCGACACGTGGGGCGCGGCGGCGATAGCGAATGTCTTTCTGGGCAGCGACTGAGGACGGGAATCGGGGCGCGCGCCGACGGCCATGAAGACGGGTGCGGTGTGTTCGGGAGACGTTGATGGGTGACGGTTTTTTCTACGTCTGGCTGACGTTTCGCTATCTGTTCATCGTTCTGGTCTTCGCCTTCCTGCTGAACGGTTTGGACGACCTGTTCATCGATATCGTCTTCTATCTGAGGCGCATGTATCGCGCGATCTTCGTGCGCAAGCTCATACGCCCGGTCACGGCCGAGCAGCTTGCCGCCGTGCCCGAGAAGCTGGCGGCGGTCATGATTCCGGCCTGGGACGAGTCGAATGTGATTCGCCGCATGCTGCTCAACACGGTGGGCACGTTCGACTATCGGAACTACCGCGTGTTCGTGGGCGCGTATCCCAACGACGATGCCACGAAGATGGAGGTCGAGCGGGTCCGGGAAATCTATCCGAACGTCGAACTGGTCGTGACGCCGAACCCGGGGCCGACCAACAAGGCGGACTGCCTCAACTGGGTCTACCAGGGCATCATGGTGTTCGAGCAGGAGCACGATTGCCGGTTCGAATTTTTTGTGATGCACGACGCGGAGGACGTCGTTCACGCGCAATCGCTGAAATACTTCAACTACCTGATTCCGCGCATGGATTTCATTCAGATCCCGGTCTTCCCGATGCCCACGACATGGTACAACTTCGTGACGGGGACCTACATGGACGAATTTGCCGAGAGCCACACGAAGGACCTGCGCGTGCGCGAGATTGTCGCCAAAGGCATTCCGTCGGCGGGGGTCGGTACGGCGCTGAGCCGCGCGGCGATGGAATATCTGGCGCGGCAGCGCAACAACCAGATTTTCGACACCGGTTCCGTGACGGAGGACTATCTCATGGCCGTGCGGCTGGTGGATTTTCCGGGCCGGAAGATCTTCCTGCAGCAGGTCATCGACACGCCGGCCTCGCGCAAGGGCCGGGAGCCGGTGGCGACTCGCGAGTGCTTTCCGGCCACCTTCCGCGCCGCGGTCCGGCAGAAGTCGCGCTGGATTCTCGGCATCGCCCTGCAGGGCTGGGGCGAGGGGTGGACCGACTCGCTGGGCACCAACTACTGCCTGCTGCGGGACCGGAAGGCGCCGCTGACGAACGTCTTTGTGATGCTCGGCTACGTCGTCGGGCTGTTCTGGATCTGGGCGGCGCTGGCGAATGCGTTCGGGACGGGCCGGTCCATTCCGCCGTTGATCGGGGCCGACGAAATCTATGCCTATCTCACCTGGACGGTGCTTGGCATCCTGATCTGGCGAATCGTGAACCGCATCGTTGCGACCGGCCGGGTGTACGGCGTGGCGGAGGGCATTCTGGCTGTCCCGCGCCTGATTTTCGGCAATGTCCTGAACTTCTGCGCCACGGTGCATGCGTTGGGCCGCTTCTTGCGGTACCGGTTCAGCGGCCGGACGCCGCCGTGGGGCCACACGGCGCACGTCTTCCCGTCCGAAGACCAGTTGCGCGAGTACCGGCGCCGGCTGGGCGACCTGCTGCTCGAGCGGCGGTTCGTGACACCGGCGCAGCTCGAGCAGGCGCTGGCGCAACAGCGGCAGACCGGCCAGAAACTGGGCGAGATCCTCCTTGAAATGGGCGTGCTGTGGGAGGAAGATCTGGTCTTCACGCTGGCGCGCCAGAGACAGCGCGCCGCCGTGGAAATCGATCCCGACACTGTTTCCTCAGATGTCCTGCGGCGCGTGCCGAGAGAGGTCGCGGAGCGGCATCACGTCTTCCCCCTGCGGCAGGAGAACGGGCGGATCGTGCTGGCGAGCGATGCCATGGATCTCGACACGCTGCAGAAGACGCTGGGTGAAGAGCTCGGCGCAGACGTGACGCTGCACATGGCCGGGGCACGGGACATCGATTTCGCGATCGAGCGGGGCTATGGCCGAAACGGAGCCGAGCCTCCGGATCTCGCCGAACGACTCGGGCAGCGGCTTCTGAGGAAGGGGCTGGTCGATGAACCCACGCTGAAGACGGCGCTTCGGCTTCAGAAGCGGACGCGTGGCAAGTTGGGCGAAATTCTCGTTGAGATGGGGCAGCTCACCGCGGAGCAGATCGAAGAAGAATTGGGGGGCCGATGACACGCTTCAAATCCGGCCGGAGGCCGCCTTGTCCGGCGCGAAGACCGGCGCCATCGCGGCTCGAGCGAATTCTCGCACCGACTCCCCGGCTCAGAGTCATCTTCTGCCTGCTCTGCGCCACGGCGGCGGTCGCCCAGGACGCCGAGGAGCCGATCCCGATCCCGCGCGAACGGGTGAAGCAGGGCGCCGTTGAGGCCCAGCGCATCCGCTTCCTGAACACGCCGCTGTTGGAGCGTGCGCATCGGGCCGTCGGCGGGCACGACTACCGCGCGGCGGCCGGGTTCTTCGAGCAGGCGCTCGCGAACGACCCGGAGAACAATCACATCAAAGTCTACCTGATCCGAATTTATGACAGGCTGGAACGCTGGAAGGAGGGCATGGCGCTGTGCGATTCGCTGATCGAATCGTATCCCGGCTACCGGCTGCCCTACCTCTACAAGGGCCAGATGGCGTTCAAGGACGGTCAGCTCCGGCTCGCCGTGGACGCGCTTGGCCGTCTCGAGCGGGAGGGCGGCCTGCCCGCCGCCCAACTGCGCCAGGTGTTGCGCGGCTTGGCCGAAGCTCATTTCCGACTCGCCAACTACGAGCAGGCCGTCGTCTACGGGGGCAAGTGGCGCAAGCATCACGATACGCCGGAGGTCGACCGCTTCCTGGCCGAATGCCGCATCGCGCAGAAGCAGTGGCGGCCGGCGCTCGATCTGCTCAACCGCGCGGCGCAGCGTACCACGGAACCCGATCTCAGGGCCGGGCTTCTGATGAAGAAGGGGTACGTGTGTTATGAACTCGCCGACTACGTCGCCGCCGAGCGCGCCCTGTTGAGGGCGGACGGCATGCGCGCTTCGCTCCTGCCCGAGCAGGCGGCCGCGGCGCCGTTTGTCGAGGCCGGGGTCGACCGCGTCAAGGCCCTGCTGATGCAAGTCTACGACGCGCTCGGCAAGTGGGAGGAGGGCCTCGCGGTGTGCGACTCGCTCATCGCCGCCAGCCCGGCCTATCTGGACGCCCATTTCTACAAGGGCCAGATGGCGATCAAGGCGGCACGGCTGCCGCTTGCCATCGAGACGCTCGGCGCCGTCGAGCGCCGCGGCGGCCTGCCGCCCGAGCGGCTGCCCCTGTTGTATCGCAGTCTTGCCCAGGCGCATTTCCTGGCCGGCGACCTCAAAGCGGCCGAAGCGTACGGGAGGAAGTGGCAGGAGCGGGAGGACACGCCGGAGGCCGATCGGTTTCTCGCCGAATGCTGGATCGCCCAGGCACGCTGGGCGGAGGCGCGGGCCGCGGTCGACCGAGCGCTGGGCCGGGTCACGGAGCCCCGGCTGCGCGGCAAACTGCTTCTGCAGCAGGGCTATGTGCTCTACGAGCTGGGCAACTATGCGGAAGCGGAGACGGCTTTTCTGGAAGCCGACCGGCTGCTGGCCGGCGATGCGGACCGCGAGGCCATTCTGAACCAGCTTGCCCAGGTGGCGTTCAAGGCGGGCCACCACGCGACCGCCGCCGCCCGTTTCGAGGCCAGCCTCAAGTCGCGCTGGAGCGAGACGACGGCGGCTGCCTACCTGAACGCACTGGCCGAGGCCGAACGCTGGGAACAGGTGCGCGCTGAGGCAAGAAGCTTTCTCGGGGTGCCGGGCGTATCCGAGCCCTTCCGCGTGCGGTGTCTCGAAGCGCTGACGCATGCCGAGAAGGAACTCGGCCACCACGACGCCTACTACGCCGCGGCCAAGCGGCTGCTCGCCGCCAGACCCGAGCCGCGTTACCGGCTCGAATGCGCGGTCGCCGCACGACGGACCGGCGCCCTGTCCGAAGCGATGGGCTTCTACAAGCGCTATCTGGACGAGACGTTCGATCCGGCTGTCGCCATGGACTACCACTACCTGCTCCGCAAGCGCGGGCGCCTCGACGAGGCCGAGGCGCTGCTGCGCCGCGTGATCGAGCAGAAGGAAGTCTCCCGGCTGATGGATGTGGCCGCCCGCTACGAGCTCGCCCAGACGCACCGGGCGGCCGGGGACGAGGCCGGCTACGCCGCCGTGATGGAGTCGCTGCTGGACAAGAGCCCGGAACCGGATTTCCTCGTCGAGTATGGCGGCCGGCTGTTGGCGGACGGCCGGGACGGGTTGCTCACCGAACTGGCCGAGCGGAGTCTGGCGGCCGCGAAGACGGCGCCGGAGAAGTATGAGCTGAGCAAGCGAATCGCGGCGATTTACCTCGGCGGCGCCCGGGCGCCGGAGGCGAAGGCCTGGCTGGCCCGCGCCTCGCAGCACGGCGGCCCGGACGAGGAGTGGCAGGTGGCGATGGCCCGGCTGGACTACATGCAGGGGGAATACGACGGCGTCATCGCCAGGCTGGGCCGGCACGTGCGGTCGCGCGAGGTCGCGCATCTGCTGATGGGCTTCGCCTGGTTCAAGATGAACCGGCCCGGGCTCGCGCTGTACCACCTGAAGCAGGTGCAGGACACCGCGGCGCTGAACCCCGACGAACGCTATCATCTTTACGCCAATCGCGCCTATCTTTACTTCGATCAGGGCTGTTTCAAGGAGAGTCTGTCGGATTTCGCCAACGCGCTGGCCAGGCGCCGGACGGACAAGCTCGAAGTGGGGCGCATCCTGGCCTTGACGCGCCTGCCTTTGTACGACTACGCGCGTGAGGAAGGCCGGCGTCTGCTGCCGCGGCTGGCGCCCGGCGCTTCGGAACTCCGGGCGCAGTTGCTGGAGGCGCTGGGGCAGTGCAGTCTGGCCCTGGGTGACTTCCGCCAGGCGGCGGCGGATCTGACCGACGCCGTGCGTACGGATCCGGCCCGCGTCAATCTGTACTACCTGCGGGGGTTGGCGCGCTTCAAGCTGGGCAGCGTACGCAAGGCGCGCGAGGATTTCGCCCGCTACCTCGAGAGCGGGCAGGACGTCCCTGCGTCTTTCCTGGGCGATCTCGGCATCGCCGAGGGGTTGTTGGGCAACTATGAGAACGCCAGCGCGGCATTGATCAAGGCGCTGGCCGCGCACCCCTACGACGTCGGTTCGACGGCCGAACTCGGGTACCAGCGCCTGAAGGCGCGGAAAAACGCGGATGCCGCCGGCGCGTTCAAACAAGCGATCGAAACCTACAACGCGATCCTGCCCTACCTGCCCGAGGCGGAGGCGCCGCTCTACCGCGAGGCGCGGCGCGCCCTCAAACTGGAGTATGCGAAGCTGCGCAAGCGCTGGGGCGGGCAGGCCTATCTCAACCGAGCCGAGTACGACGAGGAGATTCCGGCCGGCGGAACGGAGTCTGCGGGCGGCGCGCTCGTCTCCCAGGCCGGCGGCGTGCTCACCTACCGCCCGCCCGTGATCGGGTTCATGGACGAACGCGAGCTGGACCTCTTCGCCCGCATCCTGATGAACTTCGAGCCGAAATCGTTCGATCCGGACGAGACCTCCTACCAGGGCGGGGTCGGCATCCAGTACAAGCCTCTGTCGGACGTGAACTTCCGGACCTCCATCGAGCGGCTTTTCAAGATCGGGGAGAACGCCGAGGACAACTGGCTGTGGCGCAACATGCTGGGCTTGGACTGGGGCGAACGCCGCCGTCGCCAGCGCGTGCTTTGGCTGGCGGGCAGTCTCTACGGCGAGATGAGCTATTACGTCGAGGAACCGGCGCGTTGGGTCTACGTGCTGGACGGGCGGCTTGGCGTCTCGTGGTCGATCGGCAATCGGGTGGCGCTGACCGTGCCGCAGGTCATGGGGTTCAAGCGCCACGAGTCGGACGACGCCTCGGGCCTGGGCCGCTACCACATGTTCGGCGCCGGCCTGAAACTGCGCGTGTTGGAGCCGGAACGCGCCTATGTGACCGAGCGTTGGTATGTGGACCTTGCCGCCCAGTACGTGCGCGGCTCGTTTGAAGAGGATCCGGCCTTCATGGACGAACCGGAGTTCGACGGCTGGCTGTTCGGGGTCACCTTCGTCAAATAGGGGAATAGCCGTGAGGAATATGCTTAGGGCTCCCCGGCGTAAATACGCTAACGTTAGCCGCTGGTGTGCGGTGGCGGTTTTCATGGCGGTCGTCGGATGCCCTGCCCGGGCGGCGGACAGTTTCGGCGCGTTCGTGCAGTTGAACCGGGCGCATGCGCGGCGGCCGGCGGCGGACTGGCAGGCGGCTGCCGCGCGCATGCGGGCTATGGGGGTAGACACCGTTGTGGTGCAATGGTGCGCTGAAGGCGACACCGCCTACCTGCGCACCGGGATCCCGTACGCGGAAGAATACGATACGGTGGCGTCGATTCTCGATGCGGCGGCGGCGCACGACCTGGTCGTCTATCTCGGCCTGCATAACGACCCGAATTTCTGGCGGCATATCACCGCGCGGCCGGCCGTCGTCCGCGACTATTTTCTGGTGCGTGTGGCCCAGAACGAGCGGCTGCAGCAGGAACTGCTGCGCCGGTTCGACAAACGGGGCGCGTGGCGCGGCTATTACATTCCCGACGAAATCGACGATCTGAACTGGCGGGATGCGCAGAGACGCGACCTGTTCCGCGGCTATCTCACCCTCATGACCCGCCGGCTCAGGACGAACGATCCGCGGCGGCGTGTTGGGGTGAGTGCTTTCTTCCGCGGGCGTTCGGAACCCGCCGTGTTTGCCGCCAATCTCGCACGCATGCTCCAAGGCGCCGGGCTGGATCATCTGCTGATCCAGGACGGCCGGGGCGAAGACGATCCGCCGAAAGCCTACACGGGCCTCTATCTTCAGGCGCTGGCCAAGGCGTGGGATCTGCCGGAGACGGAGCTGTGGGGGATCGTCGAAGTGTTCGAGCGGACCTCCGCGCCCGGTGAACCCTTCTCGGCCGTTCCGGCCGCGCCGGAACGGGTGACCGCGCAGATACGCGAGGCCGGCACGTTGTTCAGGCGGCTGGTCTTCTTTTCGTTCATGGCCTACATGGATCCGGCGGCCGGCGAGCGGCAACGCGTCCTGTACGACGCGCTGGCCCGCGCCGCCGCCGGGGGAACGGCGGCCGGATTGCGTCCGGCTGCCCAGGGGCAGGGGGAGGGCATGAAATGAGCCAAGCGGCTGGGGGTAAGGGGGTCGGGGGGGCCGACTTGGCCGGAATCCGGGCGCTCGTCATTGACGACCAGGACATCATTCGGGACACCGTCGGCCGCGTGCTCGGGAGCTCGGACTGCGAGGTGGAAGAGGCGGAAGACGGCAGAAGCGCACTGGAGGCCCTGCTGCAGCGCGATTTCGACGTGGTCGTCGTCGACCTGCGCATGCAGGGGATGGACGGGCTCACTTTCCTGTCCGAAGCGCTCAGAATCTGGCCGTGGCTCGGCGTCGTGATCATGAGCGGCTATCTGGACCAAGAGGCGCTGCAGCAGGCCGCCCGGCTCGGCGTGCACAGCTTCGTCAAGAAACCGATCGACTGGACCACGCTCGTCGAACGCGTGGCGCAGGAAGCCGCGGACAAGCGCCAGAGCCTGAGCCGGCCGGCGGGCGTTTCGCTCGGGAGCCTGCAGCACAAGCTCGGAATTTTCAGGAAGATCAGCACCTCGGCCATCGAATCGGAAACGCTGCTCGGCGCGCTGCGCAACCTGTGCATGGGCCTTGGCGAGATGTTTCCCGCCGCCGTGATCGGTATTCTGAGCATGGAGACTCAGGAACCGGTGCTGGTTCTGTACGTGGTGGACCCGATCGGGACCGCGTGCATCCGGGAGATTGAGGAACACATTCGCTCGCGCTATCGGGCGCTGAGCGGGCGCGATCTGCCCGAACATATCCGGATCCAGACCGAGGGCGCCGCCTGCACCGACGACGGGCCGCAAGATCTCGGCAGTTGCCTGGCCGTGCCGGTGATTACGGGCGGCCAGGTGGAAGGGCTCGTCACGCTGGCTGCCGGGTCGGGCCAGGCGTATTCCGAGACCGATACGCCGTTCCTGTACCATGCGGCCAACAGTCTCTCAACCGTCCTGCTCGCCTTTCGCCGGATCCGGCAACTCGCGATCCGGGACGGGTTGACGGGTCTGTACAACCGGCGGCATCTGATGGAGGAGATGGACCGGGTCTGGCACACGGCCCTGCGTTGCGAGCACCCCGTCGGCCTGGCGGTGGTGGATGTGGACAATTTCAAGACGGTGAACGACACCTACGGCCATGCCGTGGGCGACGAGGTGATCAAGGAGTTGTCCGAGATCGCCATGCATACGGTGCGTGCCTCCGACATCATCGGCCGGTACGGCGGCGACGAGTTCGTGATCGTGCTGCCCGGCGCCGCGACCGGGGACGCCGTCACGTTCAGCAAGCGCCTGCTCAAGCAGGTACGCACGCGCACCTTCTGCGAGGGCTCCCACAATCTGAACATCACCGTTTCGATCGGCGTGGCCAGCACCAGCCACCAGGAAAGCCTGCTCGGCGGCAGCGTCGAACTGCTCGGGTTGGCCGACGGCGCGATGTACGCGGCGAAACGGCAGGGCCGAGACCGGATCTGCTCCTGGCCGCCCGACCTGGCCGCCGGCGACCCGGATGCGGCCGGCAGTTCGCCCGGTGTTGCGACCGGCGGGCGTGTGCCGAACCCGGGCCGCGACACGGACCGCCACCGCGAGCTCGTCGTATCGGCGTTCGCCACGATGCTGGAGGCGCGCGAGCGGGAAGTGACCTGGCGCATGTCCAGCGCCCGCAGCCTGGCGCGGATCATGGGGCGCGCGCTCAGCGTGACCGACGACGACCTGCGCGACCTCACCGAAGGCGCATTGCTGCACGATCTCGGCAAGGTCGGCATTCCCGACGCCATCCTGCTGAAACCCAGCAGCCTGTCGCGCGAAGAAATGGGCGTCATTCGGACCCACCCGGAGATCGGGTTCCGGATCCTGCGCTCATTCCCGTTTCTCGAGGGTGTCGCCCAGATCGTGCTCTCGCATCAGGAGCGGTTCGACGGGACGGGTTATCCGCGCAAACTCAAGGGCCAACAGATTTGTCTCGGCGCCCGGATAGTGGCCGTGATCGACGCATACGACGCCATGCGTTCGAACCGCGCCTACCGCCAGAGCCTGCCGCTCGAGGCGGCCGTGGCCGAGATCCAGGGCGGCCGAGGCACGCAGTTCGATCCCGATGTGGTGGACGTGTTCATGAAATGCCTGCCGGAAGTGGAGCAGGCTGGCGGCTGGGAGAACCCGCGATGAGCGAAACGGGGCCGAGACTTCGTGCGGAAAGCACACGCCCGCGCGTGCTGTGCGTCGTGGGGACTCGCCCCGAAGCGATCAAGATGGCGCCGGTCGTCGAACGGCTGCGGGCCGCGCCGGACCTGTTCGACGTGCGCGTCATGGTCACCGCCCAGCATCGAGCGTTGCTCGACCAGGCGCTGCGGATATTCGACATCCGGCCGGACGTGGACCTGAACATCATGACCGAGCGCCAGACGCTCTCCAGCATCACGCAACGGGTCCTTGCGGGCATGGAAAGTTATTTCGTCCACAATCCCACCGATCTGGTCCTGGCGCAGGGCGATACCACGACGGTCATGGCCGCTTCCATGGCCTGCTTCTATGCCGGTGTCCCGTTCGGGCACGTGGAAGCCGGCCTGCGGACGGGCGACTATCAGGCGCCGTACCCCGAGGAATACAATCGCCGCGTCGTCAGCCTGGCGTCCGACTATCATTTTGCGCCGACGGAACAGGCCGGGCAGAACCTGTTGCGCGAGGGCGTGCCCGAGTCGCGCGTGTTCGTCACCGGCAATCCGGTCGTCGATGCGTTGCTCGACGTGCTTCGCCGAACCGAACCGCCGCCGAAACCGATTCCTGCCGACGCGCCGTATGTGCTGCTGACCTGTCATCGCCGCGAGAGCTTCGGCGAGCCGATCCGCGAGATCTTCGGCGCCGTGCGCACGTTCGCCGAAAGCCGGCCCGATCTCTACGTCTGGTACCCGGTCCACCCGAATCCCAATGTCCGCGAACCGGCCGACGAGATCCTGGGCAAGGTCAGGAATGTGTTCCTGTCGGAGCCGCTCGACTATGTGGCCTTTGCGCACGCGATGCACGGCGCGTTGCTTATCCTTTCCGATTCCGGCGGCGTTCAGGAGGAAGCGCCTTCGCTGGGCAAGCCGGTGCTCGTTCTGCGCGACGTCACGGAGCGGCCTGAAGCCGTCACTGCCGGAACCTGCCGCCTGGTCGGCGCCGACAGAGGACGCATCCTGTCCAACCTCGCCGCCTTGCTTGACGACGCGGCCGAATACCGGGCGATGAGCGAGCGATCGAACCCGTTCGGCGACGGCGACGCGGCCGAGCGGATTGTCGCGATCCTCGCCGAACATTTCCCGACAATCGATACGCCGCGCCCGCGTGCGCCCAGGTTGCCCGTCCTGCCGTCCGCCCCGCTCTGGGGGCCGAGACGGCACAGGAGTTCCAGCCTGACCCGAACGCAGGACCTCAGCGCGACCGGCCAGATCCACTCGCCGCCCATCACGCGGGCCGGCAAGGGCATCCCTGTCCAACGGAAGAAAAAGCGGACCTTCCCGCGGCGCCCGCACCGATCAGGATGAAGGATTTCTTCTGCGATCGCGCGGCGCCTCGTCTCCCGGCTGTCTTCCCCCCCTTCCACCCCCGCACCCTTCCGCTCTCCCGTTCACCCGGTGAGCGGCCGCGGCGCCTTCGCGCTGGCGATCGGCAGGCTGTCCACCTCGCTGAGGTAGGCGGTCATCTTCCCGATGCCGATCTTTCGGCCGCGATGGGCGCCGGAGATCAGATATTTCCTGCCCGTGTCGAGCGACGTGAGGTCGGTTGAGTCCAGGCCGTATGCGCCCACGAACCGCAGACCCCGTTCCGTGAACACGAAGATGGGAATCGCGCTCGTGATCTGCAGGATGGCGCCGGCCGCGAGGTCCCGGACATGCCGCGAGGCGCAGCTCCAGATCAGGTCGGCGTGGTCTGCGAGGGTTTCCGCCCGCTCGCGTGAGATACCGGTCGTACAGACGCCGAGCACTGTCACCTCCAGCCCCATCTCCTTCTCCAGCGCGCGGAGCGCGGCAAGGCTCTCGTCACTGGACCCGTTCACGGTGACCGCCACCCGCCGGCAGCCCGACTCGGCGGCGGCGCGCACGCCTGCGGCTTGATCGATGGCGGCCGTCGCCGGGCTCAGCACGCGCGCGCCCCGTTTGTGAAACGACGCGACGACCTCCGGCACCGGCGAGGTGTAGAAGAGGCCGTTCATGCGCGCGCCGATCCCCTGCACCAGCTCGGGGTCGGCGGAAATCACCGTTCCGACACAGTCGCACACGGTCACGGCGCAATCGAGTGCGTTCTTACGCAGCGCGACCATCATCATCTCGGAGGCGCCGTACGGGACGGCAACGCCGTTGCGCGCGATCTCCCGGCGCGCGGTGAAGTGGCCGAACTCGCGGATCTTGCTTTCGACCGCCTCGGCAATGGCCCGGTGCAGGCGGGCTTCATCCGGTTCGGGGGCGCGCAGCCCGTCGTAGAGCATGGCGGCCAGCGGGCAATGCCGCAGCGCGGGGCCCCGCACGCCGATCACGCGCCCGCCGGAAACCGCGACGAGCGCGCCGAACATGCGCGTGATGTGCAGGTCGCCGGCCGCCCGTTCTTCGGGGAACCGCGCCAGAAAGCGCTCGATGGTCGTTTGCGTCACAGAGTCCACTCCCGTCGCCCGCATGGCGTTGACGATCCGGACTCCGTACACCGTGCGATGGACGTTGTCGAGCAGAGATTGCCCGCGAAAGGTCGCCAAAGGGACGCGAAAAGGAGAGCGAGAAAGGCGGTGGGTCTGCTCGGCATGTGCAGGCCTGTTGCGGGAATCGAAAAGATGGCCACGACGCAACAGCCAGAGCGTGAACAGGACGTGACGGGCATCGTGGCAATCCTCGATTCCCGCAAGGATCGCCTTCAGACCTGGAATAGAATGCGGACGCAGCAACTTGGAGTTGTTTGCGCCGTTGAAGATGTCTGAATCGTCTGGATCTGTGGTGGCGCAAACAGTTCAAAGTTGCTGCATGCCCAGCGGTTGACCGTGCGTATTTCGCGCGCTTTTCACGTCCTTTCGCGGGCAGAGCGGACGCAAGATCAGGCTGGCGGCGATCCGCCGCTGGGCTACCGGCACAATTCGTACCAGAGCGTCTTGTGTTCCGGTCCGATCCGGAAGCGCGTGCAGCCGTCGGCCTGCACGTCCGCCGGCACCCGGGCGGCGGGAGCCCCACGGCCGTCCAGCGCCTGCACGGTGCGGAGGGCGCCCGGCAGCGTGACGACGGCGGGGATTCCGTTCACCTGCGTCGGGCCTTTGCCCCAGTTGCGGCCGACGGACGTGCGCTCCTCGTTCCAGCCCATTCCGATGTTCTCCGCCGAGCCGGCGGCCACCAGGAGCATCCGGCCGGACTGTTCCAGCGGCTTGCCGTCCAGGCTCGTGAGGATGACGGCGGCATAGTCGCGCTCGACCGGGCCCAGGCTGAGTTCGAGGCCGCCCAGCGTGAACCGGCGCCCGGCGATCAGGCCCCACACGCCGCGCGAGGCCGGCGTGTTGAGCGCGACATGCGCGCGGCCCGCGTCCGAGGCGTCCCACACCACGGCGCCGTCCGGCGAAGCGAGTCGCTTTCCCGGCGGGAGGTCGGGCGGCGGCGCCTCACGCGCGGCCGGGTCGATGCCCGTGCGGTACGCCAGCGCCAGCGCGCCCGGCAACGGCGCGTCAATCGTGCCGGCCGCCGTGCGCGAGAGGGGCGGCAGGTCGCCGCGCAGGTAGACATTCGCGCACGCGGCGAGCAGCGCCAGCTTGACGGGCTGGCCGTTGAACGAAAAATAGCCGTGAAGCCGGTCCGTGAACCAGTCCTGGTGGCTGCTGTGGTACTGGAAGAAGAACACGCCGTCCCAGTCCTGCAGCGCGGCCATGACGGCCGCGAACGGCGCGACGCTCGCGGCATAGTCGTGCGGGTTCGGGATGTTCCATTCCGAGACCGTGAACGGGCGGTCGAGCAGGCGCTGGACGGCGCGGCTCGTCATGGTGTCGTTGCCCGGCACCGCCTCCATCGGCGTGTTCTTGATGAGCCAGTTGTTCCCGTCCCACGGCCGGCCGGGGAAGTGCGGATGCTGCCAGTAGCCGTGGATGTCCGCGTAGTCGCACGTGGCGGCCACCGCCTCCGTCGCCTGCCAGCCGAGTTGGGAACAGGTGATCGGCACCTTCGCGCCGAGTTCGTCTTTCAAAAAGCGCAGGATGTCCCGGGTGAATTCCTCTTCCCGGTCCACCATGAATTCGTGCGCGGCCGCCTGCGCTTCGTCGGCCCAGCCCTTGACGGGGATCTCCACGTTGCCCTGCTCGATGCTCTGGCCGTCCGGAACGGTGATCAGATGACCGCCCGGCCGAAGGGAGACATCCGCCAACGAAAAACCGACCGGACTGCCCCCGAATTTGAAACAGATCCGCGCATTCTGATCGAGCGTCCTGCGCGCGCGGAACACGCGCGTGAGCTGTGTCCATTCCGGTCCGAGCTCGATCGTTTCCTCGAAGCCGGCCGCCTTCCAGTCGCCGGGCCCCTGGTTCGAAACGTCCACGTGGAGCCGGCGCGGCGCGTCCGCCTTCGCCCAGAACGCCAGCGTGTAAAGCCGGTCCTGCGTGACGCTCATGTCGAGCCGCATCAGCTCCTGTCGCCAGGCGCTCTGCGCCGGCGTGGCCATGTCCAGTTGCAGGGCAGGGATTCCGGGCTTGGGGCCGGGCGCCCCGACCCGAGGTGTGACGGCGCCCTCCGCCACGTGCAGGCGCCACGGCGCCAGTCGCGCGCCGAAGTCACCCATGTCGGCCAGCGGCTCACCCAACGGAACGCGTTGCTCGTTCCAGGCCCGGCGCGCCGCCTCGGTCGTGCCGTAACGCGGCTTCAGCCATCCGTTCCACTGGCGCTTGAATTCCCCGCGGTAGGGCTCCGGCAGCGAGGCCGCCAGTGCCGGGCCTTCCTTGCTGAACCGGTTCTCGTTGGTGATCTCCAGCATGGCGATGCCGGGATCGTCCACGCGCCGCAACCCGCGGTAGGGATTCTCGTGACACAGGTATTCCCGGCAGAACGCCTTGAGCGTCTCCCGCATGCGCGGCACGTAGTAGAGCAGGTACTTGTCGTACCGCAGCCCGCGCGGGAGATCCTCGCTGAGGAAACCTTCCTCTTCCGTGAGTGTGCGGGAGACGTGCAGGTTCAGGTTGGCGTAAATGCCGTGCTCGTGCAGTTGAGCCAGGAAGTAGTCCTGGCGGTCGAGCTGCTCGGCAGAGAACTGCCGCCGGCCCTCCACGATCCCGCCCCAGATCCCGCGCGGTGCGTTCGCACTGTCGTGGTGATGGAAACGAACGCCGTTCACGCCCAGTTTGGCCAGATGCGCCGCCACCTTCTCGGCCTCTTCATGGGTGGGGAAATTCGCGCCGAAACAAACGTTCATTCCCCAGATCCTCAGCCGCCGGCCGCCGACGAAGAGTTTGCCGTCCTGCAGACGCACGAACCCTTCCGCCCCGGCCGGCTTGGGAAGCAACGCCGACATGTCCGTCGCCGAGCGCGTCGCGTCGTCGCCCGGGATCACAAACGGGAAGCGTGCGGCAGGTTCCGCCGATGCGCCGGCGGCAAAGGCCAGGGCGAACAGGCCGAACAGCCAGGGCAGCGAAGAAGGGGCATCAATCGCGAGAATGGAAACCGGTCCTGCCATGGGCGCTTCCTCCAAGTTGGGTTGTCGCGGCAAGGCCTTGGTCTGTGCCTTTTCCGCCATCATCGTCGTAACCACGGCGGCAATCAAGAACGGACGGGAAACAAATCGTTCGAACTAACGGCTGGCTGACAGGCAGATACTACGTAGCATCAGAAGACTAGTGTCCTGTCCGGAAAATACGATGAATTTTGATTGGCCTATTTTGGATGCAGAAGTGCGCCGGGGCAGCGCGTGCATAC
>JAFGHX010000447.1 GCA_016929905.1 Kiritimatiellia bacterium
CCCCCCCCCCCCCCCCGCCGCCGCAGCGGCCCAAGTTCGACAAAGCTTGCTGCCTGTGCGCCCGCGGCGGAACAAGGACGGGCAAATCGCAGGACGGGCTTTCCAGCCCGTCCCGCACAATCGTGAGCCAACAGGAAATGGGGACGGGCTGGAAAGCCCGTCCCACGGGGAATCGACAAAACTTACTGCCTGCCCGCCCGCGGGACAAAGCCTCCACCCTCGTTATGTCCCGGCCGCGCGGGGCCGGCGCGGCCTACCGCATGCACCGGAACAGTCGCACGGCGCCACTGGTTTTCACCGGCGGCGTGTTCAACACGAGCCTGCCGCCCTCAGCCTGTTCGGCCGAGCGCCGGATCAGTTGGTTCTCGACGGTATCGAACCATTCGGCGACCCACGTGCCGTCGGAGACGCCCCCGATCGTCAACATCCCCGCCGGCTGCTCGTCCGGCTCGATCCCCGTGCGGGCGTGCAGCCAGGTGAATCTCGGATGCTTCAGCCAAACGAGGATCACGTCGTCCGTCTGCAGCCCGCGCACCTGCAGGTCCGGCCCTTGGCGCGGAATGAAATCCTCCAACTCGAACGCAACCGAGAAGTTGCCGCCGCCGGTATTCTCCACGCGGATCCGATGCGTCCCCCTCGACACCGGTATGGCATACCGCTGGTAGTAGTTGCGCGGGTCGTGCGTCGCAGACGGGCCGAGCGGCCGGAGTTCCTCCTCCAGCGCCGATTGCCCGTCCAGCGTGACGCGCAGTTGCGGCGGCGGCCCGTCCGCGGCCGGGTTCGTTTCCGCGACGAAGACGGCAAACACACCGTCGACGGGGTACGCCATCGCCAGGTTGACGCCGGCGGTGTGCGCGCCGTGCGAGGCGCCGCGGCGCAGGAACGCCCGCATATGCTCCTGGCCGGTCAACCGGCCGTCGGATTCCACCCGGAACACGCGGTCAGGGTCGCCGGCGTCCGGCCACTGGAAGTTGTGGGGCCAGCCCTCGACGAGCGCCGTGCCGTACCGCGGCGGCCCGCCCTCCCTCGCGAACCGCAACGCCTCCGTCGCCAGCGGCCGCCATTCCCGCCGGCTGAACGGGATCCCGTCCACGAACCGTTTCAACGCCGCCGTGTAGGTGTAGAACGTCTCGTGTTGCAGCCAGTTCCAGCCGAATGCCCAGCCGGTCCCGGCGCCGCCGGCCGTCAGCGCGGCCCAATACCCGTTGTGGATCATCACGCGGTTCGGATCGTGCGGCGCGTAGCCGTCCGCATTCATCCGGTGCCCGATCCCGAACTCGCCGAACATGGCGGGTTTGCGGTAGGTGGCCGTGAAATGCCGCGTCCACGTCTCCGTCACGGCCGCGAAGTCCTTCATGCCGTACGTGTTCGACGAGACGAGCTGCAGCTCGGGCAGGCTGTCGAGCAGCGGCACGTCGTTGATCTTGCCGTAGTTCGTGTGAATGAGGTGGTGCGCCCAGTCGATCTGGCGCAGGTAGGCCGCCATCTCGCGATGCCAGCCGACGTACGTCTCCGGCGTGAAATCCGGCATCCAGTTCACTTCGTTCCACAGGTTCCAGGAAAACACGGCTGTCGAATAGCCCCAGCGCGCGACAAAATAGCGCAGCTCGCGCTTGAAGTTCGCGCGCGCGGCCTCGTTCGTCGCGTAGTCGCGAATGTCGGTGAGCGGGCCGCCGTTGGCCGCGTTGTAGCAGCAGGTCGGCCAGTTCGAGCCCTGCATGTCCGTCGGATTCGCCAGCGAGAGCGCATGCGTCACACCCACGTGCTCGCCCAGTTCGAGCAGCCGGTCCAGCATCCAGGAATGCCGCAGGCACATCTTGCCGAACCCGCGGTCCGGTCGCGGTTCGAACGGCGCGGGATCCCATGGCCAGTGCATGCGCTCGCCGATCCGCACCGCAAAAATGCGGTTCAGGTTCCCGCCCGCCGCGGCCAAGCGCGGATAGAACGATTCGGGCAGGATGAGATCCGAAATATGCTGGCACACGCCCAAGACAAAGAACGGCGTCCCGTCCTCGTATTCGAGATACAGGGGATTGTGCGCGGAGACGCGAATATAGCCGCGGTTGTTGGTGTCGGCCGTGCTGGTCAGGACGTCGGGCTCCGTGGCGATCTCCTTTCCGCCGTTGACCGCCCGCAGGCAGTAGCTGTACTCGCCCACTTCGCTCGGCGCGAAGCGTACCTTCCAGCAGGGGGCGCCGACGGTGTTGTAACGCTCCGTTCCCTCCCGCACCGTGCGCCGGTACTCCTGGTAGAAGAAGCCCGGCACCGTCAGCGTCCGCCCGCTCGGGGCGGTCAAGACGGCCTCCACGCTGACCTGCCCGGGATCGAACGGATTGTCCCACTCGCCCTGCAGGTCAACGGTCAGCTCGAACCGCTCATACCGCGCCACCCGCCGCTTGTTGACGGAGCAGTCGCCGATCTCCAGCGGGCCCGTGCGGGCGAGTTCCACAATCTCGTCCTGAGCGGCGTCGCAGGTCGTTGTCGTCATGTCGATCCCCCTCCCGAAGACAGTCCGTCCCTCCGCAGCAGCCAACGCACCGCGTTGTGCTGGATCTTCACGTATTCCGGGTTCCGCAAGGCCGCGAGGGTGTGACCGGGCGCGAGGTAACACACACGGCCGTTGCCGTACTCGTACGCCCAGCCGGCCTCGCAGGCCGAGCCCAGATGCCGGTGCGTGAGCCCGTCTTCGTTCACGCTGCGCATGAAAACGCATTCCGGGGCCTTGTCGTAGGTCATGAAATGCTGTTCGTCGGTCACCACGAAATCGCCAACACCCCGCGTGATCGGATGATCGCGCCGGGTGACCCTTACCGTGAACGGACGCAGCGGGGGGTGATGCTCGGTCGCGGCGCCGAGCACCTCCCGCAAATCCGCGTTCACCGCGCCGTTGTAAGTCGCGTTGTGATAGAACAGGACCGAACCCCCGCCTGCGACGAACGCTTTCACCGCCCGCCCCTGTTCAGCCGTCATCCAGGCGACGGGCGCCGCCTTCACATCCGGCAGCGGCGGATCGCCGACTTGCGGCAGCGGCGCCAGCGTGCGGTAGCCGGGATAGTACGAATCGACTGTGTCGAACGCGTGCCTGGCCGGGTCCCGTATCTGCATGCCGGGGCAGAAGTCGTCCGGACCGTAACCCTCGGGCCAGACGTATGCGTCGCGGAACAGGATGAAAAGCGGATAACGGCTGAGCGTCGCGGCGCTCAGCCGCGCCGGCTCATCGGTGAAATTTACCGGCAACCCCGCCTCCCGCACCAGCGTCATGCCCAGCGCCGAACGGATGTAGTCGGAATTGTGGAACCGGTCCCCGATCAGGGCAAACGCCCCGGCCTGCTGGCTCATCGTCTGCTCCTCCACCACTCACGCCGTTCGCCACCCGAGGCGCTCGCGGCGCGAGCCCATGACGGCCCGAATGGCCCTAGCCCTTCTCCGCGGCGTCCGGCGGCGGCGGCACCGCGTCGTGCCGCACCGGATCGTCGGTCTCTTCCATCCAGGTCTCGAGCCGGCGCCGCATCTCGGCGGCCGCCTCCGCGTAGCGCGGGTCATCGATCACGTTCGCCGCCTCGTGCGGGTCAAAGACCAGATCGTGGAGTTCCTCTTCCGGTTGCGGCCGCTCGGCCCAGCCGTAGGCCCGCATCATCGCGTCCGTCGGCCCGCGGTCCACCCCCACTCCGACCCCCGTCCTGAACCGGCGGATATACTTGTAACGTTCCGTTCGCGCGGCGCGCTGGGGGCGGTAGTCGCCATGATAGTTGTGCTCCGCGAAGATGCAGGCGTTGATCGTGTCCGACTCGCCGCGCAACAGCGGCATCATGGACTTGCCCTGCAGCCAGGCGGGCCGATCGGCGCCGATCAGCTCGCAGACGGTCGGGTAGATGTCGATGTGGCTGACCAGCGCGTCGAGCACGCGGCCGCCGCCGAACGGGTCCGGGCCGGCCAGGACCAGCATCACGCCCGTGCCGCGGTCGGTCACGGTGCATTTCATGTCCGGAATGCCGGGCCCGTGATCGGTCGTGCAGATCACCACGGTGTTGTCCGCGTGTTCGGACCGCGCCAGCGCATCGAGCACCAGCCCGAACTGCTCGTCCATCACGGCCACGCCCATCTTGAAGTTGGCCATCTCGTTGCGCGTCGTCGGGCAATCGATCAGGTGCGGCATGGGCAGGCAGTACCGGTCGTCCACCCCCTCCGGCTCGGTCGGATAACGGCTGCTGAACGTCTTGCGATCGCCCGGATTGTAGCGGTGTGGGGCGCCGAACCCGACGGCGAGGAAGAAGGGCTTGTCATGCTTCTGCGCCAGGAACTCGGCGGCACCCTCGGCCGCCCAGTTGTCGCCCTTGCCCGGGTCCTTCGGCCGCTTCAGGATCTGGCTGTAGCCGAGCAACGCCTTCGTCTCCTCCCCCGCCAATTCCGGGCGCGGCGCGACGTGGTTGGCCCCCACCAGCACCGTTTCGTACCCGTGCCCCTGCAGGAAACGGGCCAGGTGCTGGCTGTAGTCGTTCAGCCGCCAGCCCTGCCCGGTCAGCCCGAACATGCCGTTGCAGTGCGGCCACCGGCCGGTCAGCAGGCCGGAGCGGCTCGGCGAACAGGTCGGCGCCGTGTTGAACGCCTGCCGGAACAGGACGCCGCGTTCGGCGAGTTTCCGGAGGTTCGGCGCCGGGATCGCGTAGCCGTACGGCTCGCAGTAGCGGCCCAGATCGTGCGTGTGCAGGTAGAGTATGTTCGGCCTGTCCTTCATCCAAGTCTCCCCCAAAGGTTGCGGAACGGGATCCGAAACGCGCCGCCCGGGAGCCGGGCCGCGCGTTCGCGCAGAACCAGGGGCTGCGCCGCGAGCCGGCGGCCCGCGCGTCAGGCCCCTGCCGTCCCCGCCACCGTATCAAATCCCGCCCACGAGATCCGAGCGCAAAGCGCCTCGACTTTCGGCCAGGTCGCCGCGTGCTCTCGCGAAGCCACCCACTTCAGACGCAGCGGCTCGGACTCGAACGTGATGTGGATCTGGTATTCGCGCAGCGCGTCGCGCCGCTTCAACAGCGTCGTGCGCCGGAACCCCGCCTGGCCCGAAATGCCGGGCACGTACGCGTCGCGGTACAGGGCCTCGAAGTCCCGTTCCTTGCCGGCAAACGGTTCCAGACAGATGTGCAGTTCGATCATGCGCGTCGTCCTCCACACTCGAGACTCTCGCCCGGCGCGAGCCGCACCCATTCCACCTTCGGCGCCCGCACGGCCAACTCGCGCGCCAACTCGTCCGCATCCAGCATCTGGTCCGGAAACGTGCCGTGATGGATGGGGAGCAGTCGCTCGGGCTGCAGCAGCCCGGCGGCGTAAGCCGTCTCCCTGGCGCCCATGTTGTACTTGCCGCCCGCGGAGAGAATCGCGACGTCCGGCCCGTAAAGCTCGCGGATAATCGCCATGTCCCCGAACACGCCGGTGTCCCCGGAGTAATAGATGCAGGGGCCGTCGTTCAGAGCCAACACGAACCCGCAGCAGCCCGACCCCGGCATGATCTTGGCGTGGTCCCGCTGGAATTCCTCGCCCAGAATGTCCGACGCGTGCCGCGCATCGACCATCGTCAACGTCCACGCGTCCGTCCGCCAGCTTCCGCCGATATGCAACGGATGCGTGTCGCTGTCGTATTCAAGACCCTTCGCCTCCAGGTAATGCGCAATCTCGGGAAGCGTCACCAGCCTGGCGCCCGTCCGTTTGGCGATCGGAACGGAGTCGCCCAGATGATCGCCGTGCCCGTGCGTGACGCAGACGACGTCCGCCTTCGTCACCTCGTCCAGCTTCAGCGTGCAGGCCGGGTTGGCGTCAAGCCAGGGGTCGAAGTAGAAGATCTGCCCGCCCGATTCGACCCGAACCGAGGCGTGGCCCAACCAGGTGATTGTGGCTCTGTTCATCGTTCCGCTTCCTTTCTCGGCATGTCGTTACAGGTGTCTGGTGTCAGGGGTCAGGCGTCGACTCCCTCGAAGAACCCCTGCGGCCGGCACGTCGAAGATCCGCGGCGGAGAGGCCGGCCCTCCAACCCAACATCGTGCGGTTTTGGAGGGCGCGGCCTGCCTCGCCGTAGCTTCTCAGCGAAGGCGGGCTCCGTCCGCGCCGGGTTCTTCAGCGGAATCAGGCGTCAGAGCCCCCCCTGACACCTGACACCTGACACCTACTCCGCGCGCAACGCCTCCAGTCCCAACGCATCCAGCTTCGCCCATATCCCGTCCGGCAGCGGGGTCGTGACAGCCCTGAGATTTTCTTCGAGTTCCGTCTTGGACTTCACGCCCGTCAAGATCAGATCGATCAACGGCTCGCGCAGGCAGAACTGGAACACGACCGCGGGTATCGACAGGCCGTTCTCCCGGCACCAGCGGTAGAACACGCGTGCCGCCGGCAACATGTCCACAGCGGGCGGCGGGAAGGAGCCGGCCTTCACCAATTCGTCGGGATCGCGGCCGCAGAGCAACCCGTGCGCCATGGGCGAGCCGTTGATTACACCGACGCCGTGCTGCCTGGCGAGCGGGAACAGCCAGTCGGCCGCCGCCGTGTCCAGCGGGTGGTAGTTGTTGAACGAAAGAATCACGTCGACCCGGCCGGATTCGATCGCCTCCCGGTGACAGGCCATGTCCCGCAGGCCCAGGCCGATCGAGCGAACCACCCCCTGCCCTTTCAGACTCTCGAGCGCCTCAACGGCGCCATCCGGCCCGAAGGCCGGCGCCAGCCCCTCGCCCGGCCGGAGCCAGTCGATATCATGCACGTGGACCACGTCCAGATAATCCGTCTTGAGCAGACGCAGGCTGTTCTCGACACTCCACATCGTCGCGTCCCGCGAATAGTCGCCGCGCCGGGCGGGGTGCGAACCGGTCTTGGTCGAAATGCGGATCGAATCGCGGGGCACGCCCTCCAGCGCCAAGCCCAGCCGCCGCTCGCACGCCCCGTACATCGGCGACGTATCGAAATAGTCGATCCCCCGCTCCAGTGCGTAGCGGATGCACGCGAGCGCCTGTTCATCGCTCACCTCCGCCAGTCCCAGTGGATACCCGCCAAGCGCAAGCGCGGGGACATCCAATCCCGTCCGCCCCAGCCGGCGTCGCGGCAGCTTTTCCGCGTCGTGTCTTGCCTGCATCACTTCCACCCTTCCACCCTTCCACTCTTCCACCCTTCCAACCTTCCACCCTTCCCACCTCTCAGCCGCCCGCGTCGAACCCCAGCTCGGCGCCGACCGCAAGCGCGGCGCGCAGAACGACCGGCCCGACGTCCTTGAACCGGCGCATGGGAAACCGATGGACGGGTGCGGAGATCCCGATGCTCGCCACAATCGAGCCGCTCGCGTCACGAACCGGAGCGCCAATACAGCGCACGCCCTCGTGGGTCTCCTGGTCGTCCGAGGCATAACCCAGCCGCCGCGTGCGCTCACACTCCTTCGCCAGCGTGTCGATGGACGCAATGGAATGGGAGGTCGGCGTTGCCAGCGGCCCGGCGCCAAGCAGGGCCACAAGCTGCGACCGGTCAAAATCCGCCAGCAGGGCTTTACCGATGGCTGTGCAATGCAGCAGTTCGTCATACCCCGACCGCCCGTCCACCCCCACAGGCTGCGACGTGCGGTGGTGGCCGATGAACAAAGCTCTGCCCCCGTCCCGAATCGCCAGATGCGCCGTCTCTCCCGTCTCCTCGGCAAGCCGTCGAAGCGGCGGACCTGCGATCTGGACCAGCGTACTCCGCCACGGAAGCGCCGCGCCCAGCCGCACGATGGCCGAGCCCAGAACGTAGTCCCTGCTGCCGCCGGGATGCGCCAGGAACCCGCGCCGCCGCAGCGTGTTCGCCAACCGAAATACGCTGCTGCGGTCGATGCCCAGCACCCGGGTCAGCTCAGGCAGCGACACGGAACGCCCCGCCCCGCCGACCGCTTCCAACAACGCAAGCCCACGGTCCAGGCTCTGAATCGGCGGCGTCGTCGTCTCCCCGCTCATCGTACCCCCCGGCAGTCGAGAGTCAAAGGTCACAGGTTGAAAGCCGATTCCGTTGAAGTACCCGGCGCGGACGGAACCGCGCCCTCCAAAACGGCACGATCCCCAGAAGGCCATTGTTGCGTATTATACAACATTGTTGCTCAGTACGAACCATAGACAAATGGCCGGCGCGGCGTCAAGCCCGGAAACGGAAAAAGACGACCCGGGAATCCGATGTCGAAAACGATGGCCAGTAAGATCGTTCGGCCCCATAATCGGTAACCGTCCGGCTTGGGCTGGCTCTGCGCGCGGCGCGCACATCTGTGCACGTTCGCGGCTCGCGAGAACGCTCGCCCTCCAGTTGTGCGGCAGGGCCAACCGGGTGGAGGGCGAGCGTCCTCGCGAGCCGCATGCTCACAGGAGGAACACCATGCCGATCGCCGTGAAATGCGTATGCGGAACCATCACCGAGTTCGAAGACCGGTTTGCGGGACAGGCCGTCACCTGTCCCGGCTGCCAAGGGCCTCTGACGGTGCCGGTCGACCCCCAGCACGCGATGCAGGCGCTGGCGAACACGATCAAGGAACTCGAGGCATACGTAGGGGAACAGGACAACGTGCGCAAGGACGCCGAGTTGCGCGGGGCCGGCATGACGCGCAAGACGAAAGCCGTCGGCATCGTGGCGGCGGTCTGCCTGGTCGGGTTCGCCCTATCCTTCTTCATCAGGGACGAGGCGCTGCTCGCCATGGCCGCCGTATTCGGTTCGATCGGCGCGCTGGTGCTGGGGCTTTGCTTCCTGGCCTCGTGGGCGCACGACCGCGCCGCGCGGCACATCCAGGATTGCGCCAAGCCGCAGAAAGCGCTCGGCCGGTTCCTCATGGCCGTGCGGTCGGGCCGATGCGCGCCGGCCTACGCCGCGCTGGTGCCGGCGGCGCGCCATGCGGGGCCCGTCGCGCCGCTGGAGCTGCAGAAGATCCCGCTGGCGCCGGAACCGCAACGCATCGAGGACGTGGACAGCTTCAAGCGGTACTGGAAGAGCGTCTTTCGCGGGCCGCAGAGCCAGAACCGTTCCGTCACGCTGCAGAGGGTGCGAAAGCTGAAAGATCTTCCCGCCGACACCGCCGTGGTGGAGGCGAAGTTGCGGTTCACCAGCTATCCGGCCTGGACGGCCGCGATCTTCGGCGCGCTCATTCTGGTCCTGATCCAGAAGCGCGAGACCAAGACCGTCCGCAAGCTCATGGTCCGCCGCGGCGGCATGTGGTTCCTGCTCAGCGGCGAGCTGGAGGGCGAACTCGACCGGCTGGCGGGTTGAAACCGCGCAGGCGGGCGACGCGCCCTTTCGCGGGCACCTTAAGCGCCATGCCTTTCTCGACGAGCAGGTCGCGCAGCGCGATCACTTCGTCCACGGTCTCGTACCCCTCCTTCAACGCGCCGCAGTCTTCGATGTACTCGATGGCGACCGCGCCGCAGTAGCCGGATTCCAGGATCCGGTCGGCCATCCACGCGGTGTCCAGCCCGCCTTTGGCCATGGTCTCCTGGAAATGCCCGGCTCGCGCGTTTCGGAGGTGAATGTGGCAGCTCCGTGCGAGCAGAGCGAGCGTCTGCTCGAGCGGGATGCGCTCGGCAATGTAGTGGCTCGGATCGTACGTCAGGGCCAGCCCGGGGCAACGATCGAGAAGCTCGCCGGACTTGTCCGGGTAGACGGGAATCGCGCCGGCATGCGACTCGATGCCCAGCGTTACGCCGGACTCGCCGGCCAGTTCCACCATCGCCCGCATCCGCCCGGCCAGCCGCTCCATCGCGGCGGGGTCGCCCGGGTCCTCCGCCCGGCCGGGTGAAACGCAGATGACGCGCGCGCCGACGGCTGCGGCCAGCGCACACGCCGCTTTGAGCGTGACAAGGTTTGTCCGGTGCCCGGCCTCGTCACACTGGGTCGGATTGTGCGTCCAGCCGAGATTCAGCGCGGGGCACTGCAACCCGTGTTTCCGCAGCAGGCGGGCGAACCGCCGCGTTTCCGACTCCGGCGCCTCGCGCAGCACCGACGGCTTGATATGCCACGGCTCGTAGACCAGCGGATCGACGGCGCCAAAACCCAGTTCCGCGATAACCCGACAGGCCTCCTCCAGGCTCTTCGAACTGCGAATCCCGCTCGAACAGGCGATCGTGATCATGGTGTCTCCTGTGGCGGTACAGTATGCCTGCACTGACGGTCACGTAGGCAGTGCCTGTATGTCGATCCGAACGCCGCTACCCTCACGCCGGCGCCACAGCGAGCTCCTGTTCCATGCGCCACGAGTGACGCGGCGCATAGCCCAGCTTCTCGCGGGCCTTGCGGATGGTAATCAGGCCCTCGGTGCCCTGCAGATTGGACGCCATCCGCGCCAGGTCCGGATAGTGACGCGCCACGACCACCGACGCCTCCTCCGAATACTTGCTGTCGGTCGCGATGTAGAACGCCTCGAACGGTTCGAGCCCTTCGGCCTCGAGGGCCAGCCGGCAGACAAGCGCCACGTCGCGCACGTCCACGTACTGGTGAGTCGTACCGACCGGTCCGCCTTTGTAGCCGGGCCGGGCCGGCGGATTGTACGTACCCGCGCCCAGGCCGCCGGCGGTTCCGCGAGCCGTCTGATGGTCGATCCCCATCAGCCGCAGCGCCACGGCCCGAATGTCATAGGCACGACTGTACGCCTTCAGAATCTCTTCGCAAAGCAGTTTGGACAGGCCGTACGAGTCCTCCGGACGCAGCGGATGCGCCTCGTCGATCGGGAGGTAATCCACCGCAAACGGTGTGCCGCTGATCCGGTTGCCGAGCCCCAGCACGTAGAAGGTGGACGCGAAGACCACCTTGCGGACCCCGAGCCGGCGCGCGGCCTCCATGAGGCTGTAGGTCCCCATGGTATTGGTCCGCATCGTCTCGTCCTCGGCGTACTTGCGCCGGGCCGCCCACGGCGACGGCCACTGGTCCGACGGACCGGGCAGCGCGCCGAGGTGCACGATCGCGTCCGCCTGCGCATGGTTGAGCGCGCGCATGCAGTCGCCCAACGCGTCCAGATCGCCGAGCACAAACGGCAAATCCGTCCGCCATGGAAACGTCGGGTGCTCTTCGGGCAGGGCCTTGTCGAACAGCGTCACGCGGTAGCCGTGTTGCGCCAACTCCTTGGCCGCAAACTCGGCCGCCGCGCCGCCGCCACCGGTAATCAGTACGTTGGTGTGCATCTTGTTCTCCTCTCTTCTTCCCGCGGCGGGAAAAGGGCCGCCCGGTCACCCCACCGCCGCCACCGGCTCGATGTGCGCGGCGCACGCGACGCGCCGCAGGTACGCCAGGCTCCTTTGAAACACGTAAGCGTTCTGTTCCTCCGAACTGCGTTGCGGGTCTTTCGGCACCCAGCCGAACTCGATCAACAGGTGCAAGCCCCGTGCGTGCGGCGACCGCGCGGCGAGCTGCTCGAGCACCCACGGGATATCGACGTGCCCGTCACCCAGCGCGCAGCCGACCACGCCAAAACACACCGTTCTGCGCGGATCGTCGTCGACAATCTTCATGTCCTTGATGTGTGTCGTGATCGTCAGCGGCGCGAGATGCTCGACGTCCTCGTGCGGATGCGTGAAGACCGTGAACCCGTTGCCCGTATCGAGCGCCGCGCCAACGTTGGAGGAGCCCACCCCATGCAGGATCTCGGCCAACTGCCGGCCCGTGAAGTCGCAGTGGTTTTCGACGGCGAGCAGCATGTCGCGGTCTTCAACCATGCGCGCCGCCTCCCTCAATGCGCGCGTCAGATGGCGCAGGTGGTCCGCAAGCGGCATGGCCAGGTTGAATCGGCTGGTCCGGACGTTCAGCCGGCCGTAGCCGGTGCGCAGAATGCGCGTACCCAGCGCCCGCGCCACGCCGATCCGCCCGGCCAAGACGTCGCGCGCCTGCTTCGCGTCCGGCCCGCACAGGTCGAACACGCACCGGAAAGCCGATACCTCCAGTTCGATCCCGCGCGCGCGGGCAAACTCACCCAGCGGCCGCACCACGCCGGGGTCGTCCGGCAACGCGTCGGTGCCGCCGCCGAACGCGTCCAGGCCGGCCGCCGCCGCCTGCTCCAGGCACCATCGGTACTGCCCGGGCCCGTCAAGCTCCTTCGGCGGCGAGACACACAAGCCCGCCGCGCCGATCCGCATCCCCTCTTTCATCACGCCGATCCTCCCGCGCCTGCCTTCGCGGCCGGCTCTGCCCGTTGGCCACTCTCCGGACCGCACTACGCCACCAGTCCCGCGCCCTTTCGCGCAACCCTATCCGTCCGGGGTTGTCTTCGGCCATACGGAATAGGTATACTTTGAACATCGAGACAGGCAAGACAGGTAGTGAGGTGCATGAAGGAAAAGGCGTCAGACCGGGTCGAACAATGGGTGGCGACGTTTCTGGCGGACGCGGCGCCGGGCGCAAGACTGCCGGGCGACCGGGACCTGGCCGCGCGGCTGGGCCTCTCGGAACGGACGGTGCGCAGCGTGCTGTCCGAGCTGCACCGGCGGGGGTTGGTGCGGCGACTTCAAGGCAGCGGCACCTACGTCCCGGGCGAACCGGAGGAGGCGGCGAGCGAGCGCGGCCCGGTCTCTTCGGGTGAGGCTGTGGCGGACTGGGTGCACCGCGCGATGGCGGCGGGCGAACTGAAGCGCGGCGAAGCGCTCCCGCCGATCAAGCGGGTAGCAGCCCGTTTTCACGTTGCGCGCCGTACGGTGATCGCCGCCTACCGCCGGCTGGTCGGCGAGGGGTACGTGCAGAAGATCGGCAAATCGTTCTGGGTCGGCGATTTCAAATCGCTGCTCGCGCCCGGCGGGAACAGGGAGGTGTTCGTCTTCAACTGCGAGTCGGAGGATTTCAGCGCCATCTTCTCGCACCCGGTCCTGGGTCGTGCGTACGAGCGGATGGTGGACGAGCTTTTCGAGTGCGGCTATTCCGTCCTGTACGAAAACGTCGCGGCGCTCCCGTCGCTGGCCGGACGCTGGCTGAGACGGCGCGCGGTGCCGCACGCCCTGTTCTTCTGCGGACTGCACGAGGCCGAACCGGTCGAGCCGTTGTGCGCCCAGATCCGGCGCCTGCGCCGGGCGTCGCCGCAGAGCCCGCCCGCCCCGCGTGCGCTGCTGGCGCTGACGTCAAGACTCAGCCCGGGCCTGCCGCGCGACGTTCTGCTGCTGATGTGGGGCAACGTGCTGACGCAGATCGCGCATGAGGCCGCGCGCTATTGCGTGGCCGGCGGGTTCAAGACGGCGCACCTCTATTTTCACGAACGGCGACAGGGCCCGACCGGTGACAGCACGATCATGAAGACCTGGGCCGAGATCAGACAGGCGGACCCGGCCCTCACCGTACGGGTCGTGGTGCAGCCGGCCGCGCGGCGCGAATCGCGCCCAAGCTTCCTCGCCCGCACGGAGTCGCTGCTGGCGTACGCCGCCGACTACTCCCACAAGTTCGGACGCCGCATTCCCGTTCCGACCGTGGCGCGAGACATTGTCGTGACCCACGATCCGGCCGGCGTCTTCGCGCAAGTCGCGCAGCATCCGTCTCTGCATGTCTTCCCCTTCGCCGCCGAGGCCGCCGAGGCGCTCGCCCGGGCGCAGGCGCAGGGCCTGGCCGTGCCGCAGAGCGTGTCAATCGTGACGCTGCAGGACGACCCCGCTTACCTGACCAAAGGGCTGGCCCACTGCGGGATCGACTGCAACAGCGCCGGCTACGTGATGGCACACGCCCTGATCGGCGACATCCCCGTCGCGCGCACGCGGCGCGGGTTCCTCAAGCTGAAGAGCAGGCTCATCGAACGCCAAACCGCGCGTCCGCCCGCGCAGCATTAGCCGGCGGTGCGCGTGCCGGAGCATGCGCTCCGTCGTGGCCCAGTCCACACAGGCATCGGTGATGGAGATCCCGTACCGCAGGCCGGCCGGGCCTGCGCCGAGTTCCTGCCGGCCCGGGTACAGGTAGCTCTCCGCCATGACGCCGATCAACGCATCGTCGCCCGCCGTGCGCCGGCCGATCACCTCCTGCCAGACGGCTTCCTGCCGCTCGTGCCGCTTGCCCGAATTGGCGTGGCTGCAGTCCACGACCAGAACGGGGTCCAGCCCGGCTGCGCTCAAGAGCCGGCGCGCCTGCCGAATGCCCGCTTTGCCGTGGTTTACGCCCGATTCCCCGCCCCGCAGCACGACGTGGCCCCACGGGTTCCCGCGCGTGCGCAGGGCGCAACACCGTCCGTCCTCGTCGATGGCAAGCGACGTCTGCGGATGCCGGATCGCCCGGACCGCATTGACGGCTGCGCGAACGTTGCCCGCCGTGTTGTTCTTCACCCCGACGGCCATCGGCAGGCCGCTCGCCATCTGGCGATGCGGCTGCGATTCGGCCGTCCGCGCCCCGATCGCCGCCCAGCTCACCAGGTCGCCGACGTACGCGTGCAGGGCCGGACTCAGCATCTCGACCGCGACCGGCATACCCAGCGCCGTGATCCGCCGCAGAACCCGCCGCACCAGCCGCAGCCCGCCCGCCAGATCCTCGGATGCGTCCAGCGCCGGATCGTGCAGCAGGCCCCGCCAACCCGTGACCGTGCGCGGCTTCTCGACGTAGGCGCGCATCACCACGCAGAGCGTGGCCGCCAGCTCGAGGCGCAGCCCGTTCAAACGCCGGGCATACTCCAGCGCGCCGGCCGGATCGTGTATCGAGCACGGCCCGACGATCACCAGCAGCCGCCGGTCACACCGCCCGACGATGCGCCGGATCGCTGCACGCCCCTCGCCAACCGCCGCCAGACTCCGCGCGCCCGGCGGCAGTTCCGCCTTGAGCGCACGCGGCGACGGCAAAGCGACCGTCCCTCGAATATTCACCCATTCGCTCGTCTGCATGCTCCCTCCCTTCCATCCCCCCACTCTTCCATCCTTCCACTCTTCCATCCTTCCATATCTTCCAACCTTCCGGCGCACCTCACGGGCGCGCGGCCCCCGCGCGTCCCGTGCAGGGGCTGGTTCGGCTCCGCATCGTTGTCTCGATGGTTGTCCCGATCGTTGTCCGGTTCTGAATCGTCGCGCGTAGTCGTCGTCCGTAATCGTCAACCGATTTCACCCACGGTCATGATCGGACGCCAGGGATTCGGTCGACGACCACGCGCGACGATTACGGACGACGATTTCCGGATCCAACTTCCAACCTTCCATTCGCACCACGCCCAACAAAAAAAGCCCCCGGTGTCTCCACCGGGGGCTGATGAACGCACGCGGCGCGCGTGCGACGCCGGCTAGCCCCCGGCATCAGGGGCGTAGAAAAAGAAATACCAGCCGCTCTGTTCGGCCGGCACCCGCTCACTCAACCGTGCAATAAGCCGCATCCCGCCACCCTTCCACCCTTCCACCCTTCCACCCTTCCATTCTTCCACCCTTCCACCCTTCCACCCTTCCACTCTTCCACCCTTCCACCCTTCCACCCTTCCATTCTTCCATTCTTCCATTCCACCGCTCGGCCGATCGCCCATCGACTCACGCCAAAAAAAAAGCCCCCGGTGTTTCCACCGGGGGCTGAACGCCCGCGCCCGTCAAGGCATACGGGTTCCGCCACCCCCCGGCGGGGGGCCATAGAAGAAGAACCAGTATGTCCTTACGCTCATCTTGCCCGAACTATACCAAACTCCACCGCACACGTCAAACGAGACTGTCGAAAAAGAGCCGGCGGATGCCGGCCGGACGGCTCGCGAGGAGAGCCTGTCTCAAAACCCAGACTGTCGGGCGCCACACGCCTTACGGCGTTAACTACAAACGCCACATCTTGTGGTTTCAGCTGTTTGTAGTTAAGCCCGTGGCGAAGGCAGGTTCCACCCGCGCCGGGTCTAGCGTTTCCTGCGGAACTCCGAAGGCGTCAGCCCGGTCCGCGCCTTGAACTGCTTGCAGAACGAATACAAATCCGGGTAACCGAGCTGCTCGGCGACCTCGGTCACGCTTTGCCCGGAAAACGCCAGCAGATTCCGCGCAGACTGAATACGGGCCCGAATCACGTACTCGCCGGGCGTCACCTTTCTGTACGTGCGGAACAGCCGGATGAAATGGTCCTTCGAGTAGCCGCTCTGCTCCGCCAGGCCGGCGACGCTGCGGAAAGCGCCAGGGTCCTCTTCAATCCGCTTGCACAACCCGTCAATCATGGTCGCCTGCTGCAGGGCCACGCCGGAAAACGCGGCGCGGTCATGCCGCTCCACTTCCAGCAGCGCCGCCCGCAGCCAATGGGCGGCGCGCGCGCTCTCGCCCTCGTTGTGGGCCCGTACGGTGCGCTGGATCAGAGTGTCCAGAAACGACATGTCCGCAATCTGCCGGAACCGCGGCGGCAGCCGCAAACGGCCAGGAGCGAGGTTCCGCCCCTTGACGTCCAGGCAGTCGAAACAAACCCACGGCACCAGGATGGGATCGCCCGGATCGCTCTCCGCAACGCTCGGCTCCCACATGCGCAACAGAAAGCACGCGCCCGGAAAGAGCGGATACACACGCTCCGGCGTCGTGATCGTCCCCTTGCCCTGCACGACAAACCACAAATCAAATTCGCGCGAGTAGTCTGCCGGGTTCTGCCAACGCCAGCCCGGCCGGTCACACAGGGGCCGCCCCCCGCGCGCGATCCGCAGTTCCACCTCTGCCAGGGATATCATATCGATATTTGACAACTTTCCGTCGGCGCCGTCAATTGCTTTCTTCGCGGAGCCCAAGACATACTAGTCATCAGAAGGGAGGCCGCCGCATGGCCACGACCACGATGATGACAACTCGGGAACGATTTCAACGCGTGTTCGATCACAAGGAAGCCGATCGCGTTCCGATCGCCGACGGGCCGTGGCGCACAACGGTCGAGCGCTGGCGCCGGGAAGGGCTGCCGGAAGGCATGAGCTACGTGGAATACTTCGACCTCGACCACGTCGCGTCGATCAGCGTGGACAACTCGCCGCGCTACCCGGTGAAGGTCCTGGAAGAGACGGACGCCTACATCGTGAACACCACGAAATGGGGCGCCACCAACCGGAACTGGAAGCATGCGGCCTCCACGCCGGAATGGATCGACTACACCGTCAAGAGCCCCGACGACTGGGCCAAGACCAGGGCGCGTATCGCACCGACACGCGACAGGATCAACTGGCAGCAGCTCGAACAGAACTACGCGAACTGGCGCCGCAACGGATGCTGGATCCAGGCCGGCTTGTGGTTCGGGTTCGACATCACCCACTCCCGCATGGTCGGCACCGAACGGCTGCTCATTGCCATGCTCGAGCAGCCGGAGTGGTGCATCGACATGTTCAAGTATCTGCTGGACGTCGATCTGACCCTGTTCGACATGATCTGGGACGCCGGCTACACCTTCGACTGCGTCGTCTGGCCCGACGACATGGGCTACAAGGGCACCCAGTTCTTCTCGCTCCAGATGTACCGCGACATCCTCAAACCCGTGCACAAGCGCGCCATCGACTGGGCACACGCCAAGGGCATCAAAACGCACCTGCACTCCTGCGGCAACATCAACCCGTTCGTGCCGGAATTGATCGAAATCGGGCTCGACGCACTCAACCCGCTCGAAGTCAAGGCGGGGATGGACCCGATCCGCCTCAAGAAGACATACGGCAACGACCTCGTCTTCAAGGGCGGCATCAACGCCGTGCTCTGGAACAAGCCCGATAAGATCAAGGCGGAAATGGAGCGGGTGCTGCCCGTCATGAAGGAAGGCGGCGGCTACATCTTCTCATCGGACCACTCGATCCCCGACGCCGTCAGCTTCCAGGACTTCACCGACATCATCGCCCTGGCGAAAAAACTGGGCGAGTATTGACGATTGTCGATTCTGACCTGAGACTTGGCGGTCGGCGTGGAAGTGCCGGGGTGCTCGGCGAACTGTGGTGCCGCTTTGGCTCCGAAAAAGCACGGCCATATCACCACGCCTGCGGCGTGGCAAGCGCAGAGGTCGGCCACAGTCCCACGGTCCCACGGTCCCACGGTCCCACGGTCCCACAGTCCCACGGTCCCACAGTCCCACGGTCCCACGGTCCCTATACCCCCTGGTTCTGCGCGAACCGCACGACGAGATAGATCTTGGCAGGCTCGTCCGAGAGATTCTCAATGCTGTGCGCCACGTCGCAGTGATACATCGCAAAATCGCCTTCGTCCAGCTCCACCGTCCGCGACCCGGCACTCACCCGGATCTTCCCCTGCAACACCGTGCAGAATTCTTCTGCGCCCGGGAAGTGCGGCGCGGAACGCACCGCGCCGTGCGGCTCGAACGTCAGCACATACAGTTCGAGATCTTCCGCCATGCGGATAGGCGAAAGCACGTGGATGTGCGTACCCTCTTCCTCCGTGTCCAAGGCCGTGATGTTGGCCCGGCGATGCACCTCGAATATCCGGACCGGCTCGCTCTCGCCCTTCAGCAACGCGTTCAGATCCACGCCCAGCCCGTGCGCAATCTTCCAAACCGTCGCAACCGTCGGGTTCACCTTCTCGGACTCAACCTGCGACAGCATCGCCTTGGATACCCCGCTCCTCTCCGCCAGCCCGTCAAGCGTCAGCTTCTGCTCCTTGCGGATCTTCCGAATGTTCCTGCCGATCGACGGCGGCCTCTGCATCTCACTCATCGTCTCCCTCGTCGATTTTCCCCTTGACAGCCAAAAATTATTCGATATATTGAACAATAATTCGATATATTGGATACCAGACTATCTTCGATATAGCGAACATCAGATTCAATATCCCGAACAGAAAGGAAAGTCAAGGTAAACATGAAAGCGATCGTCAAAAGCAAGCCGGAACCGGGCCTGCAGTTATGCGAGGCGCCGGAGCCGGAGCCGGGCCCGGATGAAGTTCTGATCCGTGTGAAGGCGGTAGGAATCTGCGGTACGGACGTGCACATATTCAAGTGGGACGAGTGGAGTGCGAACCGGATCAAACCGCCCTTGCTGGTCGGTCACGAGTTCGTGGGCGTGGTTGAGGAGGTCGGCCGGGAAGTGCGACACATCCGGAAGGGGGCCCGTGTATCGGCTGAAGGGCACATCACGTGCGGTCACTGCCGGTTCTGCAGGACCGGCCAGGGCCACATTTGCCGCGAGGTCGAGATCATCGGGGTGGACCGGGACGGCTGTTTCGCGGAATACCTGGCCATGCCGGCGGACAACATCTGGCCGGTGCCGGACAGCATTCCGGACAAGTATGCTTCCGTCTTCGATCCGCTGGGCAACGCGATGCACACGGTGATGAGCCAGCCCGTTGCGGGACGGACGGTCCTGATCACGGGTGCGGGCGCGATTGGTCTATTCGCCGTGGCCATTGCCCGTGCAGCGGGCGCGGGCAACGTTGTCGCCGTGGAGCCCAACCGGTTCAAGCGCCGGCTTGCGCTGGAGGCCGGCGCGGACGTTGTTCTGGACCCGGCGGACGAGGAACTGGCGGCCCGTGTTCTGGATGCCAGCGAGGGGTTGGGCCCGGAGGTTTTCCTGGAGATGTCGGGCAACGCCGATGCGCTGGTTCTGGGGCTGAGGCTGCTGCGCAACGGCGGCCATGCCGCGCTGCTCGGCATTCCGCCGCGCGAGGTGACGCTCAACCTGCCGGAGCTGGTGATCTTCAAGGCCGCCACGATCCGCGGCGTGAACGGGCGGCGCATGTATGACACCTGGTATCAGTGCCAGAGCTTTCTGGAGCGGCACCGCCTCTCCATCGACACGGTCATCACCCACACGTTCCCCTTCGCGGAGTACGCCAAGGCCTTCGATGTCATCCTCGGCGGCAACGCCGGCAAGCTGGTGATGTTCGTGGATGGCGCGTGATCGGACGATCCCCGTCCATCACTCGGCGCGGCTCTCCCGCCGCACGATCTCCGGCACGCCCATCATCGCGTCGATTCGCTCGCGCAGCGGGACATCCGGCGACCACTTCCGGATGAGGACCGGCTCGGCGCCGTGCGCGTAGCGTTCCCGATAGGCACGCGGGGACATGCCCACCCACTTCTTGAAGGTGCGGCTGAAATAGAATTCGTCCTCGAACCCGAGCTCATGCGCCACCTCGTGAACGGCGACGTCCGCGCGTTTCAGGTGCCAGCAGGCGGCCTCCACCTTCAGGCGGGCGAGATACTTCATCGGCGGCAACCCCATTCTCTTCTTGAACAGATGTACGAAATACGAGCGGCTCAGTCCGAGTCGTCCCGCAAGCGAGTCCAGGGCCGGCCTGTTCTTGATCGAAGCCTGCAGCATCCGGAGCGCTTCTTCCACGTGCCGGTCCTCGGCCTCGTCGGGCGCATGCAGCACGCCCGCGGCCAGTTCGTAGAGGAATCCGAGGAACCGGTAGATCCCGCCGCGCATGAGCAGGTTGTTCCGCGAGTAGACTTTGCCGCGCAGTTCCTCGAAGAAGTAGCGTTGACGCACCCCGATGTTGAAAAATCGCTTGTCGGCCAGTTCCCCCTCAAAAAACGCGCGGATGTCCCGCTCGATGTCCTCGATCTGGCAGTGGATCGTGTATTCGATGACTTCCCCGTCGCCCCGGTCCAGAACGAGCTGGTGTTCCTCGTGCGGCAGGAACAGGTAGAACAGACCCGGCCCGATCCTCCGGCGCTTGCGACCCCGGGGCCCGTAGCGTATCGTGCCCTTGCCCCGGACGATGTAGTCGAACTCGTAACAATCGTGTGAATGCCAGCGCAGCGTGCCGTTCACCTTGTAATAGAATGCCGCGTTCTTGATGAGCATGTGTGCGCCCCCCTCAGGCAAGCCTACCGCAGTCTCGCCAAGAAAGCAATTTTGTCCAGGCGCGAAAATCGGTCCATGGACGAAGGCGCGCACTTGCGCTATACCTGGAGGAAAGATATGGAACAAGACGCACAACGACCGGGAGGAGCAGACACGATGAAGGTAGGACTGTATTCGGTGAGCTACATGGGGCTGTGGTACGACGGGCCGGCACTTCCGCTCGAAGCGGTCATCGAGCGGGCGGCCCGCTTCGGCTATGACGGGGTATCCATTGCGGGCAAACGCCCGCACGGGTCGCCGTTGGACATGGACGCGACCGCCTGCGCCGCCGTACGCGAAGCGGCGGACCGGGCAGGCGTCGAACTGGTCGCCATCGAGTCGTACACGACCTTCATCGATCCGGTTAAAGAGCACCGCGAAGCCCAGCTCATCTGGCTGAGGCAGCTGATGGAGGTGGCCAACCGGCTCGGCATCGGGCTCATCCGGGTATTCGGCGGCTGGGTGGGCGTTCTGCGCACGGCCGACCACTGGTCGTACAGCACGGCATGGCTGCACACCCAGCCGTACGCCAGCAACCACCAGCGCTGGCATTGGGTGCGGGAGTCGCTCACGGAGGCCGCCAAGTGGGCCCAAGACGGCGGCGTGACACTGGCCCTGCAGAACCACCCGCCCCCCTTCCGCCCCGGCTACGAGGATGCGCTGCGCATGGTCCGCGAAATCGACATGCCGAACCTGAAGATGTCCCTCGACGCCGGGCTGGGCTGCATGAGCCACACACAACACAACCGCCCCTACATCGCCGAGGCCGTGCAGGCGTGTCGCGACGTCATGGTGCACTCGCACCCGAACGGCATCTTCCGCCGCGCGGCGGACGGCTCCTTTCAGCAGGAACCGTACGACACGCCCGGTCTCAATCCGCCCGCTCCGCCGGGCGGCATGATCCTGCCCTACCCCATCTTCGTGGAAGAACTCAAGAAGATCGGCTATGCGGGCTACCTCATGTACGAGGTCTGCGGGCCCGTCCTGACCCGGCACGACCTGCAGGGCCTGGACGAAGTCGACCGGCGCGTGGAGGCGGCAGCGGGCTATTTCCGGGCGCTGATCGACGGGACCTGATCGGGCACGGCGCCGCGGCGCGGCACGCGCCGCTCACCCGCCGGCCGCCCAACCCAGCGCGCGGGACAGCCGGGCGGCGTGCTCGGCCACCAGCCGCCCGATCCGGCCTATCGCCTTTTCCCCGATCGTGGCGGGCGTGCCGCCCAACCCCAGCGCCGCCACGCACTCGCCGCGCGCGTCGCGAACGGGCGCGGCGAATCGACGCCATTGCCGCGTGGCCTCGTACACGTAGCCGCACTTCCCGAAATCCGCGCGCGCCGTTTCGGCCCGCGCCAGAACGGCGCGTTCTCCGCTCGCGCGGCTCAGGACGGCCTTGCGTTGCGCCGGAGTCAACGCCCAGATGAAGAACCACCCCCACGGATAGTTCCAGACGTCATCCCGGATTTCACCCTCGGGCTGCATCGCGAGCGAGCGCTCGTCCATCTCCTTGGCGATGCACTGCAGCACACGCCCGTTCCAGTGGATGAGCAACGCGGTGTTCTGCGTCGCATCGCGCAGCGCGCGCAGCAGCGGACGCCCCTCGCTCGTCAGCCGCTGCAGCAGCGGCACGTGCTGGCCGAGCACAGCCATGGCCGGCCCCGGCCGGTAACGGCCCGTCCGCGGATCCTTCACCAGGTACTCGCGCGCCAGAAGCACCTTCAAAACGCGCGCGACCGACGAGGCCGGCGCGCCGAGTTGCGCGACGATCTCGTTGAAACCCGGCTCCCGGCCGCCCAGCGCGACCTGTTCCAGAACCGCCAGCCCGCGATCCAACCCGGGCACCGGCGACTTTTCCGCCAACCGCCCCGTTTTCATGATTCGTCCCGTACAGGACAGCACCCTCTCAAACGCCGAACGAACCGTGCCGCACGCGTCACGGCCGGCTCCCGAAAAACTCGAGTTGGAACGCTTCCGCGTACTCGGCATCGAGCCCCAGCTCGGCCGCAATCCGGCGGTTCTCGGCGAGAAGGCGTTCGTCGAAACCGTGCCCGCGCGTGTGCAGGTTGCGCTGGTGCTGCGAGTCGTGAAAGCGCAGCAGCCGCGCCTTCCATTCGGCTCGGCCCGAATCGAATGGCGTGTACGCGTCCGTACGGATCGCGACGGTCTTCGGATCGCGATTGAAGAACCCGACGATCGGATAACCCGCGCCGGCCGCGATCCGCGCGAACATCGCCGCCATCCGCCGGTGCCCCGCATTCGTGTCGCGCCCGTGCGGCAGGAACACGAAGTCCGGCCGCTTCTCGAGGACAAACGCGCTCAGCCGCGCCGCATTGGCGGGCGTGTCCAGCGGCTGCGCCTCGTCGTCCTCCTCGAGGCGCAGAACCGTCAGGTGCTCATCCGGCAGCCCGAAGAAACGGCAGCTCCGGCGCTGTTCCTGCTCACGCAGCGCCGCCTTGGCCTCGAGCGTCGGCACGGGACCGTACCCGTCCTCGACGCCGCTTCCCGTCCGCACGACGCCCAGCTCGATCCGGTTCCCGTTCTCCTGAAACAGACGCAGCGTCACGCCGACGGCGTCGAAGTCGTCCGGGTGCGGGCCCAGCACGAGCAGCCTCTGCCCCGGCACGAAACCGACGGACCGCAGATCCACGGGCCGTTCCGCTTCAAACAGCGCCTGCATCCATCCCTCACACGGCGGCGTTCCGCCTGGGGCCGGCTGACGAAACCGGCGGAGCCGATCTTACGCGGCGCGGTGTGCGTCGTCGAGTACCGTTTCGACAGCCGCGCACCGGCCACTTTGGCATGGCCAAGCGCCGGAATCTGGGTTATGGTCTCCGCAGACTTGGGGGCAAACCCAACGGGAGGATGCACATGACGAATTGGAAAGGCGCTCTGATCGCACTCGCGGCCGCCACGCCCATGTTCGCGCAGGAACCCGCGCAGACACCGAAAAACGCTGCGCCGGCGCCCGAAAAGGCCGAAACGGCCAAACCCGACGTCGTCTTGACGGTGAACGGCATCGTGTTCACACGCGAAGCGGCCGAAGGGCGGCTCGCGCAGGTCATGAAAGGCGCCGACGGTGTCATCCCCAAACATCAGATCGGGCGCGTCCGCGAGCGGGAATGGAAACGGATCCTCGACAAGTTCGAGAAATGGGCCGCTATCGTCTCCGAAGCGGACCGTCGCAAGCTGATCAGCCCGGAACGGGAAAAGCAGGAAATCGAGCGCGTCAAGGGCTCGCTGGGGCCGGAGAAGGACTGGGCCGCCCTGGCCGCCGAAACGGCCGGCGGCGAGACACAGCTCCGCATGGAGATCCTCGGCAACCTCAAGGTCCGCACGCTGCTCGATTCCTTCGAGACCAACACCTACACCGTCAGCCAGGAGGAGATTGCCGCCTACCGCGAAAAGAACCAGGGCAAACTGCAACGGCCGGAAAGCGTCGCGGCCCGGCATATTCTGCTCAGAGTAAACGACGGCGATGACGACGCCGCCAAAGCCGCCAAGAAAAAGAAGATCGAGGAGATCCGGGAACAGATCGTGGCGGGCGCCGATTTCGGCGAGATGGCGAAGCAGCACTCCGATTGCCCAAGCAAGGAGAAGGGCGGGGACCTGGGCGAATTCGGGCGCAAGCAGATGGTCAAGCCGTTCGCCGACGCCGCGTTCAGCCAGGAAGTGGACGCCGTCGGGCCGGTGGTCGAGACGAAATTCGGCTATCATATCATCCAGGTGACGAAACACGCCCAGCCGCGCGAGTTGACGGACGCGGACATCACAACGGTCATGGAGCGGGACAAGCGGCGGCGCGAGATCGATGCCTTCGTCGGCGAGCTGCATGCCAAGGCCAAGATCGAGCGGACCGACGGCCGGCCATGACAGGTGCGCCCGGGCCATGCCACCGCTGCGATCACAGCTCCTGACTGCGCTCCGGCAGATCCGCGCCGGCCGGTTCCGGCTCGATCAGGCCGAGAAGTGGCTGCTCGCCAACGGCATGGAGCGCATGGATGCGAACCGCACGGACATCTTCTCGCCCTCACGCGCCGAGTTCCACAAGGCACGGTACCGGTTCGCCGGCGGATTCGCCGCCGATCGGGCCGTGCTCGATATCGCCTGCGGGACCGGGTACGGATCGGACATCCTGCTCCGGGAAGGCAAGGCGGCTGCCGTCTACGGCGTCGATATCGATCCGCGCACCATCGAATACGCCGGCCGCGTCTACGCCCGGGACGGCCTCGTCTTCCGGGAAGGCACGATCCTCGACATCCCGTTCGCCGACGGGTTCTTCGACCTGGTCGTGTCGTTCGAGACCATCGAACACGTCGCCGACGAAGAACGCCAGTTGCAGGAGGTCCGCCGCGTGCTGAAGCCCGGCGGGCAATACGTGCTCTCGACCCCGAACGACTGGGGTGTCGGCGAAGTGGCCCCGTTCCACGTGCGCTCCTACACCCTGGCCAGCCTGCGGGGCGCCATCTCCTCATGCTTCCGGATTGCGAACGTGTTCAACCAGAATTCCGGAACCCCGGGCCGCGAAGAGAATCGCGGCCAACCGGCCGGCATTACGAAGACCGACGAGACCAACGCGCCCCTCGCCGAATGTTACCTGATCGTCGCCGAGAAACCGCCGGTGTAGGCCGGCGTTCACCCCACGCCGGCCCCGGGCCCTGCCGCGCTTGACACGCCGGCTCATCAACCGTACGTTGTGCATGCAGGACAACACACGCGCTGGATCGAACGCCAACCCGGGCCCGCCGCCGCATGCCGGCGTGAGGCCCAATGAGCAAGGAGTTGCACCATGCCGCCAGACAAGCGCCCGAACTTCCTCTGGGTATCCTTCGAAGATACGAACCCGTACTACGGCTGCTACGGCGACGCGGTCGCGCGAACGCCGAACCTGGACCGGCTGGCAGCCGAAGGCTGCCGCTGGACGAACTGTTTCTCCACGGCCGGCGTGTGCGCGCCGGCACGCTCGGCGATCATTACGGGCATGTACCCGATCTCGATCGGCACGCACCACATGCGCACGACCCACACCAACGCCCACGCGCCCGAGCTGCCGACCCCCTACTCCGCGGTCATCCCGCATTACGTGAAGTGTTTCACCGAGTACCTGCGCGCACAAGGCTACTACTGCACGAACAACACCAAGACCGACTATCAGTTCACCCCGCCGTTCACCGCGTGGGACGACCCGACGAACACGGCGCACTGGCGCAACCGGCCCGACCCGGACCAGCCGTTCTTCGCCGTCTGGAACCTGGGCCGCACCCACGAGAGCGGCATGTGGGCGGAGAAGACGCCCGAGATCACCTTTGACCCGGCCGACATGCAGGTCCCGCCCTACTTCCCGGACACGCCCAAGGTGCGCGAGGCCATGGCGCGGATGTACACCAACATCGCGCACAACGACGGGCTGCTGGGCGACCTGCTCAAACAGCTCGAAGAGGACGGCCTGGCCGGGAACACCGTCGTCTTCCACTGGAGCGACCACGGCCCCATGCCGCGCGGCAAACGCTGGCCGTACGATTCGGGAGTGCATATGCCGATGATCGTACGCTGGCCCGGCGGCCTGGAACCCGGCAGCGTGAGCGAGCGGCTCATCAGCACCATCGATCTCGGGCCCAGCCTGCTCTCCATCGCGGGCATCGATATCCCGCCGTACATGCAGGGCCGCGCCTTCCTCGGCCCGCAGGCCAAGCCGCCGCGCGAGTACGTCTATATGTCGCGGGACCGGTACGACGAGTCCTACGACATGGTTCGCGCCGCGCGCGATGCGCGATTCAAGTACATGCGCCACTATTGCACCAGCCACCCCTACCTGATCTGGGTGCCCTACCGCAACCGGCACCCCATCCTGCAGGAAATGTACCGGCTCTACCTGGCCGGCGAACTCGAAGGCCCGCAGCTGGCCATGTTCCGGCCACGCCCGGCGGAAGAGCTGTACGACACACAACGCGATCCGTTCGAAGTCCACAACCTGGCCAAGGACCCCGCTTTCGAGCCGGACCTGAAGCGGCTGCGCGCCGCGCTCGACGCCTGGCGCGCCGACGTCGGCGACATGGGCGAGTTCATGGAGGCGGAGATGGTGCGCCGATGGTACCCGAACGGCGAACAGCCGACCACCTCGGCCCCGGTCCCCGTCCCCATTTGCGAACAGAGCCCCGGCGTCGAGGCGGCGCCGCAGGGCGGCACGTTCAAGGGGCCCGTCCTGCTGCAGTACTACTGCGCCACGCAGGGCGCCTCCATCGGCTACACCTTCGAGCAGGGCGACAACGCGCATTGGCAGCTCTATTCCCAGCCGCTGCCGCTCGCCGCCGGCAAAACCACTGTCCGCGCCAAGGCCATCCGCATCGGCTACAAGGAAAGCGCCGAGCACGTCGCGAGTTTTGAGGTCAGGTAAAACCCTCGGCGCACCGGGCAGCGGATATGACGGGGTCGATACTCTGTCGTTAACTCTCTCGTGAACTTTGTCGTGAACTTTGCCGTAAGCTTTGTCGATCCCGCCGCTGCGGCGGGGAGTTCGAGCAAGTTTGCGAGTAAGTTCTCGAGCAAGCCGCGCCCGCCGTAGCGCCGCGCGAAGGCGGGTTCTCGAGGGAACTCGGGGAAGTCTCAGGTCAGCTGAGCCCCGATTCGGCCGTCTGAACGCGCTCATTGCCGCGGCGTCGGCGACGTGCTATGCTTCCTTCGTTGGAGAGGCACGATACGATGCCAAGTCGCCGAACCCCAAGAACGCTGCTTCTCGCCCGCCTGGCCCTCGCCGCCCTGTTCGCGGCCGGCGGCGCCGCCGAGCTGTTGGCCGACGTCGAGACCCGCGGCCTCTACATCTTCGACGACTTCCCGGTGTATCCCTGGTCCGGCTTCTGGGGCACCGCCAACGGCGCCAGCATCACCGTGGACCACTGCGACACCAACGCGTACGACGGCGTCTATTCGACCCGCTTCGAGACGACCGGCGCGGAAGAATGGTGCGGGGTCCACGTGCAGGTCGGTTCCGAGCCCGGGCTCGATTTCACGGGCGCCGGCTCCGTCGTGTATGCGCTGCGCGGGCAGACCGGCGGCGAACAGGTCGAACTGCGTTTCATGGACGAGGCCTACACGCAAGCCGTGACACTCGCAAGCGAGTGGCAATGCCGCACCAATCAGTTCCAGCTCACCAACGACTGGTCCTCCGTTCGCGACCTGCTCACGATCGTCGTGACCGGCTGGCAGGCCGGGACCTTCTACGTGGACGAGGTGCGCCTGCTCGTCGAACGGCCGGGCGGCGCCGAGACGCCGGCCTTCCCGCCCGTCGTGCGCGGACTCGGCTACAACGCCTACGACCCGGCGAACCACTCGAACGACTTCGCCGTGATCCGCTCGGGGCTCGGCGCGAACTGCCTGCGGTTCTGGGGCCAGACCGACCTGACGCACGCCACGCTCGATGCGGCGATGGAACACGAGCTCCGCGTGCTGTTGCCGTTCTGGATGCCGCTCGGCACCGGAACGGACTACCCCGGCCGATACACGGACGGCACGTGGTGCGCGGCCGTCCGGCGCTCGGTTTCGAATTATCTCGCCTTTCACCTGCCCCATCCCGCCGTGCCCGGCGTGTGTCTCGGCAACGAAGTGGTCAACACGCTCGCGAACGACACGGCCAAACACGCGTTCGCCGCGCTGCTCGAAAGCATCTGCCAGGATATCCACAACCGATACCCCGGGCTCGACGTCATGTATGCCGCCGCCTGGACCAACGCCGTGCCATTCCTGCAGGCGAACGCGCCCAGCCTCGACTATTACGGCTGCAACGTCTACGGCCACCCGGAGAACTTCATCAACGACTACACAAACGCCGGCTACGGCAAGCCGCTCTTCTTCTGCGAGTACGGCTGCTACGGGTGGTGGGAGACGGACTGGACAAACTACTCCCATGAGGCCCGCGCCGCCGACTACACCAACCACTGGGAGACCGTGCGCAACAACAGTATCGGCGGCTGCGCCTTCCTCTGGCTGGACAAACAGGACCCCGAGGGCCATTTCGGCTGGGGCATCATCGAGTCGAACCGAACGGTCCGCCCGCAGTACGAAGCGATTGCCGACAGCTATGCCCGCGCGTATCGGCCGTATTTCCGGGGCGTCACCCGCACGAACAACGACGTCCTGCTGGCCCTCGACGACCTGCAACGGGATCAGACGTGCACCGTCTACGCGTGCGCCGCATTGCCGGGCGACACGAACTGGACAACGAACGTCTCGTTCGTCGTGGCGGCGGAGAGCACCAATCTCCTGCGCAGCACCGGGCCGGGCCCGACAAACGTGTTCTTCAAGACGCGCGTGACACGGCCGGAGTAGGGCGCGACGGTTTAGCCTGAGCGAAGAGAGCGTTTCTGAGCCTGTCGAAGGGACAAAGGGCCCGGCGTGGCTGGGAAGTCGCCAACGCGAACGGCCGTGCGCGTGCCGGCAAGTCCGCACCGATGGAGAAGGCAGCAGCCAACCCTCGACACGCAAGATTCAGTCCACTCGAAGAACCCGGCTCGCGAGGACGCTCGCCCTCCATTCGTACACCATGCAGGCGCAATTGGAGGGCGAGCGTCCTCGCGAGCCGATTCCTGATCGACTCATGGACTTCGTCCCTGCCTGCCCGCGTGCGGCAGAGGATAGGCCGAGGCGCTCGAGCCCGCTTTCGCATCTCGGCGGGTCAATGTTGTCCCCTACTCCGGCTTCACATCCACGCGCTGCTTCATCTCTTCGATCATCCGCTGCCAGTAGGCGCGGAGGAAGGGCGGGTTCTTGAGGCTGTCCAGAATGTAGGAGCGGTCCGCGCGGGAAAGGTCCAGCACGGCCGTGATCAGCTCCTCCTGGTAGAAGCCGGCCTCGGCCAGCGGAATGCCGCTCGGTTCGCGGATGAACGACCAGCCGCTCGAGGCCTGCTTGCCGTCCGGCGCCATCCCGACCGTGTTCGCCACACAGTGAAAGATCTTCGAGTTCGGCCCGACCGGCTGCTGGGCGCGGCCCGACGTCCGCTTCCAGCATACGGCTTCGATCTCGTCCGAGCTGCAGGAAGGATGGAACAGGATCCGCGCGCCGGCCATGGCCGGAATCCTGTACAGTTCCGGGTGCCGGCCGTCGCGGCAGATCACGAGCGTGCACAGCACGCCGTCGATCTCGAACAGGGCCAGCTTGTCCCCGCCGCGGCAGTACGTCATCTCGTCGCGGCCGGCCATGTTCACCTTGGCGTATTCGTGCACGATCTTGCCGGTCGGCGCGATGACATGGGCCAGGTTCAGGAACCGGTCGCGCGTCTGCTGAATCGTGCCGGCAATCACCCACAACCCGTGCTCGGCCGCCGCCTCGCACGTCTTGTCCAGAGCCGCCAGCACTTCCTCCCGCTTCAGCCCCACCACATACGGAAAGTAGTAACTCGTCAGATTCGCCTCGGGAAACAACACGACCCGGCTGCCCGCCTCCGCCGCCGCCCGAATGTAGCCCAGCGTCCGGTCCAGGTTGTACGCCAGCGATTTCGCCCAGTGCAACTGAACGCACGATACCTGCAAAGTCTTCGCTGTCTCGCTCATCTCATTCCCCATCCTGCTCTTTGTCTTACTCTTCGTCCCGCTCTTTGTCGTAAGCGCCGCTTGCCCGCCGACTTGTCCGCCATAGCTCGCAGAGCGACGGCGGAAGCCCTGGGCGAAGGCGGGCCGCAATCTCTGTCGACCTACGGCCGCGCCGCCTCCCACCCCTTCGCAAGCACGGCGGCCAGCTCGGCGACCCGCTCGCGATTCTCCGGCTGCTCGGCGATGTTGCGGTTCTCGTCCGAATCCACCTGGTGATCGTACAGCATGCGCGCCGTCACGGTCCCCCCGGCGTCCGACCACTGCGTGTAGAGATACTGCGCGGTGCGGACGGAATCGCCCGCCCTGTAGCGGCTGAACACGGCCTTCTTCCATGCGCGGTCCGGCTCGTCCAGCAGCGGCGCCAGACTGCTGCCTTCCAGGTGGTCGGGCAGGGGCAGACCGGCCAACTCACAGAGCGTGGGATACACGTCGACGAATTCGACGAGCGCCCCGCAGCGCGCACCCGCGCCGCGGTCCGGCACGCGCAGGATCAGCGGGGCGGAGAGCGACGTATTGAAATTGCAGTGCTTGCACCACAGGCCGTGCTCGCCGAGCTGCCAGCCGTGGTCGCCCCAAAGCACCACGATCGTGCGCTCATGCAGGGCCAGCCGCTCCAGTTCGGCCAGCAGCCGGCCGACCTGCGCGTCGGTGTAGCTCGTCGCCGCGTAGTAGCCGTGCACCAGCATGCGGTTCAACGCCTCCGAGACCGGCCCCGCCTTCGGCACATCGAAGTAGTTCCGCAGCTCCCCCCAATTGTGCAGCGCGGCCTCAGGCGCGCCTTCCGGCCGGAACGGGTTGTCCGCCAGGTCCAACTCGTCATGCCGGTACAGGTCCCAATACCGCTTCGGCGCGTTGAACGGCAGGTGCGGCTTCAGAAAGCCCGCCGCGAGGAAGAAGGGCTTGCCCGTCTCGTGCAGGCGCCGCAGGTCCGCAATGGCGCGATCGGCGATCCGGCCGTCGTAATAAGCCGTGTCGGGCACGTCCGCGCATTCGTAGGGCGGGCCGCGGTGCTGCGGGTCCGTGTCGTACCGGATGTTCTGCTCCAGTTGATAGTTGCGCCAACTCGCCCCGCCCTCGCTGCGCGGGTGCCAGGGCGCTTCGCTCCAACTGCGTTCGGCGGTGTCCGTGCGGTGATGGAACACTTTGCCGTCCGAGAGCGTCACGTAGCCGTGCTCCCGGAAATGCTGCGGCAGCGTCAAGGCGCCCGGCAGATCCTCGTCGGCCCACGTCTTGAAGTCGCGAAACCGCGCGCGCGTCGGCCGCACGCCGGTCAGCAGACTCGCGCGCGTCGCCCCGCAGACCGGCACCTGGCAGTAGGGCTGCGCGAAGACGGTGCCCTGCTCCGCCAGCCGGTCGATGTGCGGCGTCACCATCTGCGGTCGGCCGTAACAGCCGAGCTGCGGACGCAGATCGTCGATCGGAATGAACAGAATGTTCGGCTTGCCCTCCGTCATGTCGGATCCCCCTTCCAACTTCCTCGAAAACTCGGCTTCGCCATCGTGCCTCCTGGCTTCCGCCGTCGCTCTGCGAGCTATGGCGGACAAGTCGTCGGGCGCGGCTCGCTCGAGAACTTGCTCGAAAACTTGCTCAAGGACTCATTCGAGAACCCGGCTTCGCCCGGGGCGAAATCGGGTTCCCAAACAAGCTCCCCCCAACGCAGGTCGGGCCCCACCGATCGGCGCGGCTCACGCGCCGCGGTACGCGGTCGTGTGCAGCCGCTGGTTCTGCGATCCAGGTCGTCATGTTCCCGGCCCGCCCGAGCCACTGGGTTCAGACCGAACATCGAACATCGAACACTGAACTTCGAACGCCGAACGGGCCTCTCGGTGCGGTGCAGATTTCCCCGAATCCGATTTCGACGTTCGATGTTGGATGTTCGATGTTCGACGTTCGACGTTCATTCCGGTTCTTCTTGTGCCGCAGAACTTCAGATTAGGCCACGACCGCCCCGTTCGTCAATTTGACAAATCGCCGCAGAATGGTACAAGTCTTTGCAGGCCGCCAACGTGTCCCGTACCCGGCGGCTCGCGAGGGCTATCGTCCTGCATGGCCCGCTTGTCGCGCAGCTGGAGGGCGAGGCTGCTGAGACTGTCTGAAAACCGGGGAACAGCCCTTACGGGCTTGACGACAAACGGCTGAAACCACCCATTGTGTCGTTTGTAGTTAACGCCGTAAGGCGTGTGGCAACGTGCGACTGGGGTTTTGAGACAGCCTCTCCTGACGAGCCGCTTGCCGGAATACGTCCGCGAATTTGCGTCCGGGAGCACTCCGCCACGGCGAGGGACCAAACCATGCAGCATTCGACCCTGATCGACAAAGTCCGGCAACAGATCTTCGGCCGCCGGACGGACGCGGAACAGATGCTCGCCGCACTCATCGCCATCCCCAGCATCTCCGGGCAGGAAGGCGCCGTGCAACAGAAGCTGTGCGACACGTTCGACCGGTTGGTGGGAACATGCGAACTCATCCCCATGCCCGAATCGCTCCGCGCCGACCCCGCGTTCGCCTCCGGCATCAACGTGCCGTTCGCCGGCCGCCCGCAGACACGCCACCTCTGGAAAGGCACGGGCGCGGGGCGCAGCCTGATCCTCGCCGCGCACGTCGACGTCGTCGGACCGGGCGATTGGGAAGACGCCTTTACCCCCCGCCTGCAGGGCGACCGCCTATACGGGCGCGGCGCGGTGGACGATAAGAGCGCGATCGTTTCGGTCTTCCTCGCCCTGCAAAGCCTGCAGGCGGCGGGGATCCGGCCGGCCGGCGACGTGCAAGTGCATCTCACCAATGAAGAAGAGGTCGGCATGGCCGGCGCGCTCGCCTTCGTCCGGGCCGGGTTCAGGGCCGACGGCGTGTTGGTCTGCGAACCGACGGGCCACCACCTCCGCGTCGCGCATCGCGGCTGCCTCCAGTTCACCATTGAGGTCGCCGGCAAGCAGGCCCATCTGGGCCGCAAACGCTACGGCGTCAACGCCATTGAGAAAGCGGCCAAAATCATCGACGCACTTGTCCGCTACGAGGACCGGCTCATCGAGGAGGGCCGCGGCTACCCCATGTTCGAGTCGTTCGAATACCCCCGGCCAGGTCAACGTCGGAATCATCAGGGGCGGCGACTTCTTCTCCATCGTGCCCGACAAGGTCACCCTCGAGGGGGGAGTGGGGTTCCTCCCGCTCAAGAGCATGAAAGAGGCCGAACAGGAACTTCGCGATGTCGTGCTCGCAATCGATGACGCGTGGATCCGTGAACACACGCAGGTCCGCTACAACGGCCTCAAAAACGAGCCGTACCAGATGCCGCCCGACCACCCGTTCACCGACGCGCTGCGCGCCTCGCTGCGGACATTGGGCGTCGAACCCGAGGTCGGCGCCATGATGGCCTCGACCGACGGACGCTACTACTATAATCAGGGCGGCATGCCCAGCGTCATGTACGGCGGTAACGGCAACGGGACGTCCCACGCCAGGGACGAGTACGCCGAAATCCCCGATGTGCTCCAGACTGCCCTCGAGTACGCCGTCCTCATCGCCGACTGGTGCGCAGTCGAGGGATAGACCGTACCGGAAGAATCCTCCACCGTAATCGTCGCCCGTCATCGTAAACCGGGCCCCACGGCCTGAGCGTGAACGTTGAGCCTGTCGAAAAAGCCCGCGGCCGGCACAGAGGCCGGCCATCCATGAGGCAAAGACGCTACATGTTGTGAATTCGGAGGGCCCGGCTCCGTCCGGGCCGGAGCACGCGTCTTTTTCGACAGACTCGTTGCCCGTGAGCGGTTGACGATTAGGGCCGACGATTACGCGCGACGATTCAGAACGGCAAAGCTCGGCCAGTCAAATAATATCCAAAAAAACTCTTGACATTTAGTCCTTCTATCCTTAATAGGACACTACATCATAAGCTTAGTAGCCTATTAGCACTACAGGATATGACTCCACTGCCGAAACATCTGCAGGTGCGGCAAGGTGTGCTGAATCTGATCGCACACCGGAATCTGGGCACAGGTGCAAAGCTGCCGAACGAGCAGCGGCTGTCGCAGACGTTCGGAGTGAGCCTCATCACCATGCGCCGCGCGCTGGCCGATCTGCAGGACTGCGGGGTCCTTCAGCGGGTCCACGGCAAAGGGACCTTTGTGCGCGCCACGCAGTTCAGGGACGCGCCGGCGCTCGGAACGGTGGCCTTCCTCCTGGTCGCCAACGGGCAGGAATCCTGCGAGAAGCTGGCCGGCGACGTGCGCCAGGCACTGGCCACTCGGCGGCACCGGCTGGAATGGATCGTAACCGCCGATCAACCGGACCGGTTCGTCACGGATTCGTTGTCGGGCGTATCGGGCGTGCTGCTCACCGGCGCGGTGAGCGACGGATGGCTGGAACTTCTGCGCACGATGGCGATTCCGTTCGCCGTGATCGGCACCTACGACTTGCCGCCCGCGGTATGGCGGGCGGCGTATGACTGGGCGGCCGCCACGCGTCTGCTCGTGCAGCGCTTCGCCGAGACGGGCTTCCGGCGGATCGGCCTGATCAACAGCGCGCGCGGCTCGGCCCAGGCCCGCGAAATCCACGAGGCGTACACCTCGACCCTCGCGGAACTCGGCCTGCAATACGCGCCCGAGCGCGTCCTCTGGGCCGGGCCCGGCGAACGCGACACGGGCATTCGCGCCTTCTACGAAGCGAACCCGCAGAGCTTCGACGGCCTGGTGGTGGAAGGCGACAGTCTCGATACGGCGCTGTCTTTCCTTTACAGCGAGTCGGCGCACCGCCCGGTACTCGGCTGCATCTGCGCCGATCCGCGCCTGGAACGCTCTTTGCCCAAGGTCCTGGAAGTCGGTTTCGAGGCCAACCTCGCGGCGCGCGCCGTGGACGTGCTTTTCGGGGCGATGTCCGACACCCGCTCATCGCCGCAATGCGTGAAGGTACCACCCATACTCAGGCAACCATGACCCAAAAAACTTGCTCGAGAACTTACTCGAGAACTTACTCGAGAACCTAAAGCTTACGACAAGGATGAGCAAACGTGCAGACCGGGAGACACGCGATGACTAAGCGCAAGAAGCGAATCCTTCGCATCAGGCCGGGCCACCTGGCCAACTTCTCCGGCGGGGCCGGCTACATGCCGTTCATCGTCATGTTCTCCGTGCCTGCCTCGTTCATCTGCACGCTCGTCGGCAACCTCATTCTCCACGTCAAAGCCCGGTCCTTCATCCGGCAGGAGGCCGGAGAGCCGCTCTGCACCCCGCGCGTCGAGCTGGGCGATTTCATGCGCTACGCCTGGAAACACCTCGGCGCCTGTGCCGCCCTCACGCTCCTGGCCGGCGCCGTCCTCTTCACGAAGGCCAACGCACTCGTCTACGGAAACGCCGTGGTCTACGCGCCGTTGACGTTCCTGTTCGCCGTCGGCCCGCTCGTGGCATGGGTGCTCTCCTCCCTGCTGCTCGTCCGCCTGATTGTCAGGCGCGGGCCGCGCCGAACCAACCTGCTCCTTTCCGTCACGGCCTACGCGGCGCTGCTCGGCGCCGGGCTCGGCCTCGTGGTTCTCATCGGCAGCGTAACGGAGGCAGGCCTATGACCATGCAGACGATTCGAAAGGCGCGCCGCGAACGGTTCGGCGGCATCTTCTATTCCGAAAACCCCGGCTTCATGGCCTACGTGGACAACGAGACGGCGGATTCGCTGGGACTCGCCGCGCGTGAGGACCTGCCCCCCGAGCTGCTGTCCGCGCCGCTCGACGTGCACTTGAGCGTCACCACGCGCTGCAATCGCCGCTGCAGCGGCTGCTATGCCGTCGGCCCGGCCACGCCGCGCAAGGACATGCCCTTGCCCCTGGCCAAGCGTATCGTCGACAACCTCGCCCGCCTGCAGGTGTTCACCGTCGCCATGGGCGGCGGCGAGCCGCTGGTCTATCCGCACGTGTTCGAGCTGGCCCACTACATCCGGAAAAAGCACATGGTGCCGAACATCACGACCAACGGCGCGCTGATCGATGTCGCCGCCGCGCGCGAATGCCGCGTCTTCGGCAATGTCCACCTGAGCAGCCACGGCGCCTCGGACCTCGCCTGCCTCGAAGCCCCCTTCCGCTCCCTGCAGGAGTACGGCATCGTGCCGGGCCTCAACTTCCTGGTCTCCCGCGAGACCTTCGCCCAGATCCCGCGCGTCTTCGCCTGGTGCGCCCGGCACCGGATCCCGAAAGTGCTGCTGCTCAAGTACAAGGTCACCGTGAACAACGCCACGTTCACCGACCGGTTGCTGTCGCCGCGGCAGGAATACGACTTCTATCCCCTGCTCAGAAGGGCCGCGCGCCGCTACAACGTCATGCCGATGATCGACTGCTCCTTCTTCCCCACCATCGCCCTGCACAGGCCGAGCGAAAGAGACCTGCGCTTCTTCGATGTGAACGGATGCCAGGGCGGCCGCATGTACCTGGCGGTGGATACCGAGGGGCGGTGCAAGCCCTGCTCGTTCTGTACGGTGCATCTGGGCGCAGCCGAAGACTTGACTCCGGCCACGTGGCAGACCGATCCCGTCCTCACCCGGTTCCGGGAAGAGCCGGCCCTCGCGCTCTGCCGCGAGTGCCCGTACCTCGAGCTGTGCAACGGCGGCTGCCGCCAGATGCGGAACCAGCCCTGCGCCATGAACGGCGCCCTCGCCGCACCACCCGCACGCAGCGCGTGACCAACGCCCGCAGAACTTTCTGTGCCGCCGGCTACGCGGCGTCCGGCTTGCCGGTCTCACAGATCAAGGCTTCGCGAATCCGGAGGTGCTGGTCCGCGAAGGCTCCGTCTGTCCGGCGTCTCGGTCGCGGCAGATCGATTCGAAACTCCCGCACGATTCTGCCGGGCCGGGCAGACAGGATCGACACGCGGCTGCCCAGGACGACGGCTTCGTCAATGTTGTGCGTGACGAACAGTACGGTCATGCCGCCTTCCTGCCAAAGGTCGACGAGCGCCTGCTGCAAGTCGCGCCGGGTGGCGTCGTCAACCGCACCGAACGGCTCGTCCATGAGGAGCAGCTTCGGCTCCGTAGCCAGGGCCTGGGCGATGGCGGCGCGCTGGCGCATGCCGCCGGAGAGTTCGTGAGGATACGCTTGCTCAAACCCCGTCAGGCCGACTTTCGCCAGCAGGTTCGCGGCGATCGCCAACCGGTCCGCGCGCGGCGTGCCGCGCATCTCGAGGCCGAACGTGACATTGCGAAGAAGCGTGCGCCAGGGAAACAGCGTATAGTGCTGAAAGACGCAGGGCATATTCCGGCCCGGCAACAGGCCGTTCGCGCGGCGGACTTCTCCCGCGTCGGGCGAATCGAGCCCCGCCACGATATTCAGAAGCGTGGTCTTGCCGCAACCGGTCGGTCCGATCAGCACGACGAACTCGCCCGCGCCGACCGTCAAGTCAAGACCGTCGAGCGCGGCAACGCTGGAGCCGGCATCCGAACAGTAGGTCTTGCTCATGTGCGAGAGCTGCAGCATGGTGCGCGAGTCCATTTCCTCAGAATTCCTTCCCGTGCCACGCGACAAGATGCCGGGTGGCGTGAAGCATCAGGTAGTTCAGCGACGCACCGATCGCGGCGATGATGATCATGGCGGCGATCACCACATCCATCCCGGACTGATCCGAGGCATACATCAGCAGGTAGCCGATCCCGCTGTCGGCGCCCGGCAGCATCTCGGCGGCAATGATGACCATCCAGCACGTGGCGATGCCCTGCCGCAGGCCGGTGAGGATCATCGGCATCGCCGCCGGCAGGTAAACGTGCGCGAAGACCTGGCGTCGGCTGGCGCCGAGCGTCCAGGCCAGCGAGAGATAGTTGCGGCGCACGCCTGCGACTCCGTCGAGCGTGTTCACCACGATCGGGAAGAAGGCCCCCCAGAAAAGCACAAAGACCATTCCGATTTGAACCTGGTCGAAGACCGTATGGCTGAAACGGATCCCGAACAGTTGCGGAAGCGTCTGGAGCTTGAACACCGCAATGGCGAACGGGATCCAGGCAATCGGGCAGAGCGGCCGCGCCAGTTCGACGATGGGCTCGATCAGGCCGCGCACGATGCGCACCGCCCCCATGAGCACGCCCAGGCCGATTCCGACCACGGCGGCCAGCAGGAACCCGATGGCCGCGCGCAGGAAACTGACACCGGCGTTACCGAACAGGGAACCGGAGGCGTAGTGGGCCCTGAGCGGATGGATCAGTTGCCCGACAACCCGCGTGACGGACGGCAGGATCCACGGCTGCTCCAGACGCACGGCCCCGACCTGCCAGACGATCAGGAGCAGGGGGACCATGACGGCCCAGCCCAGCACCTTATACGAACGCCGCCGCGCGCGCTTTGTCTGGCCGTCACTTGCCAAGCCGTTTCCTCGCCTTCTCCAATAGCGACAGGTCGTAGGCCAACCGCGCCGCCTCGGGTTCCGTCGCCGTCTTCAGCTTGCCGCTCAATGCGTCGAGACCCTGCATGGCCTTGAGCCAGGTGGCCATGCATTGGCGCCACGCGTCGTCCGCGTCCATCGCATACCCGCTCGTCGGAATGCTGTTGCGCTCGACCGCCTCGCTCATGCCGATCCAGCGGCACGCCGTCTGGACGGCGGAGTCCAGATCGCCGTTGATGAGATCGGTGGCCTGCAGGCACAGGACCAGAAGGCCTGTAATCGCTTCCGCCTTGTCTCGCAAGGCCGCTTCATGCGCCGCGATGCAGCAGCAGGGGTGATTCCTGAACGTGCCCGGGGGCAGGGTTTCGAGATCGCAGACGACTTTCAGAATCTTCTGCTCCAGCCCAACGGCCGGGAACGGGTTGTTGCCCACGTAGCCGTCGATCAGCCCTGCGGCAAGGGACGGGTTGAGCTTGCCGCCGTCCTTCACATTGACCATATGCACTTTCACGTCGGCTTTCGAGGCGTCGCCGGTGAACGAAAGGCCTTCGTGTCTCAGCGCCTCTTCGAACACCAGTTTGGCACACGCGATCGGCGCCTTGTATCCGATTCGGACCGGCACGTCCGCTCGCTTGAGGAAGCCGACGAACTCCTGCCACGACTCGGCAGGGAAGTCCGGCCGCACGACGAGCATGTCCCCCCTGGCGTGCAGCGGCGATATGAGTTTTACCGGTGCGCCCTGATCCGCGGCGGCGAGCACCGGCGCGACGCCGCCGAACCCGATATCGATGATGCCCTGCGCCAAGGCCGTCGGCATCTTCGATCCGCCGCCCACTCGCACGATTTCCACATCGGCGACTTGGCGCTCACCGTCATACAGCGTGTAAAACTTCTGGTCCTTGACCGCCTTCAGATTTAGTCCTGTGGCTTTCGCGAACGTCTCGGCGTTGTCCGCGGCGACGAACATCGCCAGTTGATGGTCGTGCCAGACGTGGCCGACCTTGATGCTTACCGGGGCAGGCTCGGCCTCCGCCTGACCCGTGAGAGAGGGTGTCATGAAACCGCAACACAGGGCGACCGCGCCCAGGCCGACACGGACCGACATTCTTCGCATGGCAAATCTCCAAGAATCTCTACGCCTGACTGAAATTCCGGGGGAAGACGACGGCGCGCTGTCTGTTCAGCGGTGTCGGGCGGGAAGGCGGCGATACAAGGGTGCCTCGCCGTCTTCGGCCGCCGCGCGCTGGACGGACGCGCACACGGCACGTCCTGCCGAACGACCGCCTCATCTGTACGGGAACGGGACGAAGCCCATTGTATCACCTCCTTACGGTCTCAACAGGTAGTCCGCGATGGCACGGTAGAGCGTGCTCACCGCCAGAATGGCACAGTGTCGCCCCTCTTCGGGCACGCACTGGCCTGAATCGAGAATCTCTTTCGGGTTGATGGCCAGGGCGTCTTCGACGCTCCTGCCTTTCGCCCGCTCGGCAACGGCCCGGCCGCAAATCCGGGTGTGGAGGCAGCCGCGCGTGTGGTATTTCGCATCCCGGATGACGCCGTCTTCGATGTACAGGTAGAACTCCATTTCATCGCCGCACGGCCCCTGCAGAATAGCCGCAGCCGTGGGATCATTCATACGGCCAAAATACCCGTTGCCCGCCTGTTGGCGATCGGAAAGGAACGCATCGATTCTCGGTATGTCTTCCTGCGTCATGGAGCAGACTCCTCTGGCGATTTGCGGACCGCCTTCTCCGGAATGTCGCCGGCGGCGAAGTGCTTCTCGATCCAGCCGCACTCGGCATCGGTGAAGCAGTCAAAATGCGGGACATACGGCTTGATATCGACAAGCAGACTGGCCTGCGTGAAGCCGTCGAGGTCCTTCAGCCCGGGTTCATAGCCGCTATCGGCCTCCAGCCACCCTTTCGCATCGGCCTTGAATCTGCCCTGGATGGGGATGTCGGCGTGGTCGCGGTACGGGGTATGAATGACGCCGATGGGTCTGACGTCGATCGGTTCCGTCATCGAGAACCCTTTCGCCGGTCAGTGATCGCAGATGTTGGTCCCGGTGGTCAGTGTGCCCGCTACGTACTTCTGCGCGATGGCGTCCGGTTCCTCCGCGGGCGCGCCGACAACGACGGCGATGTTTTGCTCGGTAAAGAGGCTTTGAGCGCGCATGCCCATGCCGCCCGCAATGATCACGTTCGCGCCGCGTTCGGCCAGCCATTTTGGCAAGAGCCCGGGTTGATGCTCCGGGGCCGCAACCATTTCCTTGCCGCGGATGATTTTGGCGTCCAGGTCGGCGTCGATCAAGGCGAATTCTTCGCAATGGCCGAAATGAGCGGAAAGCCGTCCTTGTGCCACCGGTATGGCGATACGCGTCATGTTCTTGTCCTCCTCCCGTCTTGTCTCCAACACCACTGTTTCGGCGGAATCGCGCGCCGGGTCCGCGCCGCGCTCACGATCGAGAATCGGCCGGATCGCCCGTCTGAAGGCTTTGGCGGTTTCGGTCTCGGCATGGAAGGCGGCAAATGGCGTACCGGCGTCGCACGCGAGGACCAGCGCGGGGTCAATCGGAATACGGCCGAGAAACGGCACGTTCATCTCTTTGGCCATGCGTTCCGCGCCGCCGCTGTCGAAGATGTTGGTCAGTTCGCCGCACTTCGGGCAGACGAATCCGCTCATGTTCTCGATCACGCCCAGCACCGGCACGTTCAACTGGCGGCAGAACGTGATCGATTTTCGAACGTCCAGAAGCGCCAGCTCCTGAGGCGTCGTCACGATCACCGCGCCCGCCGGATCCTGGATCAGTTGGCAGACCGACAGCGGCTCGTCCCCCGTTCCCGGCGGTGAATCCACGATCAGGTAGTCGAGCTTGCCCCATTCCACGTCCTTGAGAAACTGCTTGATGACTCCGTACTTCATCGGCCCGCGCCAGATCACCGCCGCATCACGGCCTTGAAGCAGGAAGCCGATGGACATCACCTTCAGATTGCCGTCAAAGGGGACCGGAAGCAACGCCTCGCCGGTGCCTTCGACGCGGCTGTCCTCCAGGTTGAGCAGTCGCGGGATACTGGGGCCGTGAATATCCACATCGAGCAACCCGACGGTCTTGCCTTCCCGCGCGAGCGTCACGGCCAGATTGACGGCAACGGTGCTCTTGCCGACGCCGCCTTTGCCGGAAAGCACCATGATCTTGTGCTTGATCTCGCACAGGCGCCGCATGAGCTGCTGGCGCTCGATGAATTGGTCCAGCTTCTCGCCGGGCAATTGCGTCTTCGACGAGCAGCTCGCGTCGGAGCAGGAGTCGCAGGTCTTCTTGTCGGTCATCGAATTGTCCTTCCGGTATGGCGCGTGCCATCCCTCTCATACACTGCCGAAGTGTGCGTCGACGTTCGCGTCGTCGGCCTTCTTCAACGCCCCGGTCTGAAAAGCGCCTATGGCTTCCTTGACGGTGCCGGTCGCCTCCTGGTAGATGGCGATGCCCCCGGCCCTCAGCGTCGCGAACGCTTTCGGTCCGCAATGTCCCGTAATCACGGCCGCCGCGCCCAGTTCGACAACCTTTTGCCCGGCCTGGACGCCGGCGCCCTGCGCGGCATTGAGATTCTGCTTGTTGTCGTGAGCGGACCATTGCCCCGTTTCCGTATCGTAGAGAATGAAATACCGAGCCCGCCCGAACCGCTGGTCAACAGGCGAATCAACCGTCTCTCCGATCGATGTCACAACAACCTGCATGTTCTCCTCCTTCGTATCCTGTCAAGCGGCAACCCAATAACTACCCGTGTCTCCCTCCGCGAAAACGCCTTCGGGCCCGGCGGCCGCCCGGAGGCGCGTCAGGGTAGACGGACTTCATTCGAAGTGTCCCGCGGCGCCATTGCTCCAAGGCGGCATCAAGCGGCCCCAGCACGTTGGAGACAACCTCTATTCCGTATCCCTGCAGGGCCCCGTACAGAAACCTGTCCACTCCCGAGCAGAGCAGGACCGCCACATCCCGCCGAAGGAGTTCGTGACCCCATGCGGCCAGAGGCCAGCCGCACGTGGAGACCACTTCCCGCTGCCCCGGCCCCACGCCCTGCTGTTCCTCCACAATCAGTTGTACTCCAGCAAAGCAGGGCGCCACCCGCCCGTCAAGACTTGTTGCCGCCACTCTCAACACCGTATCTCCCGGTTCCGTCAACGCTTTCAGCACTTACCGTGCCAACTCAACTTCAATGCCCGCGTTCCCGGCCCGAATGGACACGGAGACCTTCGAACACACCCCGAATCCAGGCATCTGCCGACTTGCCATCAGCCCAGGCCTGCGCAACGCGTCCCGGCGCGCACATTCGCCTTCAATGGCTCTTGCATAATGCAGGGCACCGGAATGGCTTCCGGGCATTCTGCCACTGGCGGAAGGACTGCAGGCGCGGAAGGGCGACGGCGGCTCCGCGCCTCCTTCCCGGCGGCACCCCGTGCCGACGGGGATATCCGGGAGTGTCCGGGCCTCCGGGGAAAGCGGCGAGCCGCCTTCGCCCAGCGGCTACGGCGGGCCAGGTACGCCGCTTTTACTTTCAAGTTCCAGGTCAGGCAGGCGACCTGTGTATGTGCAAAGAGCCGCTGACCTCTGATTTCCGACCTCTGGCCTCTGGGTGGCGGGCGAAACCCGCATCAGGTGGTCATGTGAAGATAGAGGCGCGGGAGGACGCGGGGCAGTTGCCGCATATCCGGAAGAATGACGAAGCGGCGTCCGGGAAACATGATTTCCATGTCCGCGCGGCTGTTTTCCTCGGTGGAGATACAGAACGTGTGGATTTCCTGTTTGCGGTTTTCTTCGCACGCCGTCCGCACGTCGTATTGCGCGTAGCGGGTCTTGGGATCGTATTCGCTGTCCATCGGCTGGCCGTCGGTAATAAGGATGATCAGGCGCTGCCTGGCGTCGATCCGCGTCAGCCTGTACCCGGAATGCCGCAAGGCGGCGCCGATCCGAGTGGAGCTCAGAGGATATGCCGCGAGGATGCGGGCCACGCAACCCGCGTTCCATTCTTCCTCGAAGTCCTTGAACGTGTAGTACTCGCAATTCTTTCTTCCGTTACCGCTGAACCCGCAGATCGCAAAACGGTCTCCGAGCGAGGCAAGTCCGTAGGCCAGGATCAAGGCGGCCCGCTTTTCCAGTTCCACGATTTTCTGCTGGCCGCTTTCGGCGCCCGTGGAGCCGCTGATGTCGAGAAGCAGCAGCACGGCCAGATCCCGCCGGTTGATGCGGGGTTTCTCGTAGAAGTCGATTCGGGGGTGGGGTTCCATGCGGCGTTTCACCAGATAGTGAACGAGCAGATCGATATTGATCACATCGCCATCGGCGAGATACTTCTCGCGCCGCACCAGATCGGGTTTGAACCGCTCGAACACCCGGCGTATCCGCTGCGCTTCCTCGAACACGTCTTCGGGCACCGCCTGGTCCGTCATTTGGCGGGGCGGGATCTCGCGCACGACACACCAGTTCTGGTAGTAGTCGTGTTCCGCGTGATTCCACTCGTCGTAGACGAATCCGGCCATGGCCTGCTCGGCCTGCTTTTCGCTCTGTTCCTGCTCGTCCGTTTCGTTCTCGGAATCGGCGGCCCTGGCGGCGACACGGCCCTGCTTCTTTTCGCTCCGCTCGTCCTGCTGCCGCTTGTCGGCGGCGCTCTTCAGATCGGCAATGAGCTCGCCGGGTGGCGGCGAACTGACGGTACCCGGGTACAGGAAGTCGGGCAGGCACCTGAACGCGCGAAGCGGGTAGGCGTCTAGTCCCGAATACGCGTGAACAAGCGCGGAGACCGGCGCGTTCGAGAGAAGAGCGGCGGTATCGAAAACGTTCACCGCCCGGTCGGCGAGTCGCCACAGTGCCGCGACCTCTGCACCCGGCGCCGCCCTCGGAAGAACCGCATCGTAGAGCAGGCGGTCAGGCCCGCTCACCGCGGGTTGCGCGTCGAATTCCGTTCGCATGGCCCAATCCAGAAGGCGCACGGCCCCCGGCCACCGCGTTTTGATCCTGCGCAGAACGCGCACGTATTCCAGGATCTGGAGCAGATTCAGGCGTACCGGATCCTCGCCAACCAGATCGCGGCAGGTGGAGTACTCCGGCGCGCCGTGGATTCGCGAGAAGCTGTTTTCAAGGAGCATGCCGGCCGCCACGACGGCCGTCAAAACATACCACTCGCGATTCCGGGCGGTACGCTCGAAATAGCGGACACAGGCCGGCAGATAGAGCCAGCGATACAGGCAGACCATGCCGCTGCCGCGTTCGATCAGCTCGTCGGAGTCCAGACTCCCCAGATCGGAAATCTCCACCTCGTAGCCCACAAGTGCCTTGATCAGGCGAGTCAGCGCCGGCCGCACGTCTTCGAGCCGGCATTCACGGGTCAGCGCGCGAATCACATTCTCGGAACTCTTCCGTTCGACGCGCATGAATCCCAGCCCGTGCTCCTTGTTGGCCGTGAACATCCTGAGCCCCTCGGCCACGTAGAGCCGGATCTCGGCCGGGCTCAACCGTTCGGCCAGACGCCGATAGCCCTGCAGAAACGCGAAGGCCACCTCCCAGTCGATTTCCGACAGCTGGCGCAGATGGGTCATCAGACTGCGGACCTGCTCGGGATTCTTGCCGAATCCACCGGAGCCGAGCGTCTTGAAATAGCCCATCCCGAAATACGGCTTCACCGCCGCGAAGCGGCTGCCCATCTCCGTCACATCCGAAAAGACCGCGGGCAGGTCCATCATCCACTTCGTGCGGGGATTGATGGCCATGACGAATTCCTTGAGGACGTGATCGGAGGTGCCCGTATCGGCGGATTTCAGCAGGTCGAAGAACCGATCCGTGGCCGGCCGGCGTTCGTCGCCCAGCGTCCCGTCGGAAAGCAGTTCCTCGATGGCGCTGGCGAATATCTCGCGATACCCCCAGCAGACGCTCTGAAGGGAAAAACCATGAAGACGTTCAGTCTCGTGCCGGTTCACTGTGTTCATTCCCGGACGCTCAGAAACGTGTAGAGCGTCTGCTTCCTGTCCGCCCTCTCAAAGAGGCCGGAGCCCCCGATGGCCGACAGGACGTCCTGCACTCGCATGTGATGGTCGCTGAAGGAGAGGCGGGCCCGCGGCTTGAGGATCCGGTGCCGCTCCCGGAGCACCGCGCCGGGATTGTCGAGGTCGTGAAACGTGTCATAGAGCAACACCCGATCAACGCTTTCATGCGTTGCGCTCGGCCTCCGGCTCGGTGCATTCGCCGCTCGGCGCCGGGGCGCCCAGATCGCCAAAATACAGCTTCGCAATATCCGCTATCGATTCCATCACCTCCACCTCGTCCGTGAGCGTCTGGCAGATCGCGCAACGGCATGCCTCCATCGGCGAGAGGCCCTGCTTCATCAGGCGCCCGACATAGACGAGCAGCCGGGAACTGACTCCCTCCTCCAGCCCGAACCCCTTCAATTCCCGGATCTTGGACCCCATTTCGGCCAGACGCCGGCTCTCCTCGTCTGAAAGACTCGTCTCCGTGGAGATGATTCTTGTTTCCACCTCCACCGTCGGGTGGCGGAAGATCAGACTGGCGAAACGCTGCTTCGTGGATTGCTTCAGATCCTTCACGATGCTCTGGTAGCCCGGGTTGTAGCTCAGCACCATCATGAATTTCCGGTTCGCCCGGATGACCTCGCCCGTCTTGTCGATGTAGAGGATCCGGCGGTCGTCGGTAAGGGAATGAATGATGACGGTCGTATCCTTGCGCGCTTCGACAATCTCGTCCAGATAGCATATGCCGCCGTACCTCACAGCCAGGGTGAGAGGCCCGTCCTGCCACACGGTCTCATCTTCCTTGAACAGGAACCGCCCAACCAGGTCGGCGGCCGTGAGGTCCTCGTGGCACGAAACCGTGATCAGAGGCAACTTCAGCATGTAGGCCATATGCTCGACGAAGCGGGTCTTGCCGCATCCCGTCGGCCCTTTGATAATCATCGGAATCTTGCTCTTGAAGGCCGCCTGAAAGATGTCTTCTTCGTCGCTCTGTGGCACGTAGTTCGGTTTGAACTCCAACCGGAATTCCTTGATGACTTCCTTGCTGTCCATAACGGCACAACCTCTCTATCTGGCACGGCAGGCGCCGGCAATACGGTTCTTCCGGCAGGGGGACAGAGCCGGGCAATCGGCATGCTGAACGTGAATCACAGCATTTCCCGTGCCAACTCATGCGGGCTTCGCCCGCAACCCAAGCAGGGCGGGCGTCACCGAAGCCTGGGCAACTGTCAAGATACATGCGAAGGCGTGTGTCTTGACGCGAAAGCCGTCTGCCTCACGGCCGCTTACGGCGGAAGACCGGGCCGGCGCCTTTGACTCGTGCAATCTGCAACGCCCCGCGGCTCGATCCTCAGCCGCCGCACAGGGGAGTTGGAACGCGAACCCCGCCCCACGCGCTACTTCATCCCGTAGCGTTTCATCTTGCGGTACAGCGTGCTGGGGTCTATGCCCAACTGCTTCGACGTGGCGGTGCGATTGCCGTCATTGATGAACAAGGCTTCGCGAATCGCCTTCTTCTCCAGCTCCTCCAGCGAGAGCGGGCCGGCGGTCACCCTCGAGCCCAACCTCTCGGCGAATTCCTTCGGCAAATGCGCCGGCAGAATCACCGACTGTTTGCAGAGCACGAACGCGTGTTGCATGATGTTCTCGAGTTCGCGGATGTTGCCGGGGAAATCGTGGCTCATGAGCAGGTTCAGCACGCAGTCGTCCACCGCCTCGATGCCCTTGCCCGTCTCGGCGTTCAGATGCCGCCGGAAATGGTCGATCAGGATCGGAATGTCGCAGCGCCTTTCGCGCAGCGGCGGCAGCTCAAGGCGCAGCACGTTGAGCCTGTAGTAGAGGTCTTCCCGGAACGTCCCCGTTTGCACCTTCTTCGAAAGATTCTGGTTTGTCGCCGCCACAATTCTGACATCGGCGCGGACCGGCTCCGTGCCGCCGAGCGGCTCATAGGTCTTTTCCTGCAGAACCCGCAGAAGCCGCACCTGCAAAGCCGGCGACACGTCGCTGATCTCGTCCAGGAAAAGCGTTCCGCCTTTCGCCATCTCGAATCGGCCCGGCTTGTCGTGCTTCGCATCCGTGAACGCGCCCTTCCTGTACCCGAATAGCTCGGACTCCAGCAGTGTGTCCGGCAGCGAGCCGCAGTTGACGGCAATGAACGGCGCGTCCTTCCGCGGGCTGAGATTGTGGATCGCCCGCGCAAACAGTTCCTTGCCCGTGCCGCTCTCGCCCTCGATGAGCACGCTCACGTGGGACTCGGCGATGTCGGGCAATATGGCAAACAGCTCATGCATCTTCGGATGACGACTCACGATGTCGTGAAAGGTGTAGGACTTCTCGATCTGGCGCCGCAGTTCCTCCTCCGTGCTCAGATCGCGGAAGGTCTCGACCCCGCCGATCAGCTCGCCTCGGGCGTCACGAAGGGCGGCCGCGCTGATGCTGACCAACACCTCCCGGCCATCCCGATCCAGAATCCTGACGGGCCGGTTGATGATGTCCTTTCCCGTCCGCTCCACTTCAGCCAGTGTGCATGAAGTCCCGCAGATCGTCGTCCTGAACACGTCGCGGCAGAACTGGCCCGTTGCCTCCTCCGCCGAGAAACCCGTGATGCGCTCCGCCGCGCGGTTGAAGAACCGAATCTTCTTGTCCCGGTCAACCGTGAACACGCCGTCTGCCACGCAGTTGAGAATCGTCTCGAGCTGCTCCCTGTCAGCCGGCGCGCCGGGTTGCTGATCGTGTCGCGTCTTCTTCATCCCGTCCTTAAGATATTGCAGTGTGCAATCCATGTCAAATTGCAAGCAGCAATTCTCATGATGGCGGCGCCCCGGTGAAATCCGTTCGTAGTCAAGCCCGTAAGGGCTGTCCGTACACGCCTTTTACCCCGGGAACGCCCCTCACGGAGCTTCCACCACAGGCGGATCTTCGACACTACAAACGGGCGCAACGCCATAATGAGAATGGCTGAATTGCAGGAGAGGGAGGCGGCAGGGTTGATTGCTGGCGGAGTGAGCACGGGTACCGGCCTACTCCAGCCAGATTCGGACTCGGTAGCAGGCGGCGTCGCCGGCGGCCGGATGGGTCACCCGCTGGCCTTGGCCGAGGATGGCGGCCTTGCCGGGCACGTCCGTCCATACGGTGGAAGCCGGGTCTGGCTGCTGCTGGAGCGAGTAGTAGCGGGCGAGGCCGGCGTATCCAGGCCCGGCCGCCTCCAGAGCGGAAAACGAGACGACGGGCGCGCCGGCGACGAGCTCGATAGCCGCGGCGAAGAATTCGGAACCGTCATTGGGATCGGTGCCGGCCACGAACTCCTCGGCATTGTTCACGCCGTCGCCGTCGAGGTCGTCCTCGGCATTGCCGTTCGGCACGCTCGTGCCGCCGAGACACGCGCTTTCCCATGCGTCGTCCATTTCATCCGCATCCGCATCGACCGTGCCCGACAGGAACCCGCCTTCGAGCACCGACAGCCGCGCATCGAGGATCAGGTCGCCGCTGGCCAGCGAATTGTTGAACACCTGAACCGCCAGCACGTTGGTGGGGCCCAAGGCCGGCATGTCGTCGGTCGTGAGGGTGGCGGACCACAAGGCGGGCGGATCCGAGACGTAGCCCGACGCGAGCGCGCCGACGCACAGGGCGGCGTCGTCCATATTCACGCGCGCGATCTGCTCACCGTTCAGCCAGGCCACGAAACCGTCGTCGTATCGGATCACCAGGGCCAGCTCGCGCACCGCGGCCGGGTTCGCCAGCGTGAACGTCCTGCGCAGGAACAGGCACGAGTAGGCGTTGGTCATGTCGGTTATGGCCGTGCCAAACGCCCAATCGCCGGCCGTCCGGTAGCCGAACGGGGCGGGGCCTTCGGCCCACGCGCTGTCGTCGAACCCGATTCGGCACCACGCCGACACGGGTTGCGAGACTTCCGCTGTCCCGCGCCTGTAGCGCCAGAGGCTTTCCCATCCGATCTTGTCCGCTTCTCGGGCCGCAGGCGTCGTGGCGTCGGCAACGTTCGCGTAATCGGAGTTGCCCGCCGCGTTGTACGCTTTGACCTGGTAGTAGTACCGCGTCTCGGCCGACAGCGCGGTGTCGCTGCAGGTGGTCCGGTTGGCGGCGAGCGTTGCCGTGCGCACCCAGTCGGTGGTCCCGCTCTGGCGGCGGTCGAGCTTGAAGCCGGTCTCGTCGCCGCTGTTGTCCGCCCAGCTCAGATCGATCCGGCTCGCGGAAATCGCCGTGGCCGTCAGCCTGCCCGGCGCCGACGGCGCCGACGGCTGCCCCGCAAGCACGTCGAGAATCGCCGCCTGCCAGCGCCGCGCGCATTCCTCGTGCCCGGCTACGGTATAGTGCACGCTGTCGTTGGCCGCACCCATGAAATCGACCGAGCGGATGTTCTTGCCGCTCGCCTTCCTGGCGGCGACGAGCTGATCGATCCCGGCGCGGTAGATGCCCAGCGGCCGCAGGGAATTCGTCGGGGTCGCCGGCTTGGCCACAATGATGTGCATCGCCGGGCGGCGCGCGATCATATCGTCGACCAGCGCGGCCAGGCGGTTCACCCAGTACTGCGCCTTCTCGTCGCTGATCGGCACCCGCATCTCCGCGGGAAACACCTGCACCCACATGTCGTTGCTGCCGATGAGGAGCAGCAGCACGTCGGGCGCATAGGTGGCGAGCATGCCTTGCGAGACGCGCGTCTGGATCCGATCGATGCCCTCGCCCGGATATCCTTCGTTCTGGGTGTCGGAAAAATAGTCCGAACCCGCACGGCGCGCCCCGACGAAGTCGACGGTTACCCCGGAGGCTGCCAGCAGATCCTTGAGCTTCTTGCGGTATCCGATGACCTGGCTGGCTTCCGTCGTGCCGGCCGGGTTGCCGACGCCCCACGTGTTCGAGTCGCCGACGGGCATGATTTTGAGGGCCTGCCCGGCCGCGCCGGACAGGGTGCACAGGAAGGCGCCCAAAGACGCTGCACGGATGCATCTTATCATGAAGGTCCGTACCAGTCTCTGCGCGGTCAGATGCTGCATCAGGCCCCCCCCTTGCCCGAATTCGGCGCTTCCGTGTCTGATTTGACTCCCCCTCACCCCTGTCTATCCCGGTCCGGCCGCTTTGTTAGGCCCGGGAAGACACGTGAAAATCAAGGGCCGGGCGGGTTTGCGGGTTTCCCGTCGCTTGCCGGCAGAGATTGTGCCGAGAGGGGCCGATGGCGCCGCGCTGCGACCCGGCTCAGCCGGGATTCCCGCCAGGCGGACAAGCCGTGGAGAGGTCCTCGCCTATTGGAGGACCAGCCCGGTTGGCGCTGCCGGCGGCGTGTGCTCGCTCAGCCTGACGCCGGCCTCCACCCCAAAGACCATGGCGGGCGCGCCTGCTTCGTGTGCCCCGATGTCCGGCGCGCCACCGGTGAACGGGCCGGTGAAATTCGGCACGAGCAGGGCGGAGTCGTAGCCCGGACTGCCCGGCGCCAGTTGGAAATTGCCCGTCTTCGTGCTCGTGTTGAAGGCCGCGCCCGCGGCATAACGTGGGACGGCTCTGATTCCGTGCTGCTCGTGTGCGGGCGGCACGTCCTTATTGTACAGATCGTAGTCGAAATCGTTGTCCAGCGACCCGCCATGGGTGGAAATCGAGTTCGGACACGTCGAACGCACGTGAAGAATGTTGTTCCGTGTCGTGACGTGCCGGATGATGCGGTTCTCGCGCTCCGCCGTGCCCAGCCCGCCGAACCCGGAGTCGGTCTGATTCCGGAAAATCGTGTTGTGGAAGATGTACTGATCGCCCTGCATGTTCGTCGTGCTGCCGCCGTAGCCCATTTTGATGAAACAGCCGTACGGGCCGGGCGATTGGCCGCCGGTCGGATAGTCGCAGTAGCCGGAGACGTTTCGCCAGACGTAGAGGGGCCCCATTCGCACGGCCGCATTCGCGATAGCCATCTGGCAATCTTCGATGTAGTTGTGCCATACGCGCAGGTTGACGCCGAACCCTTCGGCTTCGATTCCGTCGTCATACGCTTGTGCGATGTAATTGCCGTAGATGTCCGAATCGGACCAGCCCGCGCCGTAACCGATGGCATCGTTGTAGTAGTGGTTGGGCGACGACCGGATCTCGTTGTAGCGCACGACGAAATTGCAGCGGCGCTGGTAGATCGCGAAGCCGATCGCTTCCGGGCCGCCGGGATGGCCATCCACCCAGCTATGCGAGCCGGCCCGCGGCTCGTGAATCTTGCAGCGTTGCACGACGATCCGCTCGATGTCCAGGTTGAGCGACCAGATCGCGACCTGCTGCTTGGTCGGCCATCCCGGCGTGCCCCAATGGCTGATGTCGCACTCCTCGATGATGATGTCGTGGCCGCGCTTGATCTCGATCGCGGATTGGGTCGCGCCCCTGAGCGTGAATCCCCGCAGGATCACGTACGACGCATCGATGGTGATGTTGTTGGCCGCCGTGTTCCCTGCGTCGATCGTGGCGTCGCGCCCATCATAGAGCCGGTAGGCGTCCGGCGTGCCGGACTGCGTGACGGCGTAGGGGCTGCCGCCGCTCGGCACGCGCACGGTCGAACCGATCGGGAACGCCTCGCTCCATGTGCTGGCCGTGAGGGAACACGTGGCAGGGGTCCCTTGCAGACTGAGCTTGATCGCATAGGTCGTGGCGGGCTCGAGATTCACCAGGCTGCCGCGATAGGGGGCTACGGCCGGTTTGTACGGAAGCTCGGGCCAGAGGCTGTGATCCACCGGGCGGTAGCGCAGCGGCAGGCCCTCCCGCCACTGCGCTTCGTCCGCCCGGCGGTACTGGACCCGCACCTCCCGAGCCGGCGCGCCGCCGGGCGGCGCCCAGTACAGACCCATGCAGTGAAAGGTCGGCTTCACGGCGACCTCCGCCGCGCTCGCAGAAAGAGCCAGCGCCACCGCGAACGTCCCGTCCATCCACGCCGGCCGTTGCCGAGATACGTACGAGTTCGTGCGCATGACGTGCCTGTCCCGCCTCCAACGCCGGGCAATCCGATCACGGAGACCGCTGCGAGGTCTACGGCCGTGCTCACAGAACCGCGGTGATCGCCGCGACGAGCACCCCGCCTTTCTGTGCCGGGCCGCGGGGTGTCACGCCGGTGAAGATCGAGCGGGTCACGCCGCCCGCATCCAGATAGATCCGAGCGATGTGCCGCGCGGGGTGGGGGTTAACCCACTCGAAGGCATACAGGGTGCGGCGCCCGTCCGACCACGCGGGGAAGGCCGGGAAGGTGCGGGCCAGTCGTTCGTTGCCGTAACGTGCATCGAGACGGCCGATCGTGTGCTCGCTGAGCACCGGCAGTTCGACGAAGTATCGGTCTTCGTACACGATGCGGTAGATGGCCACCGTATGATTCTCCCAGTCCTGCGACCGATAGGAGCCCGGGACCGCGTCCGGCATGTGCAGCGCATGGAGGAAGACGAACGACCGCGCCGTGCCGCGGTAGCCAAGCCGCACGCGGTCCGCCGTAGCGTATCCGAGCCCGATCGTCGCCTTCCCTCCACGCGCCGGGACGAACGGGATGCCGTGCGCGGCCAACCGGCCCGCCTTCCCGAGTCCGCTGCGCAGCGCTTCCATATTGAAGCGCACGCCGTTGAGCCGGCCCGTGAGCCCGTGTGTCGCCACGCGCCCCAACGGCAGCGGCCGGAACCGCGCGCGCCGCATTTCGGAGGGCAGCGGGCCGCCGGCCAGATGACGCCGCAAACTCGGCACGGCGCCGGCCGCCGCGCGGTGGGCGGTGGGCCAACCGGCCGTGCGCGGGGCTCGGCCTTCACCGGAATCGGACGCGCCGGCTCGTCGTTCGGGCGGCAGCGGGCTGGACTCCCGGATCCGATCCGACCACAGCATATTGGCGCCCAGCACGAAATTGAGGAACATGCCGGTCAGTCCGAAGACCCGTTCGGAGACTTCGACCCAGGTCGACATCTCGCCGCCGAGACAGGCCGGCGTCGGACTGCGCCCCGCCCAGTTCTGGAAGCGCGCCGCGCTGAAGTTCCCGTAAAAGAAACGCCAGCCGTTGCGGACCAGGGCGTCGTCGATCGTACGCGAGAGGCTGTAGTACCAGTGTGCCTGCACCACGGAACGCGACAGGGTCCGCATGGCTTCAAAAGTGGGTGGCCTGCGCTCCACGAATTCGGAGAGCGGATTGACGATCTTGCGCCGCACGCCGCCGTAGCGCTGGCCATTGTCGCCGATGAAGTTGAGCAGCTTGTCCCCCCACATACACGTGCCGATCCCGCGCCGTTCCAGATAGCGCGCGATCCGCGTCACGTCGGCTGTCAGCAGTTCCGCGTCGGACTTGTTCCGGCAGCGCGGGCACACCCCGATCGTGTACCACTCGTCATGTCCGATGTGCACCTGGCGCGGGCGGAAGACGCGGATCACCTCGTCGAGCACATCAAACAGCAACCTGTAGCTTTTCGGGTTGGACGGGCAGTACGTGTCGGGGAACGGATCCTCCGCCCGTTCCGCGATCTCCGGGTGGGCCAGGCACAGGTAGTAGCAGTGGCTCAGGGACTGCACCTCGGGCACCACCTCGATGTGCAGGGCGCGTGCCGCTCGCACGAGGTCCGCCACTTCCGCCTGCGTCAGATAGCTGCCGCCCGCCAGTTCGGCATGCACGGAGTCCTTCCAGAACCCGCGGCTCTGCTGGACGCGCCGCGAGGCCTGCTCGTTGTAGGGGCCGGCGAACCGCGCGAACGATTCCCAGCTCCGGTTGATCTCCGGGTGCCGCTTGAATTCCATGCCGCCGCCCACCTCGAGGAAGACGGTGTTCAGGCGCAGGCGCGCCAGGAACCGGAGCAGCCGCTTGAAGAACGGGATGTGCTCTCGCGACGGCATGTACAGATGAATGCCGCGCAGCGGCTTGTAGGGCGCGTCGACCAGTTGGCAGGCGGGCAGGACGAGCCGGCCGTTCCGGCGCGCGACGAGCGCCAGCAGCGTATCGAGCCCGTAGAGCAGCCCCGCGCGCGTCCCGTAGCGCAGTTCCACGCCTTGCGCGCTGACGTCCAACTCGTACGCGTCCGCCGCCAGCCGCCGCGCGCGGCGCACCGCCAGTCGCCCCTCACGGGCGGCGGCGATGCGCCGGCCGTGCAGCGCCTCGAGCTCGGCCCGGAACCGATCCGCCTCGGGCGTCGCGGCGCCGGCTCCGCACACGTGCTCGCGCGCGCCCAGCACAAATTGGCCCGCTCGCGGTCCATACCGCCGCGGCCAGGGATAGACGGGCATCTTGACCAACGACGGCTCTGGCATCGGTGCTCCCTTCGTCTCACGCGGTCTTGATCCGAATATCGTATTTCCCGGGCGTCCTGACCGGCAGGTGCCCGGCGCCGATCATCTGTTTCAGCGGCGACGGGCCGGTCGGAAGCGGGAATCTGACGACATCCCGTGTGCGCGCGGACTCGTAGAGGCCGACCAGAATCTCGACGGTCGCCCGGCTCTTCTCCGCGGCGTTCCGATGCGACTCGAGCTTACCCTCGATCCAACCGATCAGTTCCGCGGCCTGGGCCTGCCCGCTCTCGGGGACGGTGTCCGCCGGCACGGTATGCCAGCCGCCGTTCCGGCCGTTCAGCAGGCGGAGCCCTTCCTTCCGGTCCAGGGTCAGCACGCCCTCGGTTCCGTGTATGGCGGATGCGCCGGGCAGGCCCGGTTCCGGGCAATCGCTTTCGAGGATGAGTCGCGTGCCGCCGGCGAAGGCGACGATACCGGCGCAGGCGTCTTCGATCGGGTCGTGCCGTTCGTAGCGATCGGTGTTGCGCACCACGTGGCCAACGGCCCAGACGGCTTCGGGCTCGCCGAGCACATAGCGCAGCGTGTCGACCGCATGGCTTGCATTGTTGAACAGCCCGCCGCTCGACCGGCGATAGCAGAGCGTCGGCGTGCCCAGCGCCCCCTCGCTGACCAGCCGTCTTGCGGCGCCGTTCAGCCCGGTGAACCGGTGCTGGTGGGCGATCGCCACCCGTGTCCCGTTCTCCCGCGCGGCGGCGAGCACCCGGTCAACCTCCGCGAGACTGCCCGCGAACGGCTTCTCCAGAAGCACCCCTTTCGCGCCGGCCTGCGCGGCCGCCACGGCCTGCTCCGCGTGCAGGATCATCCATGTGCAGATGCTGACCAGATCCGGCCGCTCCGCTTCCAGCATCGCCCGGTAGTCCGTGTACGTCTTTGGAATCCCGAATGTCGAGGCCCGGGCCGCGGCCGCTTCGCTGTTGATATCGGCGATGGCCACCACCTCGACCTCCGGATGTGCCTGCCAGCTCCGAATGTGGCTGGCTGAAATCACGCCTGCTCCGACAACCACCGCCCGATACTTGCTCACGGCCGATTCCTCCTCATGCAACGAAAAGAAGCAACCGCTAAGTGCTCCCCGGCGCCAGCCCAGCACGCCGGCTCCGCGTGTTCGGCCTGCGCCCAGCTCAACGGTTGCGAGAACGCAGCCCGACGAAACGGCTGGCCCGCTCATTGTACGGTTTGGGCGAGCCTGATCTATTCATCAAAATCTACTGCGAGCGCGGACAGGGCGGCATCTAAAGGGTTCCACGGCGGCGGCCGACCTCAGCGTGTCTCGACACGCCCTCGCCCGCCCGCCGCCGTGCGCCCCTTGATCTGCCGCCATCTCCGCGCTCTCGCTACGAAGTTGATGAATAGATCAGGCTAGAAAACCTGAAGGAGTATCTGAAACAGCAGCAACGTGAGCACGCCCCCGATCCCGAGGATCGCGTTGTCGAGTAAGACGGCTTTCATGTAACCTCCTCCTCCCTGGACTGAACACGAAACCCGCCACGGACCCCTTCCGGCCCGCTTTGGGGTGCCACTCTGGTGCGGCGGCGAGGCGCCGCCGCCTATTCAACGTGCAGATCCGTTCTGGTAAGAACCTGTCCCGCACGGTAGACTATCCTGCGTCCAAGCAAAGGATAGGGGCAGTAGATCGAGGCCGTCCATTGCACGAAGAGCCAGAAACCACGCAAAAACGCTCGGAGCCGGCGCTGGTGATGCACTATGCGCGGCACCGGCTGCCGGCGGCGTTCCCGCTGCATGTCTGGCCGCGTCACCCGGCACGTGACGGTTCGGAGCACCACCGTACGGCGCTGGGCTGTCACAACGGACTGGAAATCGGCTACTGCCACGAGGGTGAGGGCGTGTTCCCGGTCGGCAGCCAGTTCCTTCACTTCGGCCCGCGCTACGTCTCGGTGGTGCCGCCCATGGCCCCGCACGGCACGTGGAGCCGCAAAGGCACAAGCAGCGTGTGGACGTTTGTCCTGACGGACCCGGCCCGGTTGCTCGGCACACCGGGCAGCGACTACGACCTGTTCGATACGAGCGCCTTCTCCGTGCCGGGTTTCCCGAATCTGCTCCCGCCCGCGGACTACCCGGAGATCGAACGGCTGGTAGAGAAGATCGTGCAGGAGATCGAGCGCCGCGCCGCGCACTATCAGGAAGCGGTTCGCGCCTACTTCCGGGCGCTGCTCGTGGAACTGAACCGGGTGGCGGAGCGCTCGCACCCGACCGGCACCGTCGTGCGCCAGGACTTGATCGCGCGCATTCAGCCTGCGTTGGTGCACATTCAGCTCCACTACGGCGAACGGCTCTCCGTCAATGCGCTGGCGGCGTTGTGCCACATGAGCAACTCGACCTTCCGCCGGGTCTTCAAGCAGATCATGGGGCAAGGCCCCTACGAACACCTCACGCAATACCGCATCACGATGGCCTGCCTGGAACTGCGGGAGAATCGGAAGACCGTCGAAGCCATCGCGTGGGACAACGGCTTCGCGACGGTCTCGTGTTTCGTGCGCAAGTTCAAGGACGTGATGGGCATCGCACCCCGGACCTGGGCCAGAAGGCAGGAAGGCAGACCGTGAGCCCGGTTGGCGTCGTTCACGCCTACTCGAGCCAGACGCGTGCACGGGAGAGCGATGCGCCGCCGCCCTGCGCCGGTGCCGGTGGTCTTGACCTCAGCGGAGGCCACGTGCCACCTGGGCCCCCGTTGCGATACGCGCGATTGCCTTCGACAACGCTGCCCTGCACGCGGGAGCCGTGAAACGACGCAAAAACGCTCAAGTGTCCCGTTGAGCCTGCCGAAGAAGCCGGCTCGCGAGACGCTCGCCCTCCAGGCATACGACATCGTGCACAAGATGGGGGGCGAGCGTCCTCGCGAGCCGGCTGGCCGGCACTCGCTGGCTCCTTTTCGACAGTCCTATGGAATCAGACGACAGCGGTGATCGCCGCGACGGGCACGCCGCCTTTCCGTGCGGGCCGCATCCCCACGCGCTACGGCGCGGCCCGGAACTCATAGGCGCCGAGGTCGGGCGCTTTGCCCTGCGGGCGGGCGACCCCGTCTTTGTCCGCGGCGATCTGGGCCACGGCGACGCCGGCGTCGATCGCCGGGCTGTCGGGCTGGAGGCGGGCGTCGGCGGCTCCGGCCAGGCGCGGATCCGCCCAGCGCGAGTTCTGCTCCGCGCCGCCGGCCTGCTGATATGCGCTGAGACTCGAGCACTTCGTGCCGGCGACCTGCCACTGCGGAGTCCCGTGGCTCCTGAAATACAGGTTGTAGTCCAGCGTCTGCGGCTTCGCCGCCGCCGGCCACTTCACGAACGACTCGCCGGCGTCCACCAGGATGTTGTTCCGCACCGTGTTGCCGGTGCTGTTCGGAAAGAACGTGATGCCGACCCGGCTGCCCACAAAGGTGTTGTTGAAGATGCGGTTGTTCGACCGCTTCAGGCTGATACCCGGCCGTTTGTTCCCGCCGTAGAACACGTTATTGTAGACCCAGTTCTCGTCTCGCGACCACAATAGCACGTCCGTGCCGTGCCGCTCGCGCGTCTGGTTCCTGTCCGTCGCGGCGCGCGGCTCGCGAAAGACGTTCCCGTAGAAACTACCGCCGGAATCCGGATCGTCCAGCCGGCCGTACTGATGAACGGCACAGCCCGAGATCTTCTCGAACACGTTGTTCCGCACGACCATCCTCTTGCCCTTGCCGTACAGCGCGTGGTCCCAACGGGTCGAGCCGACCATCCGGAAGAGGCAGTCCTCGATTGTGCAGTCGTCTCCTATCGGTTGAATGCCCTGGCTCGCGATCGAGCGGATCGTGCAGTTGCGGATGGTGATGTGGTGCGTGTCGTTGTTCTGCTTGAAGCCGTTGAACCCGTATTCCACGGTCAGCCCGTCGAACACCGTGTGGTGGCACCCGTCCAGGATGAGCACGTGACCGGACGCCCAACGCATATCCGACTGATTCGGGTCGGAGCCGTCCGCCAGCCGCACGTACAGCGTCTTGCCCTCCGTGAAGGAGGAGTTCGGGACCATGTCGTCGACCGTCTTGACCACGAACAGCTTGCCCGGCCGCGCGAGGGGCAGCTCGTCTTGGAAGACGTGCGGCTTCTTCGCCTTCGGGGGCAGCGTCATGACGTAAACCGCGCCCTTGACCCGCTTCCAGTTGCCGCGGGGCAGAAGAGTCGAGGGGGTGATCCTGACCGCTCCGTCGCCATAGGCCTTGAAAATGATCGGGTTGGCCTGGGTCCCCGCGCGTTTGAACCACACCGAAGGCTCCGCATAGACGCCCGCCCGGATCCGCACCGTATCGCCCGGCCGCACGGCGGCGGCCGCCTTCTTCAACGTTGCCCACGGTTCTGCTTCGGTTCCCGGATTGGCGTCGGCGCCGTCGGGCGCGACGAAGTAGGTCGCGGGGCCCCGCGGAGCCTGCGGTTCGGCCTCGGCCGGCGTTGCCGGCTCGGGCATGAGCTGGCCGGCCAACAGCGACACAGCCATGACACCCAGCATCTTCACGTACATGTTGCCTCCTCCCTTCCGACCCGCCACACACCCTACCGCGCGGCCCGGAACTCATAGGCGCCGATGTCGTACCCGGTCCCCTGTGGCCGTGCGACCCCGTCGAAATCCGTGGGTACGGTCGCGCCGAGGTCCGTTCCCGCCCCGACAGCGGCCGAGCCGCTGCGCAAATGGTAGTCCTCGCCGGCCGCGTCGACGAACCCGGGATCGGCGGTCAGGTTCGTCTTCTCGGCTGCCGCCACATCCTTGCCGATCTCCAGGTCTTTCGGTTGCCCGAACGCGATATTGTTGATGATCAGGTTGGCGGACCCGCTTTCCACCTGCACGCCGCAGCGGCGGTTGCCGTGGACCGTGTTGTTAACGACTTTGTTGTAGTGGCCTTTCACCGTGATTCCGCTTCCGTCGTTGCCGAACGCGATGTTGTTGCGGATGATGTTGTTGTTCCCGCCCCAGACGAGTATCCCCGCGCCGCTGTTCTTCTTGACGTGCTTGGAGGATCTGTGCCACCACGTCCCCCCGTTTCTGTATGAACAATTGCCCTCGATGAGGCTGTCCTCCACGCGGCAGCCGCCGTAAAGATGAAATCCCGGCCCGTTGCAGTCGTGCACCACGTTGCCGCGAAACAGCCAACGCTTGCCGCCCGCATACCACCCATAGCCGGAGCGGGGCCCGCCGACGTCGTAGACGTGATTCTCAATGAACGCGATATCCTCGCCATTGCCCGCGAAGCCCGTGTCGCCATGGTGATAGACGGTCAGCTTTCGAAACACCAGATGGTGGTGGCGCGGCCCGGAACGGCTGGCATTGATCTTCAGCCCGCAGCGGCTGAGTCGCGCCGCGCGGAGATACTTCTTCTTGAAGATCTCCAGATCGGCCGGCTTCGCGAGGTCCAGCTTGCGCGCGTCGTCGATGATAGGGTCGGAGTTGGTGATCTCGAACCCCTCGAATACGAGATAGCTCGAATGGCCGCCTTCGATGTGGACGGGCGGCCCCAGATAACCGGTGTGGGCGGGATCCTCAGGAATGGGCTTGCCCAGGTACATGCCGAGATAGCCGTCCACGATCACTCGCTCGCCCGGGCAGTTCCTGTAGGTGATGGGCGCGCCGGGCTTCCCATGCTTCTCCTTCACTCGGAAACCCGCGTAGCGGCCCGCGCGAATGAGCACGGTGTCCCCCGCCGAGGATACGTCGACGCCCTTCTGAATCGTCTTGAACGGTTGGTCGAGCGTGCCCGGGTTGGAGTCGTCACCCTCGGTCGACACGTAGTACTCCCGCCCGCCCGCGGACGGATTCCCGGGCTCGGGTGCGTCCGCGGCAGGCGCGCGGGCCGGCAGCTCTGCCTTCGCGGCGGCCGGCTGCGCCTCAGCCGCCGCCGGCCCCGCCACCGCCAGGCAGACCAACAGGCACGCGGCCACTCCGAGTGTCGTCTTCGCACACATGTGTCGTCCTCCTCTTCCCGGTCCAGTCGTGTCGGCACGCGGCAGTTGGGGCGCCGCGGGCCGGCCTGGTCTCGCACGCGCACGCGTCGGCGCTTCCGCCACGCTCTACCGCGCGGCCTTGAACTCATACGCCCCGATGTCGGGCGCCGCCCCCTGCGGCCGGGCAATCCCATCCTTGTCGACCGTGACGCGCGCCACCGCGACGCCGGCATCGACGGCCGGGCTGCCGGCCGTCAGGTGATAGTCGGCCGCCTCCCGATTCACGAACAGGGGGTCCCCCCTCGTCAGGTTGTTGTCCAACACCAGGTTCACATTGGCCGCCTTGGCGTCCTTGCCGCTTTCGACCCTGACGGACCCGATCAGGATATTGTTCTTGATCTCCGCGTTCAAGGTGGCGCTCACGCCGAGAGCCCGGCTCCCGCCACACACGGTGTTGTTGTTGAATTGGGTCCTTTCGCCCTGCAGTCCGACGGCATTCTTCTCGTCGACGATCACGTTGTTGTAGGCCGCGTTCTCCGCGCCCGTCGCGAGAAGGATACCCGTCTCTTTGTTGTCGTGCACGTAGTTGCCGCGAAACACGTTGCCGATTCCGCTGCCGGTCCGGCTGTAGACGTGCATGCCGCACCCGGCGTTCTTGAAGATCTCGCAGTTCTCGACCAGGTTGCTGCACGCCGTGCTCATGGCGATGCCATGGTCGTGTTTGTTACGGCCGTTGTGGTGAATCGTCGTGTTGACCAACTCGCAGTGGTCGCCCTGGAACTGCACGCCGCGTTGCCGGCCGTTCTTGATGACGAGGTTCTCGAGGCGCAGATGGTGCGGCCGTTTGCCGGACCGGGTGAGCATGATGCTGAGGACCTCGTCCCGGATCTTCTTCGCGCCGTCCAGGACGAGCCCGCGCACGGTGATGTAGGACTTGTCGCCGAGAAACCACATGATGTAATCCACCTGGACGTTCGGGTCCGGCGTGATCGTGACGACCTCGTTCTCATGGTTCGCCACGGTGACGCGCGCCGCCGGCGTGCCGGAGGGGATCGTGTTCAGGACCGGCTCGGGGTACGTGCCGCCCCGGATCCAGAGCGTATCGCCCGGCTTGAGCTGTTCGAGGCCGTGCTTGATCGTCAGCCACGGGGCCTCGATCGTCCCGCGGCCGGCGTCGGTCCCGCCCTCGGCCAGGCCGTCCCCGCCCGGCCCGTCCACGTAGTACGTGGCGGCGCCCGCCAGACGGCCCGCCGCCAGAAGGATGAGTATCGCGCTCCACATGCTCCGAACCGGCATCTGTTTGTTCATCGCGTGTTCCTCCTTATCACGCTGCCGACTTCATCTCGCCGCCCAGCTCCGTTGGCTTCTTCCCGCCGAATATTCGCGTTGATTCGTGTCCATTCGTGGTTCCGCCCCGCTAGTTGCTGCTCGGCCGGAACTCATACGCGCCGAGGTCGTAGGCCGGCCCCTGGGGCCGGGCGGCGCCGTCGCAATCGACCGTCACCTCCTCCAGCCTCATCCCCGTATCGATGGCCGGGCTGCCCGGCTGCGGACGCGCCTCCGCCCCCTCGGCCAGGCGCGGGTCCGCGTAGCGCGAGTTGCGTTCCCCGCCATCGGCGTTCTGATAGTCGCTGAAACGCGTGTAAGTCGCGCCGGCCCGCTGCCAGCGCGGCGCGCCCGTGCGGCTGAAGTACAGGTTCCAGTCCACCGTCTGCGGCGTCGCCCCGGCCGGCCACTCGAAGAACGTCTCCCCGGCGTCCAGGAAGATATTGTTCACGACCTCATTCTCCTTGCTCTTCGGGCCGAACCCGACGGCGACGGAGGATTCGACGAACGTGTTGTTCCAGACGCGATTGCCGGACTCCAGCAGCGCGATCGCCGGGCGCTTGCCGCCGCCGCAGAAGACGTTGTTGTAAACCCGCGTCTTCTGGCTGCGGCCCCAAAGCATGAGATCTTCCGCATAGCCGCTGTGCGACGCGCCGTCGGTGTAGGGCCGCGGCCGGCGAAAGATATTGCCGCAGATCTCGACGCCGGGCGGCGGCGGCTCGGTATCGCCGCGTTGGTGCACGGCCGGCCCCGCAATCGCTTCGAACACGTTGTGGCGCACAATCAACCCTCTGGTGTACACGCTCTTGATCCCGCACTGGGTCCGGGTCGAACCGATTTTCTCGAACCGGCAGTCCTCGATGACGCACTCGGCCGGCGTGGGTTGAATGCCGTGGCTGGTCAGCGAGCGCAGGGTGCAGTTGCGTACGGTCAGACCCGTTGAGGCCCTGTTCTCCTTGATGCCGACAAAGCCGTACTCGAGCGTCAACCCGTCCAGCACGACGTAGTGGCTCTTGTCCACCACCACCACGTGCGAGGGCGCGACGCGCAGCACGGACTCCTTCGGATCGGACCCGTCGGCCAGCCACACGTACAGGGTCGTGCCCGACAGGAAGAAGGAGTTGGGATACATCTCATCGACCGCCGTGACCGGGTGCTCGTCGTTGCCGGGAAAGACGAGCGGGAACTCGTTCTGAAACACGGCCATGACACGCCCGTCGAGCTCGGCCCGATAGATGGCGTCCCTGACGTGCTGCCATCCGTCGGCGGGCAGCACCGTTGAGGAGGTGACGCGCACGTCGCCGTCACCGTAGGCCTTGAAGGTCGCCGGCTTCTCCGCGGATCCGTGCACGTGGATCTTCCAGAACGGCGTCTCGACGTACGTGCCTGCCTTGATCAGCACCGTGTCGCCCGGGCCCGGCCGCGTGCTCGCCTTCACCGCGGCGCTCAGCGTCTTCCACGGCTTCTGCTCGGTGCCCGGGTTCGCGTCGTCGCCGTCCGGCGCGACATACCGCACAACGCCGTCGGCCCATGCAGCCGGCGGCAAGCTCGCTGCGCCGAACAGCAGCGCCACAGCACCGGAAACGAATCTGCCCGCGTGTCGCATCGTTGACCTCCCTGCCTGGCCGCTTTGTAGCGTCCACGTGATAGTGGTCAGCCCCCGCTCGATCTTCCACTGCGCCGACGCTCAAAAAACACCGAAAAACGCTCACCAACGCGGGGCCCCTTGGCGCCCTCGCCCGGCGCCCAGCAAACGAGGCCGACCAGAGCAATCTCGCCGGCCTGCCGGACATCGCTCGTGATCTGCGGCTCCAGCGACGCCGTCCAGCGCAACTCCTCGACAAGGGACCCGGAGAGCGCCAGCTCGGGCCGGTAGACGAATTCACTGTCCCCCAAGGCAGGATGGCATCCCGGCAGGCAAACGAACCACAGCGACGCAAGAACCAGCACTTGCCTCCAAGAAGGTACCGCGTTCGACATGGCTCCCTCCCCTGTGCGCAGGAATCCTCTTGCGGCAGTGGCGCGGGGGGGGGGGGGCTCCGCGCCGGCTCCCACCTACAGGCCTCGATGCGGGGGCGGGGCGTCCGCTGAACAGGTGCACAGGCCCCTGGACAATATGATGGGCAGGCCGGACCACGCGCTGCAATGGCCCAGGCAAGCAGAAACGTCTCAATAACGCTCATGCCCCGCGCGACGCGAACGCCGCCCTTCGCCAAGCCCGGCACGGGTGCGGGGAGTCCGATCGTGGATGCCGCATGTGAAGGTGCTGGCCCCAAAGAGCCTGCGCGCGCCAATCGCGGAGAAGCTTCGGGATGGACTCCGTGCACAGCAAGGAGACAGAATGCCCTGCACAGCAGCCCGGTGTGGGCATCGTGCAGGCTCAATCCGATGTGCGGATGTCCTCGATCGAAATCAGGTGATCGAAAAACGACGCAGGGCGGCCTGGCCGGTCCGCGGCTATCCATGCGGCTTCGAATGCATAGGCCCTGTGCTTCGGCATCGACTGAAGAAACCCGTCTCTCTTCTTCACAACTTGTTCGAATATGTCCGCCTCGGCGCCGCCGGCGCCGGACTCGATCTCACAGATAAAGCCCCGTCCGCCTCTGCGAATCCGCGTGGTGAGGGGTCATCCGGGAACCCCCCACCCCACAACCGGGGCTGCCCCCGATAGCCAAGCCTCCCGAGTCCTGCGAAAATACCTGCCGCGACAAGAATGCGCGCGCGGGCCGAAGATTCCACGCGCGACGGTCACCCGTGCAGGTGAGCAACCATGCCCAAGGGACGATACTGGTACGCCCTCTTGCTTCTGTGTCCCGGCCCCTGCCCTGTCGCCACCGCAAGCGACGCCAAGGCCCCCGCCGCCCCGTCAGCCCCGCCGCTCCCGCAGGTAGCTGCGCCGCACTCAAGCCACGAACGAGGCGTCTACCACGCTCCCTTCGACGTCAGCCTCACAACGAGGACCCACGGCGCCTCCATTCGCTATACCACAGACGGATCTCGCCCCACAGCCACCAACGGTGAACCCGGCGGAACCAACGCCGTCCTGCGCATCGCACGCACAACGTGCCTGCGCGCCGCCGCGTTCAAGTGCGGCTACATCCCCTCCCCAACCATGACGCATACCTACCTGTTCATCGAGAGTGTGCTCGATCAGCACGCGCCGCCCGACTATCCGGAAACTTGGGTCGGGCCCAGCCGGAAGATAGCGGCAGACTACGATATGGATCCCGAGATGGTGAACCATCCCGACTCCAGGAGGACGGTGCGAACCGGCTTCGCCGCCATTCCAACGCTCTCGATCGCCATTGACAAGAGCGACCTGTTTGCAGAAGCCTCGGGCGTCTACTGCCAAGGCGCTCCCGACCCCGCGCACAACGTGGCGAAACCTGCATCCGCGGAACTCATCTACCCCCGGGAATTCCCGATTCGGTTCAGGGGCTTCCAGGTCGACTGCGGGCTGCGCCCGCACAGCCACTTCCTGCCCAAACGCAGCCTGCGCCTCGTCTTCAAGAAGCAGTTCGGACCGGCCAAACTCCGCTACCCGTTCTTCGAGTCGGCCCCACTCAACGCGCATTCGGCAGCAGAACGATTCGACAAAATTGTCTTGCGCGCGGGCTGCCACGACGCGTGGCCCGGCGCCACAAGCATGGACCCGGCCTCCTGCACCCTCGTGCGCGATCAGTGGGCCCGCGACAGCCTCATTGCCATGACGGGATACGGCCCGCACGGGATCTTTGTACACCTGTACATCAACGGCCTGTATTGGGGAATCTACAATGCGGTCGAACGGCCCGACCACGCCTTTGCGGCGGAGTATTTCGGAGGATCCAAAGAACAGTGGTTCGCATGCAACCACAACTTCGAATACCGCAAGGATTCGATTCACGGCGACGCCTCGCCGTTCCTGGCTTTCCTCGAAAGCATCAAGCACGAAGAGGCCTGGCCTGCCATTCAAAGGCATCTGGACGCGCCGCGGTTTTCGGACTATGTCATCCTTGCCTGGTACAGCGGCATGGGCGATTGGCCAAAGAACAACTGGCACGCAACGATGAGGACAACGCCGCCAGGCCCGGCCAGGTTCTTCACCTGGGACGCCGAGAAGACCTGGTACGACCTGCGCTGCCAGGACGCGCACGAGGGGGGCTGGATACAACCCCCATTCACGAACGATACGCACAAAGCGCGAATCGCGGTGCTCTGGCGCGATCTCTGGTCGAAGCCGGCTTTCCGAATGCAATTCGCCGACCGCCTGTACAGCGCCTGTTCCGCCGGGGGACCGCTTCACGACGAGGCATCCGTCAACCGGTGGCAGACACTCGCGAACCTGCTCGACCCCGCCATCGTTTGCGAATCAGCCAGGTGGGGTGACGCCAAAGAATCCATAACGGCAAGCTCGCAGTTCCTGCGGGAACCGGATTGGACGTTCCCCGTCTACACCCGGGAGCACTGGCGCCGCGCCGTCGAACGGGTCAATGACTTGATGGTGGGCAATGCCGACAGGTTCCTGGATGTATGCCGGAACACCTGCTTCCAGAGCCATCCCATCCTGCCCTCGTTACTGCCGCCTCGCCTTAGCCGCGAGAGCGGAGAAATACGTTCCGGTTTCCAGTTCAGTCTCCGCAATCCGAACGCCGACGGCACCGTGTTCTTTACCACCGATGGAACTGACCCGCGCGCGCAGGACGGCGCGCCGGCCGACTCCGCCAAAGTCTACTCCCGACCCATCGTGCTGAGCATGACCTCACATGTCCGAGCGCGCGTGTGCAGAAGCACCGGGACATGGAGCCCGCTCTGCCAGGCAACGTATGATGTGCCCGACCAGCACCGGGACCTGCGAATCACGGAGCTGATGTGTCATCCGCCTGCCGGCAAGAAATGCGAATTCATTCAACTGAAGAACACCGCGTCAACGCCGCGCGGGCTGTCGGGAATGTTCTTCACCCGAATACGCTATGCGTTCCCGCCGGGCGCGCAAATTGAACCCGGCCAAATGCTTGTGCTGTCCGCCGACGCCCAGGCCTTCCAAAGAGAGTACGGGTTCGTTCCTTTTGGCGAGTATCGAGCCAGGCTCAGGAATGCCGGTGAGCCAATCGTTCTGAAGAGCGTCGCCGGCGCCAGTGTCGCGATCGCGTCCCGCGTCGATGAAACGCCCTGAAACAACACCAAACGGTTCCGGCTAGCGACGCCGCTTCTGCTCTTCCGCCCGCCGGCAGACGAGGGTGGCCGCGACGGCGTTCGGAGCACAGATGCGCAGAGAAGTCTCCCCGTCTGCCGACAGCGTCCCGATGAAATCAGGCGAAAAATCCGTGACGAACCACCACCCATCCGAGCATGCGCTGTCATCCCAGGCAAACGAGACGCCGGCCACATCCGGCCATTGGACCGATTCGGGCGTCAGGCCCGCCGGCGGCTTGCCCAACACACGCAGGCAGAAACGGCGGCTCGACCGGCCGCCGCCCTGCGCCAGCCTGGCAACGGCGGGCACGACCACCAGCTTCGCGCCCAGCTCGCCCATGAACTCAATCGTGACCGGCGCCTCGTTGGCTGGAACCAGCACCGGAATAGTCACCTGGCACGAAAACGGACCCGGTATCGAGCACGGCGCGAGCAGAACCCTCAGCCCATACCGGGCGTCGGCGCCCGGCAACGACGCCAGTTCCACCCCCACGCCTTCCGCACCCGAAACCGCCGGCTCACCCAGCCTCAGACCCGGCACACTGCCGACAAGCGTCAACTCGTGGCAGGACGCCTCGTTGAGTGCCAGCCAACGCAAATTGACCGTGTTGTCCGGGCAGGCGGGTTCCAGCTTGACCAGTTGGACCGCATCCCCTTTCACAATCAGCTTGGTGAAGCGGCGCCGGGGATCGGAACTCTCGACATACACCCGCTCTTCGTATTCGCCGAAGATCGAGTTTGCGGCAATCGTCACCCGCACCTCCGTGCTCTCGCCGGGTTGCAGGGCCGTTCGCCCGGCATGCGCCGTGGCACAGCCGCAGCTCTTGCGCAGCCTGCGTATGTCCAGCAGGCCGTCGCCCGCATTCCGCAACGTGAAGGAGACAGCCTTCTCCTCACGGGCCCGATACGAGCCCAACTCCGCCACGCTCGGGCCCACCACCTCGATCCGGCCTTCGCCGGCAAGCGCCGCCGCGGAACAGGACGCGAGCGCCACGAGGACGACGCGCCCCCCAAGTCCGCGGAATCCAGGAAAGGGTCGAACCGCGAATGAACGCCATTGAACGCGAAAAGGGGGAAAGGCGCTGCCCCGCCGCTGCGACCACGGGCATTCGCCCCGTGTCAAAGGCCCGGAGCATTGCACAGGCGCATATGTCGCTGAAGGCATTTCCCGTTCGGTCATGCAAGGCGCGGCGAGGCTACTTCTCGGATGCGGCTTCATTCACGGCTCCCTCGGCTTTTCCAGCAGGCGCGACCAAGCACCGCCACTCCGTTCCGAAACTCATCCTCGCCCTGCTCCTGGTGGCTGCACTCGTATGCGCAGCCCCATACGCGCAGGCCACCACGATCATACCGCAAGGCGCGGCCTGGCGCTACTTCAAAGGGACAGCCGAAGCATCCGTCCCGCGGCACATGTGGCGCTTGCCGCAGTTCGACGATTCCGCATGGATGGAAGGCAACGCCCCGTTTGGCTATGGCAGAACCGGGTTCGGCACGGTGCTCGAGGACATGCATCATGCCTACACCACTCTCTTCATACGCAGGGCATTCGAGGTCGCACGGGTGGAGGACATCACCCGATTGCAGGCGCGCATAGACTACGACGACGGCTTCTTGATGTGGATCAACGGCGAACCGGTGCTGTCCGCCAATGCGCCAACAGGCGAAATCACTTGCGCCAGCGTTGCCGCCGCCGCGCATCAGGAAGGCAAGTGCGAGACGTTCGAGATCCCCCATCACCGGGCTTGCCTCGTTGCGGGCGCGAACTGCATTGCCGTTCAGGTCTTCAACCTGAACCGCGACAGCCGCGACTGCAAATTCGATCTCGAGCTGTTCTATGCCCGGCCCGTCGCAGAGATCGATTGCAGCCCCGGCCGCGGCTTCTTCGACGATCCCTTTGAAGTGTCACTCACGACGAAAACGGACGGCGCAACCGTCGTCTACTCCACGGACGGGTCAGTTCCGGACGCGGTACGCGGCCTCACAACGCGCGGCAGCGCGGCGCACATCCGAATCAACACGACCACGATCCTGCGCGCGCGTGGCCTGAAAAACGGGCATGACCCGTCGCATGTCGCCACGCACACCTACATCTTCCCCACCCACGTCAGGGACCAGCCCGAGAGTCCCCCGCCTGGATATCCCCGTACCTGGGGAATGGACCGGTTGGAAGATGTGGTCATCCCGGCGGATTACGGAATGGAGCCGGCGATCGTGAACGACCCAGCCTACAGAGACGGCTTCGCCGGCTGCCTCAAGGCTGTGCCAAGCCTATCCCTCGTGATGGAGCCGGCCCGAGCATTCGACGGCGAGTCCGGCCTCTTCTGCGCAGACTGGCAAACGCTCCGCGCCGCTGCACGGCGGGGAGAACGGGAGTACGTCGGGTCAATTGAACTCATCTATCCGCCGGGACAAACCAATGAATTCCGCGGCTTTCAGGCCAATTGCCTCCTGAAGCCGCACGGACGCAACCCCTGGAAGAGATCCCTCCGCATCAAGTTCACCAGCCGATCCGGAGGCCCCCCTCGGCTTCGGTATCCGGCGCTCGAATCAGCCCCGCTCCATTCCGACAGCGCCGCCGGCGAGTTCGAGGATCTGGTGCTCAGAGCGGGAACCGACCGGTGTTTCGCCGGCAGGTTCGTGCGAATGCATCCCATGACCACCTACACACGCGACCAGTGGGCGCGCGATACCCAACTGGACATGACCGGCTTCGGCAGCCGCGGAACCTTCGTTCACCTCTACGTCAACGGTCTGTATTGGGGACTCTACAACCTCTGCGAGCGGCCCGCGGCCGCGTTTGCCGCCGCCTACTTCGGCGGCAAACGCGAGGACTGGTCGTCTTGGAACAGTGGCGCACACACGTCCGGGCGCAGGACGCAGTGGGACCGACTGTGCCGCTTCGTGCAGGTCGCGGACCTCGCCGACCCGCGGAACTACGGCGAACTCGCCGACTATCTCGACGTCACGAATTTCGTCGATGACATCATCCTGCATTGGTACTGCGATGCGCGCGATTGGCCTGGAAACAACTGGCACGCTTTCGCCAGGGAACGACCTCCGGGCCCTGTGCGATTCTGTGCGTGGGACAGCGAGTTGTCCTGGATGGAAGATTCCATCGCCTCGGACGAGATCGGCGGAGTGGCCCGGATTCCGGACGAATTCAAACGTGACGTCAGCTTCAGACGCAAGAAGCACATTCCCATATTCAGGAAGCTGTGCCAGAACCCCGCGTTCAGGCTGCTGTTCGCCGATCGCCTGCACAGGCATCTGCACAACGACGGCGCGCTGAGCGATCGCCGGGCGCGAGCCCGGTGGACAGCCCTTTGCGATTTCGTTGAGGATGCCATCGTCTGCGAATCCGCCCGATGGGGCGACACTCAGGCCGCATTCGGCGGGCCCGTTTTCACGCCGCACGATCACTGGTACACGGCCAGGGATCGTGTCCTCGGCCAAATGACCGGGAATGGCCAATGTCTCATCCGACAATGCCGGGATTTCGTGCTGGGGGGCGGCCCGCTCTATCCCGCGCTGGAGCCGCCCGTTCTCGAACCGCATGGCGGCAAGAACGCCGCGGCCACAAGGCTCTCGATTTCCGCACGCGCCGGCCAAGTGTACTACACGCTGGACGGGCCGGATCCGGCCGGCATGCAGGGGGCTGCATCCCGCACCGCGATGCTGTACCGCACTCCGATCGAACTCGGAACCACGATTCACGTGAAGGCTCGCGCCAACTCGGATGGAATCTGGAGCGCCCTTTCCGAAGCCACATTCTGCGCTACGACCAGCTATGATCACATCCGGATTACCGAACTCATGTACAACCCACGCGGCGGCAGTGAGTTCGAGTTCATTGAAATCGGCAACATGGGCGATTCGCCCGTCGGGCTCGCCAACATGGCGTTCCGTGGCATCAGCTACCGGTTTCCGGCGGGCGCCGAACTGGCAGCCGGCCAGTACCTCGTCCTCGCCCGCAACCCCGGCCGGGTCGCCGAAAGATACGGACTCAGCCCCTACGCCGCCTATGCCGGAAAACTCGACAACGCCGGGGAAACCATCGCCCTGCTCGACGCGGATGGCCGCACGGTGACCGCCGTCACCTGCGACGACAGCGACCCGTGGCCAACAAAGGCCGACGGCAACGGACACTCGATCGAGCGGCTGGCCGGGCCCAACGACCCCAACGATGCAGCCAGTTGGCGCGCCAGACGACAGAACAATGGATCGCCGGGCCGCGGATGAGCGCTCTGCGAGCGGTCCGGGCCGATCATAGATCGGCCCCACAACGGTTGAACCAATTGGCTCGTATTACACCCGGAGCAAAGCTCATGTGTGCTCGCGAACTCGCGATCCCGGACGATTGGCCACGCAAGATCCGTTCGGCCATGCTCCATGTTGTCGCACTCGCCCATTCGGCCATCACCCTCACGCGAAGCTGGGCGGCCAACAGCCCGCTCCAACGCGTGCCGTTGGCCGGCAAACTGGAACAGGCGAGGCAAGAAACGTATAGGCCAACTGCTGGCGCGGGCCGGCCTGCACTTGGCCACTACCACTGTCGGGCGTCTTCTGAAGGCAAAAGGACCGAATCGAAACACGCCGTTCAAACATGTACCGAAGCCCCGGATTCCAGGTGAGGGCCGCCGGGTCTGCGTGAAGTACCCCGGCCACGTCTGGCTCGTGGATCTGACCGTGCTGCCGACAAGCGCGGGCTTCTGGGTGCCCTGGCTTCCGTTTGCCCGATCGCAGGGCTGGCCATTCTGCTGGTGGCTGGCGACGGCGATCGATCACTATTCGCGCAAGGTCCAGGGCTTTGCCCTGTTCCCGAAGAACCCGACATCCGCCGAGATCCGCTCATTCCTGGCCAGAGCCATCAAGAACACCGGGCAATGCCAAAAACACATGATAACGGACAAGGGCCGCCAGTTCTGGTGCCAGGCGTGAAACTCGCCGTTCAGCTCTCCTGGTTGGACGACGAACGCCGGCTCCGATCCTCGATCTCAACGCCGCCTGAACCGGCCCGAGCCGACTTGAGAACGCATTCCGCTCACACCACCGCCCTGCCCGACCAACGCGTCCGCATTCGGGCATGGCCCTCTTCTGCTCGTTCCCTTCCCTCTCCACCCATCCCACGGGACGAAGCCAAACGTTGGAACCCGCAAAATGCGACCTGGAAACGACCGGTTCCCTCATCAAGTGCACCAGTCCGACCCCGTTTCCGCCGCCGAGAATCGGTGGACTACTACACCGGCGTGAGTTCGTCGATCTGAAAGATTCTCGGTGCCTAGATCTCGCCGGCTATTGTCAGAACATCTTCCCGGACCCGCTGACTTAACCGAAAGCCGCAACGTGCGAGCTCGTCGAGGCACGATCCGACGGCGTCAATCCGTCCGGACTGCTTCGCCTTCAGAAGGATTCCGGCCGTTCCCGTGATGCGAATTTCGTGCGCTTTGGCCATCTCCCTTCCCAGTTTGTCATCGATCACCACGAGCGCATCACGGCCCAACTCCACGGCGAGCGCCAAAACGCTGGCCTCTCCCTTCCCGAGATCTGGAATGAGATCCAGGTACTCGGGCACACGGATCTGCCGGCTCTTGATCCAGTCCATGCTTTCAATCGCCGGAACAGACTCGCCCTGACGACGCCCTTGTTCAAGTTCCTCCTTCACGAAGGGTGATCAAGACGGTCCCGTAAAGGTGCCCCAGCAGATCCAGTTGGTTGATCTGGTGAAGGTAGTACAGAGGAGAGGTGTTACAGATGCAAGCCGCACTACCGCGTTCAGGCATTCTTCATATCCTCTTCCAATTCTTCGCGTGATTCGTCGAAGAGCGAAACGCCGAATTCAGGCAAGCGACGCAGAAAGGTGATCCGCGATACTGCAGCCAATTCCGCCGCCCTGCCGGATGAGAGACGCCCCATTTCGTAGTACTTCACTGCGGCAACCATACGCAAATCGCTGGTGAATGTTGTGACGTCTTCCTTCAGAGATATCAGCACATCGTCCGGGCAGGTTATGTGGATAGTCTTCACGTTGCTTCCTCCGATCGCCGCAAGCTGAGTGCCAGGACCGCACATCCACATGGTAAGGCCGTGTGGCGTCCTAATCAACGTCTATTTGCCTCTGCTGGCTTTGCGGCAAAAGTCGGTACAGTGTCGCTGGTGGTAGGCGTTGTGCGGTTGAGGAATGAACCATCTTTGGCAGCAGCGGCATTTGCGGCGGTGTCGCTTCATCTTGGACCCTCCTTTCGGATGCAAGAATCGGCTGGGCTGGAGCACGGCTTGAGGGCCTGCTCAGAAATTACTTGGTGTTTTGGTGGAGGCAGAATGCGCTGGAGCAAGGCGTGCAAGACGGGGGCATACCCGCAGCGG
>JAFGHX010000448.1 GCA_016929905.1 Kiritimatiellia bacterium
CGCTGCCGAGGCGGTTGCCGACCGCCCGGCGCATGACCGCCTCGGTGGTGTCACGGATCGTTTTCGGCGTATCGCGGACCTTGAACAAGTAGCGGATCGGGTCTTCGATGCGGTACTGGATGATCCACTGGACATCGATGACATTCAGGTCGCCGGTCAACATCAACGACTCATCCGTGTACGCGCTACCTGTATCATATCGTGTCTTCTGGCCCGGCACGCTGGCCAGGGTCCTGAAGCCAAACTCCTCTTTGAGCACGCGGGCGGTGGGCAACCGGCGGACGGTATCAATGCCGAACGGGATTTTGAAATGCAGCCCGGGACCGGCTGTGTGGATGACTTTCCCGAATCGCTGCACAATGCCGGTTTCTTCCGGTTGGACGGTGAACCAGGCCGTCCAGAGGAGCACCACCAGCGCGAACGCTGCGATGAGGATCAGAACCGGACCTCTGTTGAACTTCTTGAACATCAGTCGAAGATTGCCCGGCATATCGTTCAACACGTCCTCTAAGTCACTTCTAGATTGATTCAACTCAGACATAATTCCTCCCCTTGCCGGTTGTGATGTCGCAAGGATAGGCCCGACAACCGCTTGCTCGCTATGGGGTGTAACCCTACCGTGGGGATTCGGATCGCGCCCGAGCTGCGGATCAACGCAAAGGAGGCAATCGGAGGGGGGGGCGAGATGGATGTTGCGGAGGGCCTTGTGGCCTGGGCCGACGTGGACCGCGGGAAGGCTTACAGGATCGTTACCTGGACGCGACTCTCGATGATGCCCTCGGCGATGGCGTAGCGGGTGAGGCCGGCCGTCTCGTGAATATCGAGCTTGCGCATGAGATGGTCGCGGTGCTTTTCCACAGTCTTGATGCTGATGCCCAGTTCCGCCGCGATCTGCTTGTTGGCGTCGCCCTCGGCAATCCGCTGGAGGACCTCCATCTCGCGCGGCGTCAAGCCGGTGACCTTTGCCCTGGGCCGTCCTTTTCTATCCGGCGCCGTTTCATGGCGTTTGCGGTAGCGCCGGGCGATGGCGGGGCTGAAATAGGTGTCCCCTTTCCACACCTGCCGTATCGCCTCGGCCAGGCAGTGGGCAGAGCTCTGCTTGATCAGGTAGCCGGCCGCCCCCATCTCCATCACGGTCTCCATATAGGCGTCGTCCGCATGAGCGGAAAGGATGAGCACTTTGGCGTCGGGAGACAGTTCGCGTATCCGGCGGGTAGCTTCCAGGCCGTTGGACTTCGGCATGGCAATGTCCATGACGACCACGGCCGGACGGAGCGTGGCTGTCAACTTCACGGCATCACGACCGCTGCCCGCTTCGCCGACCACCTCGATATCGCGCTCGTCCTCCAGCAGTTTGCGCAGGCCCTGCCGCACAACGGTGTGATCGTCGGCGAGCAGTACGGTGATGCGGGGAGGCGCTTTCATGTTCGCTTGCTCTCCCGTGACCCGTTCCGGAAAGGAACCCGGGCGGCAACGATCGTGCCCTTGCCCGGCGCGGACTCGATCGTGAACGTGCCGCCAACCATCTCCACTCGCTCTCGCATGCCGAGCAATCCCATGTGATTGCTCTTCTTTGAACGTAACAGCCGTTCCACGTCGAACGCCCGACCATCGTCGTGAATCCGCATGCAAACGGCGTTTGGGCGTTCCCTGATATCCACGGTCACGTTTCGCGCTTGGGCGTGGCGGTCGACGTTGGTCAACGCCTCCTGGGCGACACGATAGAGAACCGTGCGCCGGTCGTTGGTCAATTCTTCAACCTTGGCAGATGCTGTCATGTTCACGCGAATGCCCGTATCCTCCGCAAAACTCTCCGCGAACGACCGCAAGGCGGGAATCAAGCCCAAGTCGTCCAGCACCGCCGGGCGCAGTTCGCGCGCGAAGCGATGCACTTTGTCCACCGACCGCTCGACAAGTCTCTGCGTGCGCGTGATGTTCTGCTTCACCCCCCTGGCATTCTGCGCAGCCTCTTTCTTCAGATTCGCGAGATGAACGTTGATGGCCGTCAATGTCTGCGCAACGAGGTCGTGCAGCTCCCGGCTGATCCGCTTTCGTTCCTCCTCCTGCGCCGACAGAATTCCTCGAGACAAACGCCGCAAGTCTTCCTGCAGTTGACGGGATTGCCGCAGAAGCCGGTTCGACTCACGTTCGCTTTTGCGGAGGTCCTGCTCGACGGCCTTACGCTTGGCGATTTCAGCCGTCAGTTTGCGATGGGAGGCGGAAATCTCGCGGGTGCGCTGTTCCAGTTCGCGGTTCAGCCGAACCAGCGTGGCATTGTTCTCCAGCGCCGTGCGGTGCGTGGCCTCGATCGGGACGATCGCCTCGGCGAAGAATTTCCCCGCCCGGCGCACGATGCGCTGCCGAACGCGGGCCGTTTTCGTCGCGAGCGCCTCGTCGATCAATACGTCCTCGTGGATTGCGGCCAGCTCCAGAACATCCAGCCCCAGCCCGGCGGCTTCGTGACCCAATTTGAGCGCCGATGCAGGTTTCGCCCGTGTGGTGTCCTTGAGATATCGACGCAAGGCGGCTCGATATCTCCGAGCCAGCTTGCTCGTCTTGTTCTCTTTGTTCGATGGAGCGGTCATACACAATCCTGCCGATTATCCGGCGGGCACCCTCGCCTGTGCAATTCTTGCAATATTCGCTCGGCTTCGGCAATGCCTTTCTTGATCTTGTCCGTGTTGACGCACCCCGATGTTCTCAACGCCAGCAGACTGAGATCGATGGCGAGCAACGCTTGGGCGATCTCGTTGCGAAGCTCACCGCCGAGCCGTTTCCGTTCGCTTTCGTGTTGCGACAGTATCCCGCGCATTTGATCACGCAAGCGTTTCTGGATGTGTTGCGCTTCCGCCAACAGTTTGTCGTGGCGAACCGCACGCGCATCGGCGCTCGCTTCCACCGCCTCTCGCCGGGCGATGGCCTGCTCCAATTGCTCGTCCGACGCGGACGACTCCACGGCGCGCTGTCGCAATGTGCGCGTCAATCGATCGATGCGAATATCGGCCTTGCGGGCGGCACGATGTGTGGCCTCGATCGGGACGATGGTCTCCTTGAAGAAGATGCCCGCCCGCTCCAGTAGTTCGCACCCGACATTGCCGGGTTCATCCTCCGGTGGCGTCGCCGTAATCAGCGCCTGCTCGTGAACCCGCGCTACATCAAGCGTTTCCAGCCCGAGCGCTGCGGCCTGTCGCCCCAAGTTCGCCGCCGCCGGCAGCCCCCCGGATTTCTCAGACCGAAGGTACCGGCGCACCGCCGCCTTATAGCGTCGGGACCAGTCGACTCGTTCGGCATCTGTTTTGAGCGCGCCCATCGTTCAACTGACAGATTGCACGATAGGTGACGACTTTGCAGTGGGGTATAACCCTACCCTTGGGTTACGCGCAGCGCTTGCGGTCGATCGGCATGCGCATGCCCCTCTCTAATGCCGGATCCCAGGAAAAGCACACATCCACCCACAGTACAGCGGGGGAACGAGATAGAGGGGGTAGTTCATCCCCTCTCAGAACGAAACGTAACGAGATCCATATAACAAAACTCAACCGACCCGGCTTCTTTAGCCGGTGAAGGAGCATTATCACACATTGAGCTGGCGGTCTACCTCTCCCGCCGGCCGCCATCAGCCGCAAAGCACCTTGTCTGCCCAACATTCTTCCGCCACTTCACGTTCGCGCCGGGTAAGTAACCCGTAGACGGCCGATAGTCGGCCGCCAACGGGAGAAGACCGTGGCCGAGGACCTCGACAACACGATCCGCGACAACGCCGCCGGACCCAAGCGGGCGACCGGCGATTCCGGCAGTGTCGAACAGCATTCGCTGAACGACCAGATCGCGGCCGACCGGTATCTCGCCTCCAAGAAGGCGGCCCAGTCCAAGGGCCTCGGAATCCGCCTCTCCAAACTCGTGCCCCCGGGGAGCGCATGATGGTACAGACGGTCGAAGCCAAGACACGGACGCCGGTCCGCCTGGGCGTGTTCCAGAAACCCGCCTTGCGGCGTGCGGACGTTCGCGCCCTGGTGCGGCGTCGTGTTCGGGCCGGTTTCGACTCGGCCGAGACGACCGACAACAACCGCCGCCACTGGGCGCGGGCCGACGCGCTCTCGGCCGACGCGGCCGCCAGCCCGGAGGTGCGCCGTACGCTCCGCAACCGCGCCCGCTACGAGGTCGCGAACAACTCCTACGCCAGGGGCATCGTACTCACGCTGGCCAACGACACGGTCGGCACGGGCCCCCGGCTCCAGATGCTTTCCGAAGATCCGTTCCTGAACCGCACCGTCGAGACTGAGTTCCATTCGTGGGCACTGGCCGTGGGGCTCGCGAGCAAGCTGCGCACCATGCGCATGGCCCGTTCGCAGGATGGCGAGGCGTTCGCCGTGCTGGCCTTCAACCCCTTCGTCGAGCACGACGTTCAACTCGACATGTTGCTCATCGAGGCTGACCAGGTCGCGAGTCCGTGGCGGCACATCATGGACGAGCACGAGGTGGACGGCCTCATCCTGGACGACTACGGGAACCCCATCGCCTACCGGGTGATGAAGAACCATCCCGGCGGCACATACCGGATGGTCTTCGACGATTTCACCACCGTTCCAGCCCCGTCCATGATCCATGTCTTCCGGCAGGACCGGCCCGGCCAGCATCGCGGCATCCCGGAGATCACTCCGGCGCTGCCGCTTTTCGCGCAGCTCCGGCGTTTCACCCTGGCCGTCCTCTCGGCGGCAGAGGCGGCGGCCGATTTCGCGGGCATCCTCTACACCGACGCCCCGGCCAACGGCGAGGCGGATGCCGTCGAGCCGATGGACCTGATCGAGCTCGAGCGCAACATGCTCATGACCATGCCCGGCGGCTGGAAGATGAGCCAGGTCGAGCC
>JAFGHX010000449.1 GCA_016929905.1 Kiritimatiellia bacterium
GGCCTCGACCAGATCGACTGCGCCAGTTTCCCGCTGGCGACCCGGCTGGCCGATGTCGACGCGGCGCTCCGCGCGCTGATCCAGGAGAAGCACGACTTCGAGACAGTCGTGATCGACTCGGCCGACTGGCTCGAGCGCCTGGTCTGGGACGCGCTGTGCGAACAGTACGGCGTCAACAGCATCGAGAAGGTGGATGGCGGCTACGCCAAGGGCTACACCCACGCCCTCACGCACTGGCGCAAGCTGCTGGGCGATCTCAACACGCTGCGCAACCGCTGCGGCATGTGCGTGATCGTCCTGGCGCACGCCAAGGTCGAGAAGTTCGAGGACCCCGAGTTCAGCGCCTACGACCGCTATTCGCCACGTCTGCACAAGCACGTCACGGCGCTTCTGACCGAGTGGTCCGACGCGGTGCTGTTCGCCACGCGCAAGATCATCACCAAGACCGAGGACGGCGGGTTCGGGCGCGAGCGCACCATCGCCGCCGGTCTGGGCAAGGATGGCGGCGAACGGATCCTGCGCACCGTCGGCAACCCGGCCTGCGTGGCGAAGAACCGCTACGGCCTGCCCGCCGAGCTACCCCTCTCGTGGCCTGCGCTGATGAAGGCGCTGGCCGCAGAACCGATGTCCGCGTCCGGGACGGTCCCGGCGCGGGAGAACCTGTCTGTCGGGCCGGGCACGGCACAGGCAGGCGAGTCCGCAACAACCAACAGCAAGGAGTAACGAGTCATGGCAAACCTGAATGGATTCAACGCGACCGAAGTCGAACCGACCAGCAACTTCGAACCGCTTCCGGCGGGCAAGTACCTGGCCGCGATCACCGAGAGCGAGATGAAGCCCACCAAGAACGGAAACGGCAGCTATCTGCAGCTCACGTTCACGGTCATCGAGGGCGAATACAAGAACCGCGTCCTGTGGGCACGGCTGAACCTGAACAACCCGAACGCGACGGCGGTGAAGATCGCGCGGTCGGAGCTGTCCGCCATCTGCCACGCGGTGGGCGTCATGCAGCCCCGCGACAGCGTCGAGCTGCACAACCTGCCGCTGGTGATCGTCGTGAAGCTCAAGAAGCGCGAGGACACCGGCGAGCTCACGAACGAGATCAAGGGCTACGAGCGGAAGGCTTCCGCCGGGCAGGCACAGCAGGCTCCGGTGACCGACAACACGCCGCCGTGGAAACGATAAGGGGGGCGTCATGCCGCTGACGCTTCCTTACCCGCCCAGTGTGAACCATTACTGGCGGCGGGTCGGACCGCGCACCCTGATCAGCCGGGAGGGCCGGACGTTCCGACGGAACGTCTGCGCCCTCCTCGGCGGGGGCGGCCCACGCAAACCGCCATCGGGAGGTCGCATCGCGCTGGCGATGGACGCCTTCCCGCCGGATCACCGGCGGCGCGACCTGGACAACATCCAGAAGCCGGTGCTCGACGCCCTGGAACACGCGGGCGTGTACGCGGACGACAGCCAGATCGACCTGCTCGTGACGCGCCGCCGCGAGGCGGTGCCCGACGGCAGGCTTCTGGTCACGGTCGAGGAATTCCCCCTGCGGCGCTGCCCCGTATGCGGCGGCCCGCTGGACACCCATAACCCGGAATCGAACTGAGATGCACAGACTGTTTCCAACGATCCTGATCGTCCTCGATGTCTGCGCCGCTGCGGGCTACGTGCCCACCGGCGACTGGCGCAAGGTCATCTACTGGCTGGCGGCCGCAACCCTGACAACGGTGATCACATGGTGATGCAGCTTCGGCCATACCAGACCGAGGCGGTCGCCGCCGTCTACGGTCACCTGCGCGGACGGGATGACCACCCGTGCGTTGTCATCCCCACGGCGGGCGGCAAGACGCCGGTGATGGCGACGGTCTGCCGCGACGCCGTCCAGCAGTGGAACGGACGCGTGCTGATCCTGGCGCATGTCAAGGAACTGCTCGAACAGGCGACCGAAAAGCTGCACGCGATGGCCCCGGACCTGTGGCACAAGATCGGGGTCTATTCTGCGGGCCTCAAAAGCCGCGACACCGAGCACCCGATCATCGTGGCGGGCATCCAGAGCGTGTTCCGCCGCGCGGCCGAACTCGACCGCTTCGACCTGATCCTGATCGACGAAGCGCACATGCTGCCGCCCGACGGCGAGGGCATGTACCGCACCTTCCTGGCCGAGGCCCGCGCCGTGAATCCCGACGTGCGGCTGGTCGGCCTGACAGCCACGCCCTACCGCATGACCACCGGCATGATCTGCGGGCCGGAGAACCTTCTCAACCACGTCTGCTACGAGGTGGGCGTGCGCGAGCTGATCGTGCAGGGCTACATCTGCGGTCTCAAGACCAAGGCCGGGCGGCGCAAGGTGGACACCTCGGAACTGCATGTCCGGGGCGGCGAGTTCATCGCGGGCGAGGTCGAGGCCCTCATGGATGACGACGTGCTGGTGCGCTCGGCCTGCGGCGAGATCGTCGAGCATACGCGGGACCGGCATTCGGTCCTGATCTTCGCCGCCGGAGTGCAGCACGCCCTTCATGTTCAGCGCGTGCTGGGCGAGATGGGCCACGAGTGTGGGTTCGTCTGCGGCGACACGCTCCCGTTCGACCGCGCAGACACTCTCCAGCGCTTCAAGGATGGCGGCCTCAAGTATCTGGTCAACGTGAACGTCCTGACCACCGGCTTCGACGCGCCCAACATCGACTGCGTGGCGCTCCTGCGTCCGACGAACTCCCCGGGCCTCTACTATCAGATGGTCGGTCGGGGGTTCCGCCTGGACCCGTCCAAGGAGAACTGCCTCGTCCTGGATTTCGGCGGCAACATCCTGCGGCACGGGCCGGTCGACGCGCTCGAGATCAGGGATCGGTCTGGCGGCAACGGCGAGGCCCCCGCAAAGGAGTGCCCGCAGTGCCAGGCGGTGATCCATGCCGCCTATGGCATCTGCCCGGAATGCGGCTATGTCTTCCCGCCGCCCAAACGCGAACAGCATGACCACGAAGCCTCTACGGCAAGCATCCTCTCGGGCGAGGTCACCGAGACCGAGTACCCGGTCGAGGGCGTCTACTACAGCGTCCACGTCAAGCGCGACGCGCCAGAGGATCACCCGCGCACCATGCGGGTCGACTACCGGGTCGGGTTCAATAACTACCGCAGCGAGTGGGTCTGCTTCGAGCATACCGGCTACGCCCGCGCCAAGGCCGAGACCTGGTGGAGAGCGCGGTCACGCGAGCCGTTCCCGGAGTCGTCCGAACAGGCCGTGGAGATCTGCGAGGCGGGCGGCGTGGTCGAGACGCGCTCGATCACCGTGCGGTCGGTGACGGGCGAGAAGTACGACCGCATCACCCACCACGAACTGGGGCCCATCCCGCCGCGCCTGGACGGAAGTGACGAGCGCGACGACGGCAATCTCCCGGAATACCTCGGACCGGAGGACGATGATCTGCCCTTCTGA
>JAFGHX010000450.1 GCA_016929905.1 Kiritimatiellia bacterium
CCCTTTCGGCCTGAGGCCGATCAGCCTTTGGCTGAACGGGCTTTCAGCCAGGGGCCGATCGGCCTCAGGCCGAAACTACAAACGGCAAAAACGACCAGATATGCCGTTTGTAGTCAACGCCGTAAGGCGTGTGGCAACGTGCGAGTCGGGTCTTGAGACAGCGTCGCCTCGCGAGCCGATTCTTGGAGCGGGCTCAGTCATGAACCATCAACCTGTCCCCTACACGCCGCCGAACGCCGAGATCCCGCCGTCGACGACCAGCGTGGTGCCGTGCACGAAGGCGGCCCCGTCCGAGAGCAGCATGAGCGCGGGCACGACGAGATCGTCCGGCGTGCCGAACCGGGCCATGGGGGTGTGGTCGATGATGCGCTGCCCGCGCTCGGTGAGCCGGCCGTCCTGCTCCGTGAGCAGGAACCGGTTCTGCTCGGTGAGGAAGAAGCCGGGCACCAGCGCGTTGACGCGGATATTCGGGCAGTACTCCTGGCCCATGTGCACGGCGAGCCAGCGCGTGAAGTTCATGACCGCCGCCTTCGCCGCCGAGTAGGTCGAACTCCGCGTCAGCGGCCGGTCGCCGCCGAACGAGCCGATGTTCAGGATCGTGCCGCGCCCCTGCTCCACCATCAGCCGTCCGAACACCTGGCAGGCCAGGAACGTGCCCATGAAATTCACGTCGAAGACCCAGCGCGCGGCGTCTTCGGGCAGGTCGAAGAACGCCAGCTCCTTGCTCGTGGTCGCCGCTTTCGTGGTCCCGCCCGCGCCGTTGACGAGGATATCGACGTGCCCGAAGCGGGATACGGCCGTTTCCGCCAGCTTCTCGAGCGAGCCGCGGTCCAGCACGTCGGCCTCGAACGCGAGCGCGGTGCCGCCGTCGGCTTCGATCTGACCCACGATCGCCTGCGCCTTTTCGAGCCGGCTGCGGCCCACCACCACCGCCGCCGCGCCCTGTCGCCCGAGCGCCAGGGCCAGGCGGCTGCACAACACGCCGCTGCCGCCCGTGATGATCGCCACTTTGCCCGTGAAATCGTAGGCCTGCTCAAGTTTCATGGTTCGTTCGTCCCTCCCCGGTTCGGCACGGTGCGCCGGGCCGTTCGGTTCCGCTCCAATCGTTGGGGTATTCTAACGGCACGGGAAGAGACCGCAACCAAAAGCGTCACGCCGCAACGGCGGTTGCGGGATATTGGCGATAAGCGCGAAGCAACATGGCCCCTGCGATAAGAAGCGCGAGCACGTCGGAGACGGGCTGAGCCGCGAATGCGCCGTAGACGCCAAAAAGGTTGGGCAGGAGGAGCAGAGCGGGGATCACGAAAAGCACGCCGCGCGACAGGGTCAGGACGAGGGCGCGGAAGCCCATGCCCATGCCCTGAAACGTGAAGACGCCCATCATCTGGGGTTCGACCAGGAAGATGGTGCAGACCTTTGCCCGAACCGCCCAGGCGCCGAGCCGCAACAGCTCGGCGTCGCGCGCGAACGGCGCGAGAATGGTTGGGGCAAACACGATGATGAGCGACGAAAGCACAATCCCGATGCCGGAGAGCCAGACCGAGGCGGTCAACCAGGTATGCCACATGCGCCGGTAGTTCCTTGCGCCGAAATTGAAGCCGACGATCGGCACCAGCGCCTGGGACACGCCGGGCCCCATGAACGACAGCATCAGCATCATGATGCGCATGCTCAGCCCCTGCGCGGCGATTGCCGCCGGTCCGAACCCGCCCAGCACCCAGTTGTAGACGGACCCGACCGTGCTGCGCACGCACCCGTTCAGAAACGAAGGAAAGCCCACCTGCGCGATGTCGCGCACGATCGCCGTTCTCAGCCGCAGCCCCGCCGCCGAGATCCGGTAAGGGCTCCGCGAACTGAGCATGTATCCCGTTGACAAGGCGGCGCCAAGCATCTGCGCCAGGAGCGTGGCGATGGCCGCGCCGCGCAGACCCAACATGGGGAACGGCCCCCATCCGTAGATGAGGAACGGGTCGAGGCCGGCATTGAGCAGCGCGGCCGAACCGCGAATGTACATGGGGGTCTTCGTGTTGCCGGCGCCACGAATCAGGCCGTCCATGCTCATGCTGTAGATCTGGAAGGGGAATCCCCAGGCGACGACGGTCAAGTAACCGACGGCGGGCGTCACCAGTTGGCGCGAGCCGCCAAAGACGAAAGCCAGCGGCTCGGGAAACGCGAGGCAGACCGAGGCCACGACCGTGCCCAGCAGAATGGGCAGCGTGACGGCGTTGCCGGCAATGGCACTGACCGCCTCGATGTTGCGTTCGCCGAAACGGCGGGCGACGACGGAGGCGACCCCGGCGCTCATGCCCATGCCGAGGGCGGCGGCCACCATCTGCAACGGCATCAGCACGGTGAGCGCCGCGATCGCCTCCGTGCCATCGGGCAAGCCCGACACCCACAGGGTGTCGATGAGGTTGTAGACCGACATCAGGACCACCGACACCATGGCCGGCAGGCTCATGCGCAGCAGAAGCGGTCCGATGGGCGCCGTGCCCATCTGTGCCGTTCGCTTGTCCAGCTTGTCCTGGTGTGAACTCAGGCGTACGCCCTCTCGTCGCCTGAAGTGTCCGCGCCTTCTTCGACAGAGCACACGCAAACGATGGACGTCTTCGAGGTCGACCCGTGCCGCGACCGCCGCGCGAAGAGACTGCCGGGCGTCGCAGCCCGCATCCGGAGCAGACAGTATCGCGCGGCGCCGCTCGTCTGTCAATGCGGAGCCGAGCCGTCGCCATCCGTGTGACGGGTGCGCCCAGCCTGGCTGTCAGCCAGCCCCCGTTCGATGACCTCACGCACGTAGATCTCGTGAATCCAGTCGTCCCACGTGGCGTCAGCTGCCATCTTGTCGACAAGCCGCTTGGCCTCCGCCTTGCGCATCGTTGTCGTCATCGAGGGCCTCCCTGTGCAAACGGACCGCATCCGTCAGAAGCATGTTGGATTGGGAAACAACCATCACTCGCCCGGCAAGCGAACGGGGGCGCTGAGGATTCGGCGCGTCTTCGCGCCGATATCCTCCAGCGCCGGGTTCGGAGTCCGTTGTCAATTCTTCCAGACC
>JAFGHX010000451.1 GCA_016929905.1 Kiritimatiellia bacterium
AGTTCGTGGCGGCCGTGGCGGTGATCGTGGGCATCGATCCGTTCGTCCACCACCCGTCGGCCACGTTCACCGTGCCGCTGCCGCTGGTGCCGGTGTCGAGGAAGTACTCCGGTTCCCACAGCCAGGTCAGCGTCGAGTTGGTCATGATCGTGAACTCGACCGTGTTGCTCGGCCCGCCGGCCGGCACGTCGCCCGTGCCCGTCCACCCGGCGCAGGCCCAGCGCGTCCCGTTCGTTTCGTCGGCGGGGGTGGCGACGCTGTCGGTCACGGTTGTGCCGGCCGCGACCACGTTGGTGCCGTAGCCGTACGGCGCCGGCGCGCCGTGCGTTGACGGGGCGCCGCTCACCACGAGATTGTACGGGCCGCCCGGCCCGACCTGGAAGATGTAAGCCGAGCCGCCATCCGTTGCCTGGTCCGCGTCGGCATAGGCACCCACGACCGCCCAGCACCCGTCTATGTCCACCGCGATACCGAAGAAATCGGTGGCGCTCGCGTCGGCGGCCTTCAACTTGCTCAGTTCCGTCCAGTTCGTGCCGGAGCGCATATAGACGTACGCGGCGCCTGAATCGCCCGCCACCGTGTCGTCGCCGCGCGCGCCCACGATCGCGAGGTCGACGGCCATCGCACTCGCCTCCCCGAACAGTTCGCCGGCGAATTCGGCTGCCACGATCGCCTGCTCCGTCCAGTTGGTGCCGTCCCGCCAGAACAGATAGGCGGCGTTGCCCGTGCGCGCGCCGACCACAATGTGCGGGCCGCTGATCCCCACGGAGAACCCGAACTCGTCGCTCGCCGCGCCGTCGGAAGCCAGCAACTTCGCTTCGTGCACCCAGTTCGTCCCCTCGCGCCTGTAGACGTAGGCGGAACCCGTACTGTCGTCGAAAATCGAGCCCGCCACCGCATAGTCGCCGTCAATGGCAACCGAATACCCGTAGAAGTCGCCGCCGGCCCCGTCAAAGGCCGTAAGCTTCGCCTCCTCGGTCCAGTTGGTACCGTCCCGCACGAACACGTAGGCCGAGCCCGTGTTGCCGTCGTCCTGCCGCGAGGCGACCAGGGCACGGCCGCCGCTCAACGCCACGAATTGACCGAACGCGTCCCCGCCCGCTCCGTCGGAGGCGGTAAGCGTGGCCTGGAACAGCCAGTTGGTACCGTCCCGCACATAGATATGCGCGTTCTCTGCCGAAGGTGCCCCTATGAGCGCGTAGTCACCGTCGATGGCAACGCTCGAGCCGAACCCCGTCCCGCCGGTACCGGCAATCTTCTGCTGCTGCACCCAGTTCGTTCCCTGCCGGACGAACACATAGGCGGCGGGCTCACTTGTGCTCGGTGCGCCGGCAAGCGCGTAGTCGCCGCTGATCCCGACCGAATAGCCGAACGTGCGGCCGACGGCCGGATCGCTCGGCGTGATCTTGGCGCACTGTTCCACCTGGGCGGCAACGGGCAGGAAGCAGGCGGTAACCGACCGCGCCTGCTCCATGGCGAGAAGCAACGGGTTGTTCGTCGCGCTGCCGTCCGGCACGTCGCCGGCCCAGGAAGCGAAATACCAGCCTGCGGCCGGCGTCGCGGTGGTCGTCACGTTCGTCCCGCTCGTGTACCAGCCGTCGGCCACGTCCACCGCGCCGCTGCCGCTGGCGCCGGTATCGAGGAAGTACTCCGGCGCCCACAGCCAGGTGAGGGTCGAGTTCGTCGCGAGCGTGAACTCGACCGCGTTGCTCGGCCCGCCGGCCGGCACGCTGCCCGTGCCCGTCCACCCGGCGCACGCCCACCGCGTCCCGTTCGTTTCGTCGGCGGGGGTGGCCACGCTCTCGGCGATCGTCGCGCCAACGGCCACCACGTTCGTCCCGTAGTCATAAGGCGCTGGCGCACCGCGTTCGCCCGGATTGCCAGCCACGATGAAATCCACCTCCGCGTGATCCACCCATTTCGTGAGGATGATGTCATCGTTTCCCCAGTCCAACTCGCCATCGACGGCACCACGAACAGTGCCTACCACGTAGAAGTCGTTTGACGGGCCCGCCACGATATCTTGCGCATTATCGTAGAGAGAGGAGCCCCACAGTCGATGCCAAAGCCGCGTCCCATCCGACGCAAACTTGGTCAGAAGCAGGTCGCCATCGCCACCGAATGTCGCCTGCCCCTCGAAATTGGTGCCTGCGTCACCAACGACATAGACATTGCCATACGGGCCCGCGGCAAGCCCGTAGGCATGATCGTGCAGGATCGACCCCCACATCCGTGTCCACTGCTTGGTGCCGTCGGACGCATACTTCGTGAGCACGGCATCCTGTTCGCCCATGTACGGCTGACTATCCACCGACGCCCCGGAACAGCCGGCCACATAAACATCACCGGTCTGCACCACGATACAACCCAGCCCTTGATCGCTCTCTCCCGATCCCCAGAGTCGCGTCCATTCCCAGCTACCGTCCGTCGCGTACTTCAATAACATGAAATCCCATAGCGCGTTGTGGGACTGCCCATCGATCGAGGCCCACGCATGTCCGGAAACGTACACGTTTCCAGCCCCGTCGGTAGCGACGTCATCCCCGTAGTCACCCCCCGATGATCCGCGCAGTCGGGTCCACTGTCTGGTGCCGTCCGGCGCGTATTTGACCAGAAACGGATCTGTGCCTCCGGCATGAGATTGCCCGTCAAGCGATTCGTAGGTGTCCCCGATGAAATAGACATCGCCGGTTGAATCAGTCGTCACCGCGAATCGATCGTTACCCGCGTCCTGTCCGGTCGACCCCCAGATGCGTGTCCACTCCTTGGTGCCATTCTGCAGGTACTTTGTCAGGAACGCATCGTTACTCCCCGCGTTGGTCTGACCATCGAACGAACCACTCGTGAACCCCGCGACGTAAACGCTGCCGGACGGACAAATGCTCAAGGATCGGCCGTGCTCATCCGCCGTTGACCCCCACACACGCGTCCACAACCGTGTTCCGTCCGACGCGAACTTGGTCAAAAATGCGTCTAAGCTACCCGCGTGCGGTTGCCCATCCAGAGAGCCGGCGGTCTCCCCGGTTATATATACGTTGCCGCCGGCGTCGACATCCACATCCCGGCCCTGGTCGGCTCCCGTTGTCCCGATAATCCGCGTCCACGCCCTGTACGGGCAGCTCGGATAGGCAGCCGCGTTGGTCGGGCATGTCGTGTTGATCACCTCCACATAGTCGTTGAACCCGTCCATATCCGTATCGACGACCGCCGGATCCGTGCCCTGTTCGTATTCGAGAGGATCCAGAAGGCCGTCACCGTCGAAATCCGTGCGAAGGCCAGCGGTGCCGGTATCGCCAAACTCCGCGATTTCCCACGTATCGTCCATGCCGTCGCCGTCAGAGTCCCCGCCTGTGTGCGCGCGAACCGTACGGAATCCCCCGCCTGCGCTGGGGTTGCCGTTAGTGAAGCTCGCGGAACTGTAATTGCGGCTGGCGCAACGCAGCTCGAACGGCGCGCTGCTCCAGCTTCCGCCGCGCTCGACCGGCGCGGGGGAAGTGCTGAACGGCCCATGCGGATTGGGGTTCGTCGCGCCGGCGCTGCCGTACCAGTCCCACCCGTACCAATCCCAGCACCATTCCCACACATTGCCTGCCATGTCGTAAAGCCCGTAACCGTTCGCCATGTCCGGGCCGGCAGGGGTCTGTGTGCCGTCATAATACCCGCAGGGTGTCGTACCGTCGTCGTACGGGTCGCCGCTGGCCGAGTAGTTCGCGTTGCTGCCCCCGAAATGATTGCTGAAACTGCCGCCGTTGCTCGGCCACGGGAAATGATGGCCCGTGGCCCCGCCGCGCGCCGCCTTTTCCCATTCCGCCTCCGAGGGGAGCCGGTAGCCGTTCGCATTCCACAAAACACACGTGTTGTACAGATTCACTTGATCCGTTCGATACACATTCGTCATCGCGGCGTCGGTCATGTATACCGGCGTGAGCCCCTCCTTCTCCGAGCGCGCATTGCACCATTTCAGGCAGTCGTACCACGTGACCAGGGTGACGGGGTAATTGGTTCCGCCGGCCGCGCCGGTGCCGTCAAAGGCGTACCCGTTGTTCGTCGCCCACAGGTACACCTCCTCCCACAGGCTCCACGGGACTTCGGTCCTGTCCATGAAGAAGGTGTCGATCCACACCGTATGCACGGGCAGTTCGTCGGATTCGCCTTCCCCGTAATTGTCGCCCATCTGGAACGCGCCGCCCGCAATACGCGCCATGCCCGGATAGGCATCGAGTTGGTACAGGTGCTCGACTTGCTCGCCGGTCAATGCCCGGTCGTAGACACGCACCTCGTCAATCACACCCGCGAACCGGTTGTTAGTCGGCGAGGACGCCCCCCCAATACCTTCCTCAACAGAGGGGTCGCTCCACCAGAGGGGGCCCTGCCAGTTCGTGACAGCGGCAAGTGCGGTGTTGATGTATAGCTCCTGAACGGCCCCGTCGTACGTGCCGACGACATGGGTCCATTCACCGGGCACCAGTTCCGAGCTTTTTGCGTAATGCTGTGCCCCCGACGTATCGCATACCAGCCAGCAGACCTGCGTGGCTTCACATGACAGAACGACATCTTGGAACCCACCGTGGTGCTCGTAGAAGTTGCCGCTGTCCGGGCTGCTCGGCTTGATCCACACGCTGAACGCGAATGTCGTCGCACTGCCGTTCAGCGGCCTTGAACCATCCAGCGATATCCAACTGGCGCCGTCGAAGCTGTACGCACTGTCGGCCTGCTGATGAACATCAGCCGTCAGCGCCGCCCCCTGTACCGTCCCGTGGTGCCCGTTCCCGCTCTCGTCGTTCGCGTTGCCGTCGAACGGGTAGTAGGCGAGCAAACCGACCGTCTCGTCCCAGCCCGCATCCCCGACGAAGCATGCCGTCACCGCGCGCGCCTGGTCCATCGTCAGGTTCAGCGGGTTGTTCGTCTCACTCCCGCCCGGCACGTCGCCGGTCCAGTGATCGAACGCCCAGTTCGTGGCGGCCGTGGCGGTGATCG
>JAFGHX010000452.1 GCA_016929905.1 Kiritimatiellia bacterium
CGACACAGGTGTGGGCGACACAGGTGTGGGCGACACAGGTGTGGGCGACACAGGTGTGGGCGACACAGGTGTGGGCGACACAGGTGTCGCCCGTACGGCGGATTTCGCGGGTGACCGCCGCCTTGAAGCCGCCGATTACGTCGCCTAATCGTTGATGGCCGCCCTGCATGCGGATCAATGCATGCATATGATCCGGCATGATTGCGGCTTCTTCCCATTTCATGAATGGGCACTTCTCCGCCGTGATCCGCATTCTTTCCTGAATCAATTCCCGTACGGGCGAGGCCTGCCTCGCCCCCTGCCTCGCCCCCTGCCTCGCCCCCTGCCTCGCCCCCTGCCTCGCCCCCTGCTTCGCCCCCTGCCTCGCCCACACCCCAAATGGATTGCCTTTCGCGAAATCGATGAATTCGCGATGCGCGCAAATCGTCACGAAATACACACCGCCCCCGGCATAATCATGCCCCTTGAGGCGGATGGACCGGCGATGATGGATTTCCGGGTTGTATGCCGCGCCGCTCATTCGGCAGATAGGTCCCCTTTCATGGCACACCTCACCTCCTGGCGAGGCAGATATGCAGTAGTGTAAACCATGTGCCCGGAATAGGCTGTAAAGAATGTGCCCGGAATGCAGGCTTGCCCGTCACCTTGGCGCGAGTGAAGCGAGCGGCTCCGGTGACTGGCGGAGGGGGTGGGATTCGAACCCACGGAACCCGAAGGCTCAACGGTTTTCGAGACCGCCCCGTTCGTCCACTCTGGCACCCCTCCGTGCACAAGAAGCCAGGGAATTCCCTACTCCAGGGAATTCCCTACTGTGGAGCTGCCCGAGATTAGCCGAAGGTGGTGCCAATATCAAATCAAAAGCGGCAGAGCCGGCGCAACATTGGCCCGCCAAAATGTGACGTTGTTCTTACGCGGGCCCTAAGACGACCTGCCTGCGCCGAGGAGTCTGACGTACCCGTACTTCGCCAGGCACCGGAAGTACTCACTCAGCCGTACGGCCTCGCGACCCGTTTCACCGGCGACCCGCTCCTCGATTTCGGCGATGCTGCGCTGCCCATCGGCCCAGAACAGGGCGCGGCCGGCGGCGAGATCGGTGATGTTGCCGCGCTTGCGCATGGCGTGCCATTCCCCGCGATCCCTGCGCGGCACCCGCGTCAGCTGTACCTCTCCCACCACCAGTCGGCGGGGGATCCGTGCCCGCTCCGCCGCGCCGGCTTGGCGGTCTCGCCGGGTTTGCCCCGCCCGCCGCGTACCCCGGACACGCCCGGCTTGGCGCCGTGCGAGGTCGATACTTTTCGTCAGATCCGCCTTCAATGGCCGGAGCGACTTCAAGAACGCTTGCCGTTTGCGTGTGTCCACGAGCCGCGCCGTTGACTCGACAGCGTGTGAGTAGCACAGCTCCAGATGCGCGAGCCGCCGCTCCGCCGAGACCGTGCCGGCCCCGCGATCTTCGGAGGCGGAGGCGGCGGCCGCTCGCGCGGCTGCCGCCGCCTCGGCCAGGACCTGCTCGGCCAGCCAGCGTGCTTCCGGCTCGCGGGCGTCGGCGATGAAGTAGGCGTAGGCGGCTGCCGCGCGTCCGATCCAGACGAGCTTGTCGGGATCGACGACACGGGGCGTGTCGGCCGAGGAGTGGTAGGCGGTGTACGGGCATTCCATCAGCAGCGGGCAGGGGACGCCGATCGACGGGTCGGCGATGATGTTGTCGGAGGCCGCGTAGGAATGCTCGCGCCAGTTCACGAGCAGCGTTTCCCTTCGCGACTGCCGTTCCAGGACGAGGCGCAGCAGCGTGTCGGCATAGGAGCTTTGCGCCTCAGGGTTACGGTAGAGGCCGAGCGCGGTCCGGCACAAGGCCTCGCGCCCGCCCACGCAATCGAGGGTGAGTCCGGCCACGAACTTCCTGAAGAGCTTCTTCTGCGTGACGGCGGCGGCCATCGTGCCCATGCACTCGTAGGTGAACAGCGCCCGTATGCCGCGGCGGGGGCGCTTGAGCTTGCCCCGCGCGATGAGCGCGTTGAGCGCGCGCAGCGCCTCGATCCCCAGCGCGCAACCGCTGGCATTATCGATCGCGCCGATTTCGGACAGATGGCCGTTGAGCAGCACTTCCTCGCCTGTACGCCCGGTGAGGCGCCCCATGACCAGGTCGAGCGTGCCGTCGTAGAATCTGGCGCTGACCTCCGCGTGGAGCCGCAGCGGCCCGTGGTTCTTGGCGAGCCGGCGCAGGCGGCGGCCTTGCCGGGGCGAGAGCACGAATCCCCAGCACTGGGTGTGCCCTTCCTTCATGCCCCAGCCGCCGCAGGGGTAATCGGGGCCGAACCGATGCCAGGCTCGTGCGTCGGGCAGGGCGTTCGGCGGCCGGCAGCCCGGGTGCTCGGGCATGTGGTCGGTGACAATCCCTGCCGCGCCGTGCTTGACGGCCTGCTCCTTCACCCCTGGGCCGGCCCGGGTGAGGATGATCTTCCCGCGTACGTCGACATGCGCGTAGTCCTCGTTCCGGGTTCCCCCGTTCAGCACGACCAGCTCGGCCGTTACCCCGCCGCGCGGAGTGGGTTTGCTGTAGTGGATGAGCGAGCATGGCTCCTCGAGATAGTCGCACAGAACGGCTTCCGCATGGCCCCGGCCGCGCAACAGCCGCAGCGTCGCGTGCCGCGCGTTCCAGGCCTGCGGCATGATCCAATCGCCGTAGCGCGTCGCGCCGTCGGCCGGGACGGGGACGATTTCCGTTTCGAGTCCAGCCTCGCGGAACCTGGACTGACAGAGAAGACTCGCCTTGTGATGTTGGTCGAACGAGCCCCACCGATCCAGTTCCCGGATCGCGGCGATATCCGCCAGAGTCCGGTCGCCGTCGATGGCGGGTGCGATGGTGTCAAGGATGCGTGCGAGCATCGAGGGTGTTAAGCCTTTCTCACGGCGCGAAGGCACAGGGAACGCGGACAGGAACGAGCCCACTCCGAGGTCCGGCTCGTCAGGAGTCTCGCCCTCCATGACCAGGGCCTGTGGCGGCGCATGTGCCTCAACAGGTTCTCCACGAGCAGCTTCCACTCAGACCAGATCGACGGCGTCACCATACCGAAGCAAAATGCTGTCGTGCGTCAGCAGGCGAAGCGGCTCGGATATCGCCTGCGCGACGAGAATACGATCAAAGGGATCGTTATGGTGCGGCGGCAACGCCTCCGTCGCCGCTGCGTGGGCTGCCGTGATCGGCAATTCCCAGTATCCTGCCTCACCGAACAGCTGTTCGGCCTCCTTGCCCGAAATCGGCATGTCTTCGCGGGCGAGCCGGTGCTTGATCGCAATCTCCCACACCGTCGCGGCACTGAAGTAGACCTGGTTGCTGACGTGCAGGATCAACTCGCGCGCCTTCACCGGAAGCCGGGGACTGTCAATCAGCGCCCACAGAGCAATGTGCGTGTCCAACAGAATGTTCACTTCGATTTCTCCGCAACGCCGAAAAGCCGCGCGATTGCGGGATTGGAACCGTCAATATTGTCAGGAACCTCAAACCGGCCGCGAGCCAGACCGATCCGCTTGGAAGCATCTGCCCTACCCAGAGGCGTCACGCGCACAACAGGCTTTCCTCGCCGCGATATCACCACCTGATCCTCCTTGCCTGAGACGAGTTCCTCAACAAGGCGAGAAAGATGCGTCTTGGCCTCAAAAAGACTGACTGTGCGCATGGTTCTGGTGTCCGGCTACAGGTTCTTCTGACTAGACCAAACTAGTTTGTTTTACGGCTGTTGTCAAGCTAATCTTGAAGATCTGGACGAGCCCCAGCATCCGTCCTGATTCCAGCGCTTCCCGCGCACACCCGCGCAATAAGCGGGCTGGGGATCTGTAGGGTTCCCGAAAAAGGCGTGCGCGACTTCGCGTGTTGCCCGATCACCGCGACGGCGTCGAAGCTCTTGTCCAACGTGCCAAGCAGCCGCCGGCCCCGCCGCGCGACATGTCCACGCGCGGGTCGAGTTTCGTGACGTCGATCCCGCCGGGCCCGTGCCGGTCGTTGACGAGTATGTAGGCTGCGCCCGCCGAGAGGAAGCCGTCGACCGCGGCGATCATGGGAGACCATCCCGCCTATTTCGCCGGCGAGTTCAAGCGCTGTGTCGGGATCTCACCGCGCCCGTTCATCAATCGCGCACGCATCGAGCGCGCGCAGCGGCTCCTGATTGCGAGCCGGGACTCCATCAAGCAGGTCGCCCGTGCCGTTCAACTTGTGTTTCCTGCCCCCGCGCGGTTATCCTCTCGCCTGTCATAACTCAAGCCGGCTCGGGCTCGCAGGGAGAGTCGCATGAAGATCGAGCCAGATCCCAAGACTGTCGCCATGCTCGCGAAGCAGAAGCAGGACGCGAACTGGGCATTTCGCTGTTTCCTGAAAAAGTGTACCCTTTCGGCCGCTGAAATCGACGCGGCCGTGCACGATACGTATCAGGCGGTTGCTGCCCGGATCGACTGCCGCTCCTATCCGCATCTGCACAAGAAGCCGTTCGTCGCCCGACTGACGCAGGCGTACTCGAACTGTTCCGTCTGCCCCATCGTCTACAACGTGTACGAAGAGCTGAAGAAACGGCTCTGGGACCGCGGCAAATCCCTGCCGTTCTTGGAGTAGGCGGGGGCTTCCCGCTCGGTCACTGGACCGGCGGACACGGAATGGCCGTTGCGTGAAGAAGCTCGGTGGTGCCGGTGTTTCCACTTGCAGTGTTCTCCTCTCCGGGGACTTCCGAGTGCCTCGCAAAGACTAGTGTCCTGTCTCGCCAATAGGCTTGCATCAGACGGGCGTCTTCACAATCGCGAAAGATACCGGACTTGTGCATCTCTGTACTGTGAAACGAGATGTCTCGAGTCTGTACGCATATGCGGCCACGGGGCCACGGTGCCCACGGTGCCTGTCCCTACCCTGCATTTTCGAAAGAGTACTTGATTTCTTTATTAGCGTATACTAGAATACATGTATCTAGCGAAAATCAAGATAAGATATAAGTCAAGCGCGGCTCTCAATGTTCCTCTAAGGAGCACAGCTTTCGACACTCGAAGCCCTGAGAACGGGTATTTATGCCAGAAAATTCTCCAAAATGACGATTGGGGCCGCCCCCTGACCCGGAAGGGGGGAGGATTATGCCTGCCAGCAACAAGAAGAGCGAGGGGAAGGTGAAGAAAGCAACATGCCTTGCGTATGGTCGGCGCGTTTGCCACACGGCTCTGCTCGTTGTGGCCCTGCTGTTGCGGTCATCACTGACCGCGGCGGGGCAAGAGCATGTCAAGGTGCTCCACGTATCCCCGGCGGGCCCGATCCGCTCCATTCAGAAGGCCATTGACCAGGCAGGCCCTGGCACACTCATCAAAATAGGTGAGGGGGTATATCGGGAAGAACTGGTATTCAAGACGAGCGGCGCGGAAGAAGAGCCAATCATCCTTCAAGGGGCGGTCGTGGCGAAAGGCGGGCAAGGGACGGTGATCGAGCTGGCCGCGGTTCGCGACCTCAAGTGGGAAGAGGCGCCCGACTGGGGTGACGGCGTGTACAGGGCCAAGACGGGCGGGATCCGGATGCTGTATGCGAACGGCAAGGAGATCCCGCACGTCCGGTACACCCGGACCCACCCGAACCCGGAATATGCGAAGCATCAGAAGAACCCTGTATGGCACCACAGCAATCTTTTTCGGCACGGGGTGCGCTGGAATGACGGGTGCGGTTTCACCCTGATCAAGGCCCTGTGGATGCACCATCCGCCCGACAACTGCACGTATCTCAAGTTCGGCGACAACTCGAACCCAAATGAGATGGAGATTCGCACCGGGTCCGGCAGCCCTGTGCTCACCCTTGAAAACGTGAGCCACATAACCGTGCAGGATCTTCATCTGCGATTCGCCAACACAGGAGTGTGGATCGACCATTGCACGAACATCGTAGTCCGAAACTGCCGGATGTACCCGGCAGAATACGGCGTGACGCTGCGGCGTTCCGCCAGGTGCAGGATTCTGAACAACGAGATGGCGCGCGGAGCCGTGAACAGCATGGACCCGTTTGAGAACAGGGACTCTGCCGGCAAGACAAAGATGGATCTCTGGGACCTGCACAAGAAGGTCGGCGATTACGACTCGCACGGCGTGTGTGTGGCCTCCTGCCTGGAAGACAATGAAATCGCCTTCAACTACATCCACGACCAGTGGGACGGCGTGCAGTGCTACTTCATGGGGTCCCGCAGGCTCAAAGTTCATGACAACTGTATCCTGCGTTGCCTGGACGACGGACTCGTGTTCAATGCTCAGTGCCCGGACCAGGAGTGGTACTCGAATACGGTGGTGAGGGCCTTTGCGTCCTTCAGGATATACCCCGCCCCCCTCGAGGGGCACAAGCCGCCCAAGACGCTTGAGCCGTCAGGCCCTGTCTACATCTACCGCAATGTGTTCATCAACGGCTACCAGGAGAACATCAGGCTGTGGAACGACTCGCTGGCGCATGCCTACATCTACCACAACACGGTCATGGGCCGACACGGTCTGTCCTACCTCGGCCAGGCCGGGATCGGCGTCCCGAACTATCATATCTTCAACAACCGCTTCTATGACAACTATCTGGCCATCATGCGGCAGGCCACGACCAAGCCCCTGCCGAATTTCCAGGCGGACTACAACTGCTATATGAACGACAGGCACAAGTTGATCCCGACACGCGGGATTGAGCCACACGGCACACGCGGCAGAGACTTTGTCGACAAAGGGGTGGACCTCTCCACATTCTTTGGCAAGCCTTTGCCCGGGTGTGAGCCCGGCTATTTCAAGGGCAGGGCGCCGGACTGCGGTGCACATGAGGAGGGGAGTCAACGGCTGCAGCCTGACGGACTGGCCATACGAACGCCTTTGGGGGTGTTCGAGTACAACACGGAACATGGCGGAGTGAATCGGGTGACCGTTGAGGTCCCCGAGGATTGCGGACCCCGCACCCATCCCATGTAGCGGGCATGGACGCTGGCCTCGTCGTCGCCAACGGGGCTGGTGCGCATTATGGATGCCGCCGCCGAATGGCGACGTGAACCGTCGTCTGGCCCGGGAGGGGAGAGGATATGCCTACCGGCAACAAGAAGAGCGAGGCAAAGGTCTACGAGCAGGTCGCCTCGTTCCTGAAGGAGAAGATCGCGACCGGTGAAATCAAGATAGGCGAGGCGATCTACTCCGAGAACGTGCTCTGCCAGAAGCTTGGAGTCTCGCGCACCTCCGTCCGGAAGGCCGTTCGGCAACTGGTTGGCGAGAATATTCTCATCAGCAGACAGGGAGCGGGCTCCTTTGTCAAAGGCGTTGGCCAGGGCTTCATCCACAACGCCATATGCCTGTGCAACTACGTTGGGCGATCCCTGCACGTGAACATCGCCGATACCTTCTACCAGGACATCATTCGCGGAGTGGAGGCGGAGGTGAACCGGCGGAAGAAGAGTTTTGTGGTCTTCTCCGACCTCGGCACGACGACGGATCTTGCCGGGCGGATGGACCATATCGAGTGTGACGGCCTGTTGGTTGATCCGAACCTTCTCCGATCCGGCGGCGGCGTCGACCAACTGAAGAAAATCGCGCCCAACATTGTCGCCTACGACGCGAATCCGGGCGAGGTCGACATTCCGTGCGTGTGTCCTGACTACAGGAGCGGCTTTGAGCAGATCCTGGAGCACACCGGTGCGGATAGGCTGGGGAAGTCCTTCTTCATGATCACGCAGTACGAGTCGGGCGTCCGAGAAGCGGTTGAGGCGGTGGCGGCCGACAACGGGTTGGCGGCGCCCGTCTGTTGCGATTACCTCGCGAACCTGTCGTTCGATGCGGCGAAGCACGTCGATCACTACCCACTCGTCTTCGAGAGCCTCAGTGCGGCCATCGCCGAACACGGCATTCCGGAATTGATCGTTGCGACGAACGGCAACGTGGCGGCGAAGGTGCTGACGGCTCTGAAACAGAAGGCCATCATGGTCCCCGAGGATATCTCGGTCGTCGCCCTCAACGGCATGCATATCGCCACGATGACCGATCCGCCGATCGCGGCGTTGAATGTCGATTCCTTTGAGTTGGGGAAGCTGGCGGTGGCGTTTCTGTTCGAGTTGATCGAGAACAAGACCGCCGAGCGGATTCGATACCTGCCCGTCACTTTCTTGCCCCGCGCTTCCTTGAGGTGGAAGTGACAGGCACGTACTCCAGCGGCTCAGAGTCTCCTGTACGGGCCCGGCTCGCGAGGACGCTCGCCCTCCATAGTTGGCCCGGAAGAGGGGATATGGAGGGCGAGCGTCCCCGCGAGCCGCCGGGTGCTGACAACGAACGTTCACACATGTGGGGAAAGGAGCAGAGCGCCATGAAGCATAGCCAAATAGGCGGCACGAGATCCGCGCTTCGGCGTGCGGCGATGATGGTCATGATTGCCGGTTGCCTGGCTCTTGGACAAACGGGTCTCGCCACAACCGATTACTATGTCTCCACCCGCGGCAACGACGCGAATGGCGGCGCGAGAGCTGCTCCGTTCCGCAACATCACGACCGCTCTCTCGCGGGCCGAACCGGGCGACAGGGTGGTCCTGATGCCCGGCACGTATGCGGGTCCGATCCGCGTCTCGAGATCGGGCGCGCCGGAGAAGCCGATCACGATCATCAGCGAATCCGCGGATGAATCCGGCTACGCCGTGATTGACGGCGGCTACCCCGAGGGCTGGGACGAGTACTACCTGAAGCCGGGCATGCCCACGAAGAAGAGCACGAACCACGGATTTGTCATATCCGATTCGGCCTGGCTCGTGTTCGAGAATCTCGTCCTGAAAAACTGCTACTTCGTCGGGTTCAAGCTCGAGAACGCGAACTACCTCGTGATTCGGGGCTGCAGGATCCACGGGGCGGGGCGCGCGGTGGAAACGAACGGGCACGGCACGCACCATGTCCTCGTGGAGAACAACGCGTGGGAGTGCGTGCCGAACGATGCGCTGTTCGAGCAACTGGAATGGAAAGAGGGGAAGAGCGGCAAGTACCGCTACGTCGCCCAGAGCTCGCTGTTTTTCGTGAACCTGACCGGGGGCGGCGGCTCCGTCATCCGGTACAACCGGACGCGTAACTGTTTCAATTCCCTTCAGATGTGGCCGGACGGGTCACAGCATGGCGACAACCTGGAGATCTACGGCAATCGGTTGGGCCGATCGCTGGACAACGTCTACGAGCCGGAGCGCTATGTGTTCAACCAGCATTTCTACCACAATGTGCTCGAAGGGTATAAGGGGTGCATGGTGGTGTCCGTCCAGAGCGTCGGGGGCGGCCCTCTCTATTTCTACGGCAACGTGTGCCACAGCGGGCGACTGATCTGGAAGATGAACTACCAGACCCACAATCCCCCGTACTTCACCGACGTGTTTCACTGCTACCACAATACCTTCGACAACGGGGAGGGCGTGAACCACGACCGGAGTTTCAAGCACTGGCATCATTTCAACAACATCTACGACATGCGAATGGGCATGCGGAACTGGCCGCCCGAGTTCATGAGCCCGATCGACAACCATTTCGACCATGACTGCACAACCACGAACTGGCCCGACGTCATCCGGAAGGACGGCCAGGAGGAGCACGGTCTCGAAAACACGGATGCCCAGTTCGTGAACAAGCGGGAGCGGGATTACCGGCTGAAACCGTCGAGCCCCTGCGTGGACAGGGGAAGGGTGATCCCCGGCTTCACCCAGTCCTATGAAGGAAAGGCTCCGGACATCGGCGCCTACGAGGGCGACAAACTGGTGGAAGGCCCGCCGTTCTACACCATGGTCCCGCCGGGCGGACTGCTCTACACCGAGAAGCCGCGGATCACGCGGCACCGGGTGAACGGTCCTGTTTTGACCATCTTCTTCTCCTGGCCGATCCGCCCCGCCACGCTGGCCGCGGAGGCGGTCAACCTGACGGTGAACGGCCAGGCGGCGCGCATTCTCAAGGCGGAAGCGGATTCCTCCGGCCGGGAAGTACGGATCACCGCCGAGCGGGATCTGGGGGATGCGCAGCTCGCGCTACGGTTCGACCCGCTGCCCCTCGGCGAGAACGGCGCGACGGCCACGCACTGGGCCTCGACACTGCCGCAAGAGTAGAAGCGGCGTCCCGCCGCTTCCTCCCGGCGGCCGAGTAGGGCCATCAGCTTCTGCTCGTGGCCCGAGCAGGAGTTGCCCGCGAAAACTCGCGAAAGGAACGCGAAGAAGGGAAAGACATGCGGACGTAGCCACTTTGAGTTGTTTGCGCCCTCGAAGAGGCTGGCACGGCACAGGATCGGGGAGGCGCAAGCCGTTCAAAGTTGCTGCAGAGCCACCGGCATGACGCTTGGCATTTCGCGCGGCTTTCGCGACGTTTCGCGGGCAGAAAAGGGCGCTAGAACAGCCGGGCTTCAGTCCGCCCGCACAAACGACACCGCCGGCATGTCGGCCATGTTCCGCAGGCCGGGATTCGCCTTCATGATGGCGAAGACGGCGTTGGTCGTGATGGCGCAGGTGGCGATGTCGCCGTGGACTCCGCCCTTGATCATCATGTCGATTCTCGGTTTGCCGTTGATCAGCGTGCGCTCGTGCGGGTTCTTTTCGCCGAGCGCCGCCCTGAAGTGCAGCGTGAGGACCTCTCTGCCCTTCATGAACCCGCGCCCGATCTGGTAGACGCCCCGGCACATGCCGCGTTCCGCGGTGATGGCCTTGCTCTTGACCCTGCGCGTCGCGATCACCGGCTGGATGAGGTCCATGGTCTTGTCCAGCTTCCAACCGAACCCGGATGCGATCATGTGCATCGACTCCGTCAGCCCCACGTGACGGAGCGTGCCTTCCTTCTTCTTCCTGTTGAACTGCGGCACCGTGAGCCCAGCCCCAATCTTCTTCTGGAAGGGGATCCGCCGGGGGGTGGCGTCCTGAATCCGCCAGACCGTGACCGTCTTGACGTCTTTGCATACAGCCGTCAGCGACAGCGGCAGGTAGTCCATGAGGAAGCCGGGGTTCACGCCGGTCCCGAGCACGGCGACACCGCGTTTCCTGGCCAGCGCATCGATCTTCCCGGCCACGGCCGGCGCGGTGAGGAAGGGATAGGACAGCTCCTCGCAGGTGGAGACGACGTTGACCTTGTGCTTGAGGATGCCGGCAATCTGCGGAGCGATCCGCTTCATATCCGACACGGTGGTCAGCACGACCACATCGGGCCTGCTCCCGCGGATCACCGCATCGGCATTATTCGACACCGTGACACCGAGCTTCTTCTTCACGCCGCTCAGTTCGCCCAGGTCCATCCCGACCTTAGCCGGGTCGATGTCGACGGCGCCGACGATCTGGAGTTGTTTCCTCTCGAGCAGGAAATGCGTGATCTTCTGGCCCAGCGGGCCGAGCCCGTACTGAATGACTCTGATCTTCTTCGGCATGCGTGTTCCCCCTGTTCACGTAAGGCACGCATATCCTGATCGAGATGCGTACCTTGCGCAAGGAAAAGCGTGCGCCGGCCAGCCATTCTCATTATGGCGGCGCCCCGGTGAAATCCGTTCGTAGTCAAGCCCGTAAGGGCTGTCCGTACACGCCTTTTGCCC
>JAFGHX010000453.1 GCA_016929905.1 Kiritimatiellia bacterium
GTAGCTTCTGAGCGAAGGCGGGCTGCGCCCGCCGAAGCCCTGGGCGTAGGCGGGTCGTAAGCTTTGTCGATCCCGCCGCTGCGGCGGGGGCTTCGAGGCAAGTTCGCGAGTAAGTTTTCGAGCAAGTTAAGATGAACGCGGAATTCGACAATCTGGTGGCCGATTATCTTGACGCGGACCCCTCGCCGCAGGTGTTGGCGCGACTCGCCCAACTGATGCGGGGCGAACTCGGCCTGGAAGACCGGTTTCGGGCGGAGCTGCGATTGCATGTGCTGATGCGCGAGCTGGCCGCGGAGGCGCTGGCCGCCGATGTCGGAACGGACCGGGTACGGCCGCGCCCGCGCGCCGCACGGCCGGCCGTGCTCCGCCCCGCGGTCCAACCTGCCCGCGCGGCGTGGACGTGGTGGGTGACGGGTATCGCGGCCACCGTACTGATCGGGCTTGGCCTCGTGTTCCAGGCCCGGATTTCCCGGCTCAGCCTGGTTCCCGCTCACGAGGCCAGGCTGGCGGCGTCGGTGCAGCGGGTGTCCGGCGCGGTCAGCCTGGCGCGCGGCGCGCGCAGCCGGCCGGCGGCGGCGGGTGAGGCGCTGTTCGACGGCGACACGCTGGGCACAGCCGGGCCGGACGCCGTCGCGCTCGTGGCCTTCGCCGACGGGACGCGCCTGGAATGCCGCGCAACGGCGAGCGCGCGGCTCGACAGCGTCGGGCGCGCGAGCGCCAAGCGGCTGTACGTGGCGCAGGGGCGGCTCGTCGCCGACGTGACGCCTCAGCCGCCGGACCGCAAGATGCAGGTGCGCACCCCGCACGCGGAGGTCCTCGTGCTGGGCACGCGTTTCGTGCTGGAGGTGACGGCCGAATCCACGCGCGTGGACATGCGGGAGGGCGAGACGCGGGTCATCTGCACGCATACCGGCCAGTCCGACGTGCTGCGCGCCGGGTACGTCGCCGCGATCGGCAAGTCGTTGGCTATCGCGGCCAGGCCCCAGTTCGGAGAACGCGAACAGGTGGGGCTGGCCGCGCTCTACACGTTCTCGGAAGGGGCCGGGCTGACGGCGCGCGACAGCTCGCGGTTCGGGATCCCTCTGAACCTGAGCCTGCAGAGCGAGGCGCCGCAGCGCTGGATCCCGGGCGGCGGGCTGGCGATCGTCTCGAACGCCAAGCTCGTTTCGCCGGGCCCCGCCACGAAGATCATCGACGCCTGCCGCGCCAGCAACGAGTTGACCCTCGAGGCCTGGGTCAAGCCGGGCAGTACGAAGCAGGGCGGCGACTCGCTGACGGGCCCGGCGCGGATCGTCTCGATATCGCATAGCTGGGATACGCGCAACGTGACACTCGGCCAGCACGCGGAATCGCTGATCGTGCGGCTGCGCACCACGAACACGGACGACAACGGGCTCCTGCCGCACGTGGGTGGAAAAATCGGGACCATTCTGGAAGTACAGCTGGGCGCCCAGATGGCGCAACGGCTGCACCTGGCCGTGACCTATTCCGCGCGGACCGGCCAAGCGCGGCTTTATGTCAACGGCGAGCCGCGCGCCGAACGGCGGATCGGGGGCGAACTCTCGAACTGGGAGCCGACCTACCGCCTCTCCCTCGCCGCCGAAGGCGACGACCAGTGGAAATGGTGGCACGGCGAGCTGTACCTCGTCGCTTTCTACAACCGCGCGTTGAGCGCCGACCGGATCCGCGCGCACTACGAGGCCGGCCCCAGCGCAGGCGCCGCCAGATTGGACGCACTACACCAGCGCCTTTCCGATCAAGATGAATGCTTCTGCGCGTATCCCGTGGAGGGCCGGCTGCCGCGCCGGCCGCTTGAACCGGTGGCGTTGGGTAGGCGCGGCGCGGGTGGATCCGCGTCCTCCACGCCGGATGGCGACCGAGCGGGTTGCGCTTTGCCGTTCTGTGTCAGGTACGCCGCCAGGCGGCCGGCAATGACCGCATGGCCGGCCGGGCTGTAATGCCCGTCCTTGATGAAAAGGCCTTCGACATCGCCCTTCCGCGCTTCGAGAAACGCCGCCCGCAGGTCGACAGTCGGGACACGGCATTCGCCGGACACCCGCGCAAGCATCTTATCCGTCGTGTGTCGCTTCAGACGAACGACCGGGTCGTTCCTGACCAGCCATTTCCGGACGGGCAGGTGAACGATGAGTACGTCGACGCCGGCCGTTCTGGCCGTGCGGACGAATTCGACGGCGATGGCATGCGCGAGCGCCAATTGCTCGCGCCGTTCCCGCAGCCTGTCGAAGGCCATGAACACGAGAGAGAGGACCCTCGCTCTGGACAGCGCCCGGCGCATGCCGGATTGTGCCCGCCGGCGCGCGGCGAGATGTTCGGCCATTGCCGCTTCCACCGCGTCCGGCTCCGGCGTGGGCACGTTGGTCAGCGTCAGACGCCCGTCCTCCAGCACGTAACGCGGCTTGCCGTAGTCCAGGCCCGTCCGAGGGTCGGCCAGCCGGCGGAAATACACCGTATTCCGTGGGATGTCGGCAGAGCTGAAGCCCCAGATCACCAGGTCCGGAGCGAATTTCAGGCCCTGTTCCTTGAACCAGAGCAGTTGCTGGTCGTGCCCCATGCCCTGCACGCCGCCATTGAGCACCTCGGTGTCGGCGAGCAACGCCTGCAGTTGCGCCGGGTACGTCTGCTCAGCCTCGACGCCGTGCCCGAACGTGAACGAATCGCCGACCACAAGAATCCGTTTTCGGCCCGGGCTCTTCTCATACCCGCACTCCGAATCGCGCAAGCCCAGCGCGTTGATGCGGACGGCCACGTCGAAGTCGTTGGTCTGGCGGTGCCGCCCGGAGTAGCCGGCCCGGTTCATCCAACCCGTAGTCGGGTCCTGCCGAACCCACGGGAGTTGTTTGCCAAGGTGCTTCGGCGGCCGTGTGTCCGAGGGGGGCAGCCCCATGACGCGGAGCGCGAGCTCGGCGAGGACCAGCGAAAAGAGCGTCGCGAACAGGCAGAGCCCCAGTCGCCTCCGTACCCCTTTGCCCCTGCCTCTTGCGGTCATAACGGCGTTCTCCCGGCGCTTCGCGTGCGACCCGCAAGGACGCTGCGCAATCTCTGTTTCGTCCGTTTCGCGGCTCGCTCGATGGACGTCTCCAGACGCAGCAGAAACTCGGGCACGGCGGAAACCGCGTCCGAGGCACCGGCCCGACTGCGAAAGAACACTTCCGGCCCTGCCGCGGCGGTGTCGACGAGAGCCGGGCTGAGCACGGGCCGCGCCTGGCGCGGATAGAACAGGGTCGTCTGGCTGACGAAGCAGCGAATGGCCTGTCGTTTGAGAGAGCTGGCTTCGGAAATGTCCACCGACAGGAGGGCCGCTTTCCTCAGAAGCCGGCGAATGTCGCCGCCCGGCAGCAGCCTTCGCCTGACGTACACGAAGTACTCCAGCACACTCATGCCCGATCGGACGGCCGCGGCCGTCCGGCGGCAGATTCCGCTCAGCGCGATGTGGTCGGGATGCCAATCGAGTCTGAACGGAATCAGCAGGTGATCCGGCGCGAGCGCGGCGAGCCGGCGTTCGAGTTCCGCGCGGATCCGCGTCGACTCCGAGGACAGGGTGCCGTCCGGGATGCCGAGGAACGCCACGTTCGAGTCGGGCACGCCCAGGACGGCGAGCGCCGCCTGGGCTTCGGCCCGGCGGGTCGCCCCGATATCCGCGGGAGCCGCCCCTCTCGAGGTCGGAAGCAGCCGGCCGTCGGACCCGCCGCCGTCGCCGACGTACAGGAAGTGGACGTCCCGCTTGTCGGCGAGGAGCGCGAGCGTACCGCCGCAGCCCAGCACGCCGTCGTCCATGTGCGGCACGGCGACAAGAATGGAGCCCTGAAGCGGGCACTCCGCGCGGTCTTTCATGCTGTCTTCCGGGAAGAGCACGGCCCGTGCGGCCGGCGCTCTGATGGTCTGGAGGGTATCGGAAGGGGGTGGCGCGGACAAGCACGAAAAGGAAGGGATCGGCTGCACGGGCTACTCGAAATGCCGGGCGTACAGCTCACGCAGCACGCCGTCGCGCTCGGCCTGTTCCAGGAGCAGATCGAGCGCCGCCCGCAGGTTGGGCGTACTCTTCCTGAACCCGAGCCCGAAATGCTCCACCTGTTCGAACGTGCAGACGATTTCGAGTTCCGAATGTTTCCGCTTCAGCAGCAGCGTGCTGGCCATGTCGTCGACGAACGCGTCGATATCGCCGGCCAGCAGGGCCTGAACCATCGCGTCCCAGTCGCGCAGCGGGACGGCCTTACCGGGCGCGAGCCGGGCAATCGTGGTCTCGTACACGGTGCCCGGCAGATAGCCCACCTTGCGCAGCGCCGCATCCTCGGGGCCGCGCAGCGGACCGCCCCGGCGCCCAACGAGCACCTGCGCATTGCTGAAGTAGGGGCGTGAAAAATCGATTGTGGCGCGCCGGTCGGCCGTGATGGTCATCCCGGCCGCGATGAGATCCGCCCGGTTCTCGAGCAGCATCGGAATGAGCTCCTTGTACGTGGCGACGCGCACGAAACGCAATGCCAACTCGTGCCGCTGCGCAAAGCGAAGCATCAGGTCCACGTCGAAACCGGCCGGCCGACCGTCGGCATCGCTGTAGTAGAAATGAGAAAACGGGCAGGTCAGAACCGAGAGCTTGTCCGGCGCCAGCAGTTCCGCCCGCATCGCCCTGCGCAGCGCGTCCTCCTTCTTCTCGCGTGCGAGCGCTATCCACATCTGCGTGCCCTGCTCGCCCGGATAGCGCGCGAGCGCCGATTCGAACAGGGCGATCGCCTCGTCCCACTCGCCTTGTTTCAGCAGTCGGTCGCCCGCCTGGATACAGGATTCGTACGAACGCGGCGCGGCCTGTGCCGGGGTCGTGGCCGCGGCAACGGGGACCGGCACGGCGCTCCTGAGCGGCGCGAACGGCGGCAGATCGCCGGGACGCGGAACCCGCTCCCCGCGGGACACGATCTCCCGCAGCTTGCCGGTCCGATCGAACACCGGGCAGTTCTCCCAACGCACCCAGATCAACCGGCCGTCGCTGCAGATGTTCTCGTTCACGTTCGTGGCGTAGGCCGCCGGGTCCCCGCTGATGCCCGCGATCATCTGCTCCAGATCCCGGCCGGAGGATTCCGTGACGGGCACAATCGTGCCCACGACGTGCTTGCCCAGCACGTCATCCGTGTCATACCCGAAACACTCCCGCCCGTATTTGTTCAGGAAGGTGATCGTGCCCTGCGGACTCCACCGCAGGACAATCCGGGCATCCGCGCCGGGTTCAGCGACCACACAGGGCCGGTTCCACGGAAAGTGCCGCAACACCCAGTACCCGCCGCCCGCAACCGCCGCCGCCACGACCAGCGCAGCCAGCACGCCTCGCCAGGCGCGACGCGGCCGGCGCACCACCGGCACGGCCGGCCGGGCCAGCGTCACGCCGAACGCACCCCGCGAGTCCGCGCCCGACTGCCGGGCTTGTTCCGCGGCCAGAACCACGTCCCTCGGGGACTGGAACCGTTTGGCCGGGTCCTTCCGTGTCATCTGCAGGATCAGATCGCGCACGGCACCGGAAAGCCCGGGGGTCACCTTCCTCGGGTCCGGCAGACGGGTGTAGACCTGGTCGTGACAGATCGAGACCGATGTCCCCCCTTCGTAGGCCGGCTTGCCTGTCACCAGATAGAAGAGAATCAGGCCGAGCGAGTAGAGGTCGCTCCGAATGTCGACGGGCTCGTTCTTGATCTGTTCCGGGCTCATGTACTGCGGCGTGCCGATCACCGTACCGGTCCGTGTCAGGTCGGGATTCACGCCCGCGATACACTTCGCCAAGCCGAAATCCATGACCTTGACGACGTCCTTCTCGGTCACCATCACGTTGGCCGGCTTCAGATCGCGGTGAACCAGCCCGTTCGCCTCGGCCTCCACGAGGGCCGAGGCAACATCCCGCACGATCGCCAGGGCATCGGCCTCCGAGAGGGGCCCGCCGTCCGTCACGATCTGCACCAGGTTCCGGCCCCGGACCAGTTCCGTGATCATGTACAGCGTATCCCCTTCGCGGCCCACGTCATAGACCGCCAGCGCGTTCGGGTGGTTCAGGCCGGCCGCCACCCGCGCCTCGCGCAGGAATCGGGAAACGAACGCCTCGTCGCCGGCCAAGTGTTCGGCCAGAAACTTCACGGCCACATGCCGGTTCAGAGACGACTGCTCCGCTTCGTAGACCACCCCCATGCCGCCCTGCCCCAGCTTCGTCAGAATCCGGCAGCCGCCGATCGTCTGGCCTGTGTAGTCACGCATGGTTGCGCAGTATAACAGGCGGCGCGGGGTGGAGGGAAGAATGGAAGACGGGTCAGCGCGAAGAAGATAACAGGCCGGCAATCACTGGCTTGTTCGGCAGGCAACGGAAACGACGAAGAGGAAAAGACGAGGGAGGAAGCCAACGTTCGATTGCGCTGAAAAACCATTGCGGCCGGCACTGAGGCCGGCCCTCCATTGGATCAACACGCAACCTGTTGGGTGTTTGGAGGGCGCGGCTCTGTCCGCGCCGGGTTCTTCAGCGCAATCAACGTTCAACATTCAACGCTCAACATTCAACGTTCAACGTGGGCAAGCGCAGATGCTGCAGCGTTCACCGATGCACCGGGGTCGGTTCGCAGCGGTCCACCTCCCACTGCCGAAGGGTGACGCGCTTGAGCCAGACGGTATAGGTGGCTTTTCCGGCCGCGCCCGTTTCGGCCCCGACCGCGTACGGGACCAGAATGCAGGCGGCGTTCTTGCCGCGGTATATTTCGGCCTCCCGCATGGAGCCCAGCACGGCGTTGGCCGGAAAATCGGCGTGCGCCCGCACCGCCTTGCACGCCGTCTCGAAAAGCGTTCGCTGCGACGAATCGCCGCAGCCGCCGCAAAGCACCGCGCCGACCACCGCCAGAATCACTGTCAGCCGTCTCACCGCCCGCCTCCCGTGTGCCCCGCCATTTCCAGGTAAGCGAGGCCCCGGCACCCTGCGCCGCGCCGGATACAACCGGCACGAGACTTTGTCGTAAGCTTTGTCGATCCCGCCGCTGCGGCGGGGATTTCGCGCAAGTCTCAGGGTAGAAACGGGATTATAGCAGTTGCGCCGGGCTTGTCACGCACACACTTGCGCCCCCAGCCTTTCGGGGCCGCGCGGAAAGCAAGGAGCCCCCGACGAGGTCGGACAGGCGTAGTCGGGTTCCCGAGCAAGTTCTCGAGCAAGTTTCAGACAAACTGGGACAAGTGCCGGAGGCCGGCCAGGAACCCGTCCTTCGCCTCGAAAGCCCGGTCTTCGTGCTCGATCGACAACACGCCGTCGTAACCGGCCTCCCTCAACGCCAGGACGAAACGGCCCCAGGCGATATCGCCGAACCCGGGTATCACGTACCGCCACCACCCGCCCTCGAGCACGCCGAGCCGCGCCCGCTTGTCCGTCCGCAACGCCACGTCCTTGGCATGCACGTGGAAGATGCGCGGGCCGAACTCCGCCACAGCCGCCAGATAATCGATCTGCTGCCAGTACAGGTGGGACGGGTCGAAATTGAACCCCACGTTCTCCTGGGGCAGCGCCTCGGTCAGCGCCTTGAAATGGTCCAGGTGCTGCAGGTTCGTCGCAAACCAGTTCTCGAACGCAATTCGCACATTCCGCTTTGCCGCCTCTTCGGCAATCGGCCCGAACACGCCAGGCACCACTTCCCGTATCACGTCCATCTTCTTCTTCTCACCCTCCGGGAAGCCGGCGAGCGTGCACACGGTATCCACGCCCAGGACCTCAGCCGCCGTGATAACCTCCTTCATAGCCGCGGTGTACTTCTCCGGTGTGTTGCCCTTGTTGAACCCCGCGTAGTGCGCCAGGCTCGAAATGCGCAATCCGGCTGCCTCAAGCAACTTCTTGACCTTCGCGCCCCCGTCGGCGATCACCTCGCCCGGCGACAGGTGGCTGGTCGCCACCTCTAACGCCTTGAAACCGGCTTCGCCGGCCCACTGCACGATCTGTTCGAAGTTCAAGTCCTTCCTGAATCGAGCGGTCAACAACCCCACATGCATCCTTTGTCCTCCGTGTGTGGTCCACGCTTCCTCTTGACTACTCCTCGTCCCACTTGATCATGCCTCAGACGAAGGCTAAGACAAAGAGTAGGACGAAGAAAACAACAATGACTGCACTCGGTCCGTTCGCCCCCCTACCCCACGCTTACCGGCGCACCGCCCTTCGCCGCCGAATCCCAGCAGGCCTGCGTGAAACGAATAACCTCCAGGAAGGCTTCGGGCGGCGACTCGTTGCGGGCCCTGCCGCGAATGACGTCCACGAAATGCGCGTCCGGGCTGGTCCCGCCGTGCGTGCTGAAATCCTCGACGGGAATCAACTCCGCCCCGTGCCCGTGCGTGGCCATGAGCGCGCCTTTGCGCATGAACAACGAGTAGCCCGTTTCGCCTGCGATGGTCATGTCCTCCCAGAAACACTTGGTCGGACCCGACCCCACGATGCTGAGGGTCCCCATGGTGCCGCCGCGGGTCTGGAAGGTAATGGCACTGTCCACGTCGACCTGGGTCCCCCGATTGTGGATTACCGCGGCGACCTGCGCAATCGGGTCGTCCAGCAGCCAGGTCATCATGTCGACGATATGCGAACCCGAATCGTGAAGCTGGCCCCCGCCGGAAAGCGCGGGATCCTGGCGCCACTTGCCCGTCTGCGCTTTGAGCCAGCCTTGGCTGAGGAAGGCGGCAAAATAATAGCGCCGGCCGAATTCCGGCGAATGGATGAAATCTTTCATGAACCGGTATTGCCGGTTGAAACGCCGCTGATAGGAAACCACAACGTGCCTGTTCACCTCCGCGGCCCGCGCAATCACCTGCTGCGCCTCCGCCTCGGAACAGACCATCGGCTTTTCGCACAGCACGTGCAGCCGGGCGTCCAGCGCGTCCATGATCTGCCGGAAGTGCATCGTGTGCGGCGACGAGATCAGGACCGCATCCAGCTTCTCGGTTTCCAGCATACGCTTGTGATCGGAGTAGGTCGCCGGAGCCGGCTGATCCACAAAGACGTCATCAACGAACCGTGTCAGCGACCCCTCGCTGGGGTCCGCCAGCGCCGTCACGCTCACCCCGTCCAGTTGGCGAAGCCGTTTACCGTGTCCCCGCGCGTTGCCGCCCGCCCCAATGACCCCGATGTTGAGCGCCTGCATCGTCTCTCTCCTTTCTCGCCGGCAAGCCGGTCCCGTACACAAAAGCAAAACCATCCTCCGTACGGAGGATGGCTCGGCTCGCCTGTAATCAGGATAACGCCGGAAAATTCACGGCAGAATGGACGGAATTGTCGAAGAGGGGCAATTTCCTGCAATTTGGGCACACGGCACGCAACGGCCGTCCGGGGCAAGCCTACCGCTCGCGCGCGCGGAACTGTGAAGGCGTCTTGCCCGTGTGCCGCCGGAAGACCTTCGAGAAGTAGTGCGCATCCTCGAACCCGAGCGTCGCGGCAATCGCCTTCACGGTCTCGTCGGTCCCCTTCAGCAGTTCCTGGGCCTTCAGCATCTTCGTGCGCGTCAGGTACTTCTTGGGGGAGACCCCGGTCATCGCCTTGAAGGTATGGCTGAAATGCGACTCGCTCATGAAACTCTCATCCGCCAGGTCCTTGAGCGAGAAGTCCCGGTCCAGGCCCTCGTGGATCAGTTCGATCGCCTTGCCGATCCGCTGGGAGCGTTCCGATTCCCGCTGCGCGCCCTGCTCCTGCATGAACGCGAGCGCGCGGTGCAGCAGGGCCACGAAAATCGTGAGGTAGCCCGCCATCATCATCTCACCCCAGCGGTCGCCGGTGCGCCGCTCGAGCAGCATCTGGTGGAACAGGTTCTGGAACCGGTCCGGCCAGGGCAGATGCACAAGCGGCTCGGTGGTTTCGCGGCTGGGAAAGCTGATGGGCAGCGCCCACTTCTCCGGCGAGAACCGCAGCGTCAGGATGGACCAGCGGCCGGCCTGCACATATTCCTCGTGGTCTTCGAACGGGTAGTAGATCAGCAGGTCGCCTGGCCCCGCCTCCACCTGTTTACCCCGGATGATGACGCGCGTGTGCCCCTCCGATATGCACAGAATCTCGAAGAACGGATGGCTGTGCCGCCGATGGCCGCGTACCTCCTTCACCACGCGGCTGCCTGCACCGACATGAAGCCCTCTGTCGTCTATCAATGTCATGGCCCGCATCCGCCCCTCAAGTGTCCCCTACCCCCACCCCACTCTTCCACCCTTCCATTCTTCCTCTCGCCAGCCGCCGCGCGCGGCGGCGCTAGCTTTCCACCAGCGCGTAGGCGCGGCTGCCGAGCCCGAGCTTCTCGGCGTGCGCAAGCTGGATGCTGCAATCGTACTCCGGCCAGCATTCGCGCCAGAAATCGCCGCCGTGCGAGGTGTTGACCAGATCGATCCCGGCCTGGTCAATGGCAACCGGGTCCTCGGATATCAGCACGCCGACGTCCCGGGTGCGCACCTTGTTGTCGTGCCCCATGCAGTCGCAGTCCCGCGTCATGTTGGTGAGGAACAACACATACAGCACGCGCCCCGCCTTCCCGCTGACGACGCCGAGCGCGTGTTCGACCATCCGCTCCTGCAGCACGCGGCTGTCGGCGTCCCAGTCGATCTTGATGGCGCCGGCAGGACAAACCGCGAGGCACTCGCCGCAACCGATGCAGACGTCCTGATCGACACGCGCCGCCTTCGCGCCCGCGGGGAGCGTGATGGCCTCCGCCGGACACCATTCGGTGCAGCGCCCGCAGGCGGTGCACGTCCGCTTCTGGACGGCGGGCTTCAGGGCCGCATGCTGAGCCCGCTTCCCGGCCCGGCTCGCCAACCCCATCCCCAGGTTCTTCAGCGTGCCGCCGAACCCGGTAAGGCAATGGCCGGTCGCATGCGAAAGCACCAGCAACGTGTCGTAGAGCCGCGCGTCCGAGGCGATCCACACCTCGTCGTAGTGTTCGCCACTCACCTTCACTCGAGCCTGCGCCTGCCCCAACAGGCCGTCGGCCATGATGATCGGGGCGCCAACCGCTTCGTAGGTGTACCCATGCGCGTAGGCCAGGCAAAGGTGGTCGTACGCGTTCGAACGCTCACCCACGTACAGCGTCGACGTCTCCACCAAGAACGGCTTCGCACGGCGCGCCTTCATGCCTTTGATGAACCAAGCGGCCTGTTCCGGCCGAATCTGGCACCGCTTGCCCGCCTCCCCAAAATGGATCTTCACCGCCACCAGACAACCGGCTTTGAGCCGCTTGCACCACGCCGACGCGCCGAACGCGGCCGAGACCCGCTTCGCAAAAGACTCACCCTTGTCGTAACGAACCCACAACACGTCCGCCATGAGACATCCTCCACCCGGCGCCGCGGCCCACTCCGGGCCAAGCGCGCCACCGCAAAGACTAGTGCAATCCCCCGCCGAATGCAAAAAGGAACGGTTGACACCGCGCTATGCATTTGCCAAACGGCCGCCGCCCGCCTATACTGCTGGTCCGGGGCTGCAGGGGCGTGCGTCCGCCCGCACAGGCAGGCGGCAGACGGGAGCGAACATGGCGAAACCAGCCATCCTGAAAATCTTGCTCGCGGAGGACGAACCGGGCGACGCCGTCCTGGTCCGCAACCTTGTGGCCGGCGCCTTCGGCACCAGTGTCCGCTTCGAGCTTGTCCACGTTGGAACGCTGCAGGCCGCGCTCGATACGTTGGCCGCGGCCCCCTTCGACGTGATGCTGCTCGACCTCGGCCTGCCCGACAGCCAGGGCCTGGAAACCTTTCGCAAGACTCATGCCCGGGCCCAGGATCTGCCGATCATCGTCATGAGCGGGCTCAGCGACGAGACCGTCGCGGTGCGCGCCGTGCAGGAAGGCGCGCAGGACTATGTGGTGAAAGGCAATCTGGACGAACAGATGCTGGCCCGCACCCTGCGTTACTCCATCGAGCGAAAGCGCAACGAGGTCGTCATCCGCCGCCTCAACGACGAACTCGAACACGCCGTGCAGGAGCGCACCGCCGAACTGGTCGCCGAGCGGGACCGCGCGCGCGCGATGGCCGAGCAGCTGAAGGACGCCTACGAATCGCTCCAGGCCACGCAGACGCAGCTCATCATGCGGGAGAAGCTCGCGTCCGTCGGCCAATTGGCCGCCGGAATCGCACACGAACTCAACAACCCGGTCGGGTTCATCCTGAACAACTTCAGCGCCCTGCGCAAGAGCGTGGAGGTCTTCACCGACCTGCTCGGCGCCTACCGCGGACTGGCGGCCTGTGCGGAGAAGGCCGGCGCCTGCACCAGCGAAATCGAGGCGCTCAAGGCGCGTGAGAAGGCCACGTCGCTCGACTTCATCCTCGGTGACATGCGCGAGCTGTTCAACGACACCCGCGAAGGCATCGACCGGGTGACCGCCATTCTCGACGCCATGCGCGACTTCTCCCGGCCGGACCGCAAACAGGAATTGGGCCCCTACAAATTGAACCGCGGCGTCGAGACGACGCTCACCATCGCTCGCAACGTCTACAAGTACTGCGCCGATGTGAAACTGGATCTGAAGCCGGTCCGCGAAATCACCGCCAGCCCCAACCAGGTCAACCAGGTCCTGCTGAACCTGATCGTGAACGCCGCGCAGGCGATCGGGGAGCAAAACCGCAAGCAGAAGGGACGGATCGTCATCCGAACCTACGAGGAGGGGCCGTTCGTCTGCTGTTCGGTCGCCGACGACGGGCCCGGCATCCCGAAAGACATCCAGGCGAAGATTTTCGACCCCTTCTTCACGACGAAAAAGCCGGGCAAAGGCACCGGGCTCGGACTCAGCATCTCGTACGATATCGCCAGGAAACACGGCGGCGAACTGTGCCTGGAGAGCGAACCGGGCAAAGGCACGTGTTTCGTCCTCAAGCTGCCGCTGTCGATGGACGACGAGGAGGCCGACAGGCTCCGAGCACCGATTCAGGAAGCGGCGGACGCGTGAACGGCGGTGCGGGGGGGGCAGCCGGGCCAGGCAGGGCGCCGGAAACGCCCGGGAGGGACCCATGAAGATCTTGTTTGTGGATGACGAAGAGAAGATGCTGCGCTCGATCCGGCGCTCGATGCTGTCCTATCCGCACGAGACCTTCTTCGCCCGCACGGCCCGGGAGGGGCTCGCCAGCCTGGCCGAGAACGAACCGGATGTGGTCGTCTCGGACTTCCTCATGCCCGAGGTCGGCGGGTACGAGTTCCTCGAGCAGGCCAGGAAGGCCTCGCCGTCGGTCGTGCGGATCATGCTCAGCGGCTACGCCGATGAAGCCATGGCCAAACGGGCCCTGTTGACCGGCGTGGCCTCTTCCTGCCTCCTGAAACCTATCGAGACCCAGGACCTCGTCGGAGTCCTCGAGAGAATTCACGCCGCCAAAACGGCCATCCGCGACCCGAACCTGCGGGCCGTCATGATGGCAACGGGTACACTGCCCGTCCTGCCCGACCGGCATCGCCACGTCCTGGAACTGATGGAACAGGACCGGGATGTGCGGGATATAGCCGTCGTCGTGGAAGGCGACGCGGTCATGAGCACCGATATCCTGAAGCTGGCCAACTCCGCCTACTACGGCCGGCCCGGCTCCGTACGTTCCGTCAAGGAAGCGCTCGTCCGGATCGGGCTGCTCTCCGCACGCAGTATCGTCTTCTCGCTCGCCGTACTCGGCGATGCGCACCTGGACCACGCGGCGCGGCAGCGCATCACCGCCCTTTGGGACCACTCCGCGCGGACCAACCGGCTCATGCTTCTGTTCTTCCGGCGTATCAAGCAGAAACGTATCCCGGAGGTCTGTCTGTCCATGGGGCTCGTCCATCATATCGGCATGTTCTTCGTCTACGCCAGAATGCACGAGCAATTCGAGAAAATCCTCGCCCAAGCCAGCGGCGATTCCGCCGTCACGCTCGTGGAGGCCGAACGCCAGGTCATCGGGACCACCCACGCCGAGATCGGCGGGTACCTGCTCGACCTGTGGTCGTTCCCCCAACTGCTCGTGGAAGCGGCCCTCTTTCATCACGCCCCGCTCCAACCGCAGCTGCCGGAAAGGGATCGCATGATCCTGGCGATGCTGCACATCGCCGACCACTACGCCTGGACGACGCTCGACAGCCCCGACCGGCACACGCAGGACACGGCAATCGACGAGGCCATCTATCAGACGGCGGAACTGAATCCGGACCAGATCGAACCGATCCTGGCGGAACTGGACTGACCGCGCCGCCCGGCGGAGGAAGACGAACGTGGACAGCAAAGACAATCCCCTGGCGACCGTCCCGGCTTTCCTTCGCGATCTCATACCCGAGTTCATCGCGAACCGGCAGGACGACCTGCAGGCCGTGCGCCGCGCCGGGCAAGACGGCGACTACGACACGGTTCGAACGCTCGGGCACCAGATGAAAGGCACGGGCAACTTCTACGGTCTGCCCGCTCTCTCCGAACTGGGCGCCGCGCTGGAGACCGCGGCACTGGCCGGCGAGTCGGCGGAAATCGTCCGGCTGGCGGATCAGGTCTCGGCCTGCCTCGAACGCCTCGTCAACGCGGGCGGCACAGCCGCGCCCGCCGCCGGACTCGCGGCCGATCCCGGAACGGCGCCCGGACCGCCGGCATCCGCACCGGCCGGCCCTGCTCTGAGCGCCATACTCGCCGACGATTCCCGGGCAATTCGCCAGGGCGTCTCGCGCCTGCTCGAGGCGACCGGGTTCCGGGTCGTCGCCCAGGCGGCCGACGGCCGGGAGGCCGCCGAGCTGTGCCGGCAACACGCGCCGGACGTCGTCTTCCTCGACATTCTGATGCCGCACACCTCCGGGATGGAGGCGCTGGAAACGATCCGCACGGCCGTCCCGCAAACCCGGGTCGTGATGTTCACCACCATCGCCGAACGCGAAACCGTGCTCCGCACCAAGCAACTCGGCGCGCTGGACTACATCCTCAAGCCGTTCAAGGACGATGAACTGCGGCAGAAACTCGTCCAGCTACGAGCCAGGATTCTCAAGGAAAAGGCCTCATGATCACCTGTCCCGAATGCGGCAGTCAGTACCCCGAAGACCATATCTTCTGCGGCAAGTGCGGCACGCCCCTGCGCAAGGCCTGCCCGGCGTGCGGATGCCCGGCCGCCTTGGCGCAGACGCGCTGCGAACGGTGCGACCTCGACTTCCCGGCCGCCGCGCGGGACGACGCCGAACACCCGCCGGAAGCGCGGCCGGTGAGCTTCGGGGACCGGCTCATCCTGGAGGCCAACCGGGACAAGGCCCATTTCGCGCGGCACGCCCCGACGCTGGACCGCAAGGCTATCGAAGAACTCTTTGCGCCGCCGCCTGACGACAAGACGGAACCATGACGACTCCACCCAAAGCTGAACCCGCCGGGCAGGCGGCCGGCCCAGCCGGCACCTTCGAGACCTTCCTCGTCCAGAAGGACTATGTCCAGCCCGAACAGCTTGAAGCCCTGCGCAGGAAGATCGCGCCCCTTCGCCATGACCCCGAACAGGTCCGGGCACTGCTGTGCGAACAGAACGTTCTGCCCGAGGCGGCCGGCTTCAGAGCGCTGGCCGCCTTCTGCGGGCTGCCGTACGTCGATCTGTATCACACCACCATCGACCCGTTTGCGCTGCGGAAGGTCTCGGCCGATTTCGTGCGGCGTCATCGCGTCATCCCGTTCTTCTGCTACGGCAACGAGCTGTCGGTGGCCGTCCACGAACAGGACCCGGCCACGCTCGACGCGCTCCGCCGCGAGACCGGCTCGGAACTGCTGGTGCATATGGCGTCCAAGTCGCAGATCGAAGAGGTCATCGAACTGCACTACCTCTCTCACGAGGTCTACGAGATCGTCAACCGGGTCCAGGTCCCGGACCTGATCGCCGACCGGCACCGCTCGCACTCGGTCAACGAACTGGCCGACGCCCTCATCATCAACGCCATCAAGGAGCGCGCGACGGACGTGCATATCGAGCCCGACGACACGTTCGTTCGTATCCGCTACCGCATCGACGGCGTTCTGCAGGAATTCTACAAGATCTCCGGCGACTTCCGCCGCCCGCTCGTGGCCCGCTACAAAAAGATGGCCGGCCTGCCGGCCGGCCAGGCGCAACGCCCTCAGAACGGGCGGATCCGGTTTCCCGTCGCGTCGCGCACCTTCGACCTGCGCTTGTCGACCGTGGCCACGAACCTCGGCGAGCACGCCGTCGTGCGGCTGGTGGACAAGCTCGGAGTGAGCCTCGACCTTAATGCCATGTTGCTCGCCGAGCTGATCCACCGCCGAGTCCTCGCCCTGCTCGGCGCGCCGGGCGGCGTGTTCGTCGTCGCCGGTCCGGCCGGCGGCGGCAAGACGACAAGCTGTTACGCCTTCCTCAACCATCTGACCCGTCTGGCCCGCAACGTCGTGACCGTGGAGGATCCCGTCGAGTACGACATGCCCTCGATGCGCCAGATGCAGGTCGATCACAGGCGGGGCCTGGATTTCCCGGCTCTGGGCCGCGCGGCGCTGAAGCAGGACCCCGACGCCGTCTTCATCGGCGAAATCCGCGACTACGATACGGCCCAGATCGCCACGGATGCCGCCGCCGAGGGGCATCTGGTGCTCGTGACGGTGCTGGCGAATAACGCCGCGCAAGGGCTTGTGCGCCTGGTCGAGATGGGGGTCGGCAGCACCCGGCTGGCCGCCTCCGTGCTCGCCGTGCTCGGCCAGCGCCTCGTGCGCAAGACCTGCCCGCATTGCCGCGTCTCCTACCCGCCGACTCGTTCCGAACTCGAACGCCTGCATATGGACCGCGCGCGGGCCGACGTCGTCCTGTTCCGGGGCGAAGGCTGCCCCTGGTGCCGGGATACCGGCTACTTCGGGCGGCTTGCCCTGCACGAACTGCTCCTGATGACCGACGAAGTGAAGGAATGCGTCCTGCGCCGCGCCCTGATGCGCGAAATCGAAAGCGCCGCCTACCCGGCCGGCTTCCGCCCCATGCGCTACGACGGCCTGAAGAAAGCGTTGATCGGGCTCACCACTCTGGATGAAGTCATTCGTCTCACAACGGCAAGGGACGGTTTCCTGTAGCCATGCCAGCGTCCGAACGCCAACATGTTCTGCTGCTCGTCGATGACGATCCCGATTTCCGGCGCGGAATGCTCCGGTTGTTCCGTCATTTCGGCGAACCGCTCGGGCTGACCGTGCTCGAGGCCGCCGGCGGCGAGGAGGCGCTGCAGATGCTCGCCGCGCAACACGTCGATTGCGTGCTGCTGGACTACATGATGCCCGGCGGAAGCGGGATCCAGTGGCTTCAGAAGATCCGAGCCCTCAACGAGCGGGTGCCCGTCATCATGATCAGCGGTGAAGGGGATCAATCGATCGCCACCGACGTGCGCCGCCGCGGGGCCACCGACTACCTGCTCAAGACCGCCATCTCGCCCGAATCGCTCATGCGTGCAATTGCCGGGGCGCTCAAACTCGATCCGGACTCGCTTCTTTGATCGACAACGCCGCGCTTTTCTACGATAATCCGCTCGCATACCGAATTCTCGAGAAGCCCAAAGCCAAGGAGCTGCACATGGACTGGTCCGATATGACCGCCAGGCTGGCGACGATCCATAACCTGCCCACCCTGCCCACCGTCATCGGCCGGTTGAACAACGCGATCCACGACCCCGACTCCGAGGCCCGGCAGGTCGCCGCCATCATCGAGGACGACCCCGCCATCTCGGCCCGGGTCATGAAAGTGGTGAACTCCGCGTTCTACGGAGTCGAGGAGCCGATCGCCTCCCTGCAACAGGCCATTACCGCGCTCGGCTTCGTGGCCATCAGCAATATCGCCCTCTCCACCATGGTCTTCTCCGTGTTCGGCAAGAAAGGGCAACGCGATTTCAACCGCGAGGAATTCTGGCGGCACAGCATTTGCACCGGCATCGCCGCCAACGTCCTGCAGGCCCGCTGCCGGGAACACCTCCAGCACAAGTACGCCAAGGACATGCTGCACCTGGCCGGGCTGCTCCACGACATCGGCAAGATCATCTACGAACAGTTCTTCCACTTCGAATTCATGAACGCCATCGCACGCTGCGCGGAACAGGACATGCCCCTCTACGAGGCCGAGGCGGAAAGCATCGGGCTGGACCATGCCGACGTCGGCGCCTGGCTTGCCAAGCGTTGGTTCCTCTCCGACGAGTTCGTCGACGTCGTCCGGTGGCACCACGACCCCATGAACGAGGAGGTCAAGTACCCCGATATCGTCGCCATCTGCCACATCGCCAACTACCTCTGCAACCGCGAGAAGCTGGGCGACAGCGGCGACAACGCCATGCCGATCGCGGCGCAGGGCGCCTGGCAGAAACTCGGTATCTCCGAGGACGATATCCCCGCCATCGCCGATGAAGTCCGCGAAAAGGCCGGCCACTCCGAAGTGCTGCTCGCGTTCGTGTGAGCCGGCGCGCGTCCCGCCTCGGCTCAAGGGAAGCGGCGCGCGCCGAGCGCCTGCTCATGCGTAGCGGCCTCGCACATACGGCGCCAGTCTCTCGCGCAAGAGCGCGACCAGCTCCGGGTCGCCCGCCGGGTAGACGTCTTCGATGTCCAGATCGACGATCTTGTCGCGCGGCTGCCCATAGCGCTCGATCAGATCCTCGACCACGCTTTCGTCCATGGCGAAGATCTCATCCATGCCGTCGCCCAGATCTTTGTCCATCTGCTCGCCGCTGTCCGCGGCGTACACGCCCGCCGATCGCACCTCCACGTCGAAAGCCGCGCCGTGTTCCAGCGGCTCATACACCCTGTAGCCCGCCTCCGTCAGCATCGCCTTGAACACGCGCGCCGCCGTGGGGCTCCGGTTCACGTTCGCGCTGCACACAAACAGGACGCGTCTTGGCATGGCACAAGCTTAACACGTCCCGCCTGCCTGCGAAAAGGCTTTCATCCGCGCCCGTTTTTGCGTACGTTCTGGACGCCGATTCGCACACAGCACCTGCACGGAGAGAGAGAACATGAAACGCGAACTCATCAAACACGTTCTTCGGCGCACGGACCGCGGCGCGTCCGTCACCGTCGGCGGCTGGGTCAAGACACGGCGCGACTCGAAGGGCGGCTTCTCGTTCCTCGCCATCAACGACGGGTCCTGCTTCGCCGACCTGCAGGTGATCGTCGACCACAACACGCCCAACTATGAAACCGACGTCCTGCACCTCACCACCGGCGCATGCGTCAGCGTGGAGGGCGAACTGAAAGAATCGCCGGGCACGGGCCAGGCCGTTGAACTGCAGGCCGCGCGCGTGACCGTGCACGGGTTCGCCGACCCCGAAAACTACCCGCTGCAGAAGAAGAAGATCTCGTTCGAGCGGCTTCGCGAAATCGCGCACCTGCGCCCGCGCACCAACACGTTCGGAGCCGTCACGCGCGTGCGCAACGCCCTGGCCTACGCCACGCACCGCTTCTTTCAGGACCGCGACTTCTACTACGTGCACACCCCCATCATCACGGCCAGCGATTGCGAAGGGGCGGGCGAAATGTTCCAGGTGACCACTCTGCCCTTCGACCAGCCCCCGCGCACCGAGCGCGGCACCATCAACTACGAGCCGGACTTCTTCGGCCGGCCGACTTTCCTCACCGTGAGCGGCCAGCTCGAAGGCGAAACGTACGCCTGCGCCCTGAGCCGCATCTACACGTTCGGCCCGACATTCCGCGCGGAAAACTCCAATACGCGCCGGCATCTGGCCGAATTCTGGATGATCGAGCCCGAAATGGCGTTCGCCGACCTGGCCGACGACGCCGAACTGGCCGAAGACTACGTCCGCTATCTGTTCCAGCACGTGCTGGACGCCTGCAAGGACGACCTCGCCTTCTTCAACACGCGCATCGACAACTCACTGCTCGAGACGCTCAATCACATCGCCGCCAGCCCGTTCAAACGGATCGCCTACACCGAAGCCGTCGATATCCTGAAACGGGCCACCGCCTCGTTCGAATTCCCCGTCGAGTGGGGCGCGGACCTCCAGTCCGAACACGAACGCCACCTCACCGAAGAGGTTTTCAAGCAGCCCGTGATCGTGACCGACTTCCCCGAAACCATCAAACCGTTCTATATGCGGCTGAACGACGACGGCAAGACCGTGGCGGCCATGGACGTGCTCATACCCAAGGTCGGCGAGATCATCGGCGGCAGCCAGCGCGAGGAACGCGAGGACGTGCTCCAGGAACGGCTCAAGGTCAAAGGGACAGACCCCGCCGCCTACTGGTGGTTCGTCGACCTGCGCCGGTTCGGAACCGTCCCGCACGCCGGGTTCGGACTCGGCTTCGAGCGGCTCGTCCAGTTCTGCACCGGCATGCAGAATATCCGCGACGTCATCCCGTACCCCAGGACGCCCAAGAACGCGGAGTTCTGATCCGTGCGGGTGCCGCCCGCACCGCTCGCGATCCGCGAGAAACGGGCCGCGCCGGTCACCTCCGCGCGCGGGGCGCGCCACGGCGGAACGTACGCGGCGAACAGCCCATCGCCTGCTTGAATCGGTGCGAAAAATGGAATTCGTCGGCAAAACCGAGCTTGAACGCAACCGCCTTGACGGTCAAGCCGGTGCCGAGTAGCAGACGGCAGGCATACCCCATCCGATGTTCCGTCCGATAGCGACCCGGCGACACACCCGCCAGCCGAGTGAACCGTTTGCGGAAACACTCGCCCGTCATTCGCAGCCGGCGCGCGGCGTCGGCCAGCGTCCAGCCCGTGTCCGCGCCGGCTTCCAGTACCCCCTTTGCCGTCGCCAGCCACTCGATCTGCTCTTCCGACAGCACCGCCCGCTCGCTCGCCGTTTGCGCTTCCGTCAGCACCTGTTGCAGCCGGCATACCGCCGCCAGGCCACCCGCGCGGATCGATTCGGTCCGCTCGGTCACTGCCGCCTGAAACCGCTGAAGCCAGTAGTCCACCGGCCGTACCCGCCAGACGGGATGGGTCCGGTCCAACAGCCCGGTCGAGTCCCACAACTCAAAAACAGGGCCGTCGAACGTCATCCAGAATTCACTCCAGTCGGCGCCCGGCTTTGCCCCGTACATCACCGGGAACCCCGGAAAGAGCACAATCAGATCCCCGGGTTCCAGCGCACAACGCAGCCCGTTCGCATCCTCGTAACACCCTGCTCCCGCGGTCGTATAGACCAGCGCGTAGTACGGAGGGCTGCGCAGGCCGCGCCCCCAAAGCCCCGGCACATGCTCCCACAGCGCAAACCCGGAAATCCGGCCCAACGCGCTGTTCAGGGCATAGCCACGCTCACGCGGCGGCTGATCGGCGGCGCGGTCCCGCCCCTTATGGTCTTCCGTTTCAGACATGTTTCTGTCCAGCTCCGGCATGGCTACCGCACACACCATCAGCTTATTCTTGCAAATAGCAAGCAAGATTCAAGGTAAAGGACAGGAAAATGGCCGCCGGTCGATACCGGCTCGTGATATCCCTAATTGACATGTAGAGAGGGGAAACGCCGCCCGATGCATGCACGAGAGCGCGTACACACCACGCTGGCGCACAGGGAACCGGATCGCGTGCCGCACAGCCTCCTGCTCACGAAAGAGTTGCGCCAACGCGTGGCTGACACGTGTGGCAACGGGCCGGAACCGGACTACGCCGAGTACTTCGAACACGACGTCCGTTTTGTGTCGCTGCCGAACCCGCCACCGCCCGCCGGAGTGCCGGCGCCGGAATGGCGTCCGGCGCCGACCCAGGCGGATGTGAGCGTCTGCGCCGGGCAAACGGCCGGATTGCAGGCCCGCGGTTTGGCCGTGTGCGGCAGCTACCGCTGCGGTGTGTATGAGCAATTGAAGCACTGGCACGGCGACGTCGAAGCGATGACCATGCCGTACGACGATCCGCACCGGCTCGAGAGCGAACTCGATCGCATCACGGAATGGAAATCGAGCATCTATTGCGCCTACGCGCGCAGCGGCGTCGACATCGTGTGGATGGGCGACGATCTGGGCTCGCAGCGCGCCCTGATCATGAGCCCGGAGCTTTATCGGCGCTGGTACCGCCCCCGGCACCGGCGCATCGTGGAAGACATCCGCCGGATCCGCTCCGACGTTTACATCGCGTTCCACTGCTGCGGGTACGTCACCCCGCTGATTCCCGATCTGATCGAGATCGGCATCGACATTCTGCAGGCCGTGCAGGCCGAGACGATGGACATCGCCCATCTCAAAAAGACGTTCGGCCGCGACATCAGCTTCTGGGGGGCGGTGGGCGCACAGAGCGTGCTGGCCCGCACGACGCCGGAGCAGGTCAAGGACGGAGTGCGCCGCACGCTTGAGATCATGGCGCCCGGCGGCGGCTACATCGCCTCAGCCTGCCACACGCTGACCGAAGAAGTGCCCTGGCCCAGCATCGTCGCGTTTCACGAGGCCGTCCGCCAGTACGGCCGATATCCGTTGGACGACGCGCGGCGGCCCGAGCGCGCTCTGCAAGCAGAGGTTGGAGATCAGAGGTCAGCGGTTCTTCCTGTGCGTCCGCCTAGCCTGAAACTTGGCGAGTTTGCCGGGAAAGTCTAGGTGTGGGGACAGGGACGGTCGGTGAACTGTGGTGCCGCTTTGGCTCCGAAAAAGCACGGCCATCTTACCCCATCTGCGGGCTTCCCGGGGATCGGCGCGCACCAGAGTGCAGCGCCGCCCCCGGCGCACCCGCACCTGAGGCAAGCTGCCCGCACTTTTTCCTCGGCCCTTCGGGCAACCCAAGCGGCACCACGTTGCCCAAAATTCTTGGCGCCGTGGCGGCGCCGCGAATTTTCTCGGGATCAGGAGGTGGCATGCCGGGCGGGGCGTGGCTCGCGCACGCTGGCGTTCACGACAGAGTCTCCACGTCGTTATATCCGGCGCAGCGCAGCGCGCCTTGCTGACCTCTGACTTCTGACCTCTGACCTCTCGGGAGTCGAAAACTTCTTGTTTTTCGTTGCAGTTTTCGAGGACGAAGCCACTAAGTACTGCCCGACGCAAATACGCTAACGTATGGCGGCGCTCTTTTCGCCTCTGGCAAGGCGCGCGCTTGGGGGAATGCCTGGAA
>JAFGHX010000454.1 GCA_016929905.1 Kiritimatiellia bacterium
GCTTCGCTGTCACTGGCTCGCTTCGCTCCCGTCATGATCACCCGAAGTGACGGCCGAAGGCCCAATGACGGGAATCTGCCGGGCCGGGTTGCCCGCCGCCACGTGATGGTCGCGGATGGAGGCCATGACCACGGCGTTGGCCGCCACTCGGCAGCCGTCCCCCAGCCGCACAGGCCCGATGACTCTGGCCCCGACTCCGATGAAAACGTTATCTCCGATCTGGGGGCCCCGGTCGTCTTCGCCGCCGAGCGTGATGCTGTTCTGGAGCACCAGGTTCCGGCCCGCCCGCACGGATTTGTGGATGAACAGCCCGAACGGGTGCAGCAGCACGAGGCCGGGCCCGAACGTTGCCCCGCAGCCGATCGTCATGTGGCAGAACATTTTGAGCAGCCGGAGGACGAACCAGGCTATCGGTCGAGTCGGCCTGCAAGCGGCACATGCTTCCGCGACACGCAGGCAGACGGTGGAAAGGAAGCCCTCGTACAGGCAAGACCGTAGCGCGCCGGCCCGCGTGTACTGCCCGCGATACCAGACACAGCGGGCTTTGACGTCGGTCTCCAGCTTGAGGAGGAGGCCGCACCTGAAGCGGAAGGCCTCAGGCGGCAACGAAACGGTCGCCAGACTGTGTGTACTGAGCTGCATCTCGCGCGGCTGCGAACGGCGTCAGGCGGCAGCGGAAACAGGCCGTGGTCCGGACCCACACGCCGGGCCGTTCCCACATTCTACTTGCTGCCGCCGCTTTTTCCAGTACAGTCTGAAAAAGATCATGCTGGGCGAACTGAGAGGCGTGCTGATCGTCGTCGTGTTCGCGGGCGGCCCCCACACGGCGCCGCGCGTCGAGCTGGCCCGCCAGACGCTCGCCGGCCGGCAGCCCGCCGCCGTGTTCCTGACGGGCGCCGACTTCCCGCGGGAAGCGGCGGCGGAAACCGCGGCGCTGGCCGCCGCGCTGCCCGAGACGCCTTTCTTGCGGGACGCGTCGCGAACCACACTCGAAAGCGCCTGGACGGTCGCGCGCCGCATCCGGGAACGGTACCCTACCGGGGCGACCGTTCTCATCGTGACCTCCAACTACCACGCCGCACGGGCCATGTGGCTTGTTCGCGGGCTGCTGCCCGGTCGATACGCGGTGGAGACGGCCGAGTCGGCGGACCTGCGCGTTCGCGATTTCTTCCGGTCGCGACTCACCCGCGTGCTGCTCAGAGGCGAACTTGTGAGCTGGCTGTACGGCTTTCCCGTCGGCCTCGCGCTGCGCCCGCTGCAGACGCTGGGCGTGCTCGCACTGGGCGTGGCCGTCATGAGATGGAAACGGCGGCGGCGCGCGGGCAGGCCGGCGGCCGGTCGATGAACTCCCTGTGCCACAGTTCCAGGACCAGGAAGCTCATCAGCCGCCGGCTGACATCCTGTCGGGAGCGGGCATGCTCCGTCAGGATCCAGTCCACATACTCCTGCCGGACGAACCCGCGGGCGCGCCATTCCGGGCTTTGCAGGATGCCGGCGACGGTGGCGGCGAGATCGCGCCGGAACCAGCGTCCGATCGGGACGGGAAACCCCTGCTTCGGCCGATCCAGAATCTCTGCCGGCAGGTACTGACGGGCGACGCGTCTGAGCGCGATCTTCCCCTGCCCCCGGCGTGCCTTCAGACGGGACGGCAGCCCGGCGGCCAACTCGAGCAGTTCGTGATCGAGGAAGGGCACGCGCAGCTCGACCGACGCCGCCATGGTCATCTTGTCGGCCTTCACGAGCAGGTCGTCCGCCAGCCACGTCTTGGTGTCGACGTACAGCAGCCGCGAAAGGAGGTCGGCGTGTCGGATCCGATCGAAGAGGGCGCGATAGGCGTCGTCGAAGTAGGGCCCGGCCCAGCCCGGGCCATCGTGCGCCAGCATGCGCCGCCTGACGGAGGGCGTGGCGTCGTACGACGTGCCGCGGTACGCCGACTCGGGATCGGACGCCAGCCAGTCCAGGTACTTGAGCCACTTCTCACGCCTCGTGCACCAACGCCGCAGCGTACGCGCGAGCGGGCCGATCGGGGGCACGGCCCGCCGAACCGCATGCAGGCGGCAGGCGGTCTGGTACAGACGGTAGCCGGCGAGCAGTTCGTCGGCGCCTTCGCCGGAGAGGGCGACGGTCATGAACGGCTTCGCGCATTCGGCAAGCCGATACAGGGCAACGGCGGCGGGTTCGACGATAGGCTCCTCGGCAAACCGGACCATCAGGCGGGCGGACTCGATGAAATCCTCGGGCTCCAGAATGAATGCGTGGTGTTCGGTATGGAAACGGTCCGCCACGCGCTTCGCGTAGCGCAGTTCGTCGGATTCCGGGGCATCCCGATACCCTACGGAGAAGGTCTGTATTCGCTCGCCGCCGAGCGCCCGCATCAGGGCCACCACGGTGCTCGAGTCGACACCGCCGCTCAGAAACACGCCGAGCGGAACGTCGCTGACCAGATGGATCCGAACCGACTCGCGCAGTTTCTCGTGGAACCGGTCGACGAGCGAATCGGCATCGCCCGCGCTTGGCGGCACGGCGTCAAAGTCCCAATACCGGCGAACTCGCGAGCGGCCGGCCTGCCGCACGAGACAGTGGCCGGGCATGAGCTTGCGGACGCCGAGGAACATCGTTTTCGGACCGGGCACATACCCGACGGCGACAAAGCTCTCGATGGCGGCGGGATCCGTCTTCCGCTCGACATACCCGCTGCCGAGCAGGGCCTTGATCTCCGACCCGAACACGAACACGTCCTCCCCCTCATAGTAGTAGAAAGGCTTGATCCCGAGCCGGTCGCGCGCGGCAAAGACCTGCCCGGTGGCCTGGTCGTGGATGGCGAAAGCGAACATGCCCCGCAGGTACGACACGCACGCCTCGCCCCACTGTTCGTAAGCATGGAGAACCACTTCGGTATCGGTCCGGGTCCTGAAGCGATGCCCGAGCCCCTCGAGCCGGCCGGCAAGATCGCGGTAGTTGTAGATCTCGCCGTTATACGTGATCCAGACAGACTCGTCTTCGTTCGACAGCGGCTGGCGCCCGGTCTCGAGATCGATGACGCGCAGGCGCCGGTGTCCGAATCCGACGCCGCCGTGCACGTAGGTCCCGGATTCGTCCGGCCCGCGATGCACCATCTGTGCCGTCATCGCGTCGAGAACGGAGGCCGGCGCCGTTCGGGCCCGGTCCGCGAAGACTATGCCGCAGATCCCGCACATGGTCGACAGAGAGAGAAAAGTCGAAGGTCGGAAGGTCGAACGTCTCAGGGCCTCAGAACGAGAGCAGGTTGGCGGTCGGAGACTTGATCGAGAACTTACTCGAGAACTTGCTCGACGTTCGACTTTCGACCTTCGACCTTCGACTCTTGCACGCGTCTGAACACCCCGTCCACCTCGCGTGCCACATCGTCCCAGGTTCGGGCGCGCCCGTGTCGTGCGATGGCCTGGCGGTCCCATGGCCGCCGCAGCGCTTCGCGCAGGGCTTCGGCCAGCGCCCCGGCGTCGTGCGGCGGGACCAGAACGCCGAGCGCATCGTGGCGTACGAGGTCGGGAATCCCTCCCACGCGGCTCGCCACGACCGGGAGACCGCAGGCCATCGCCTCCAGGACGACGTTCGGGCAGCCCTCCCGCCGCGAGGGACAACAGAGCAGATCGGCGGCGTTCAGCCAGTTCGCGATTTCCGAGCTGTCGCGTTCCCCGACGAACCGCACCCGGGCAAGCACGCCGGTTTGCCGGGCGAGACGCGTCAGCCGGCTGCGGCTCGGCCCGTCGCCGACAATGAGGCATTCCACGTCGGCCGGCAGAGCTGAGGCGGCCCGGATGAGCGTGTCGAGCCCTTTCTCCGGCGACAACCGGGCCACGGCCAGTACACGCCGCGTCGCCGTGTCGGGCAGCCCCAGCTCCGACAGAACTCGGCGTCTGTCCATGGGGTGGAACCGGTCGGGGTCCACGCCGTTACCGATCACCGTCACGCGCGCCGGCGGCAGGCCCAACGCGTCGAGGAGCTTGTCACGCAGGTCCGCGGAGACGGCGATCACATGATGAGCGCCGCGCAGCGCATCCAGCGCCAGGCGACGTCGCGCACGGGAACCGTAGAAGGAAACGGCCTCATTTCCGCGCACGGTCGCCACCACCTTCAAGCCGCGCGCCCGCGCGTAGCGGACGGCCGTGTAGCACTCGGGATAGATCCAATGGACGTCGATGAGCGCGAACGGGAAGTCGCGTCGAAGGGTATCGAGCGGCGGCTTCAGCGAGCGGAACAAAAACGGGCCGTACAGGGATTGGGCGATCCGCGGAATCCGGAAATAGGGATGGTAGCCGATCTCGAGCCCGTCCAGGTTGTGACGGGACGGCAGCCTGCGCGAGTGGTTCTCGTTCGGATAACACCACTGGACAGGGACGACGACTCGGGTCGGATGCAGTTCCGCCACGGCCCGGACCCTCCGGTGCACGAATATGCCGAAGTTGGGCCGGAACGGATTCGGGTACATGTGGCTCAGAACGAGGATCTTCAATCGCCGTTCCCGTTCATCGGCTGTCTTCTTCCCGTTCAAGCGGCAGCAGGTCGTTCGCCGGGTCAAGCAGGAAGGCGATCTGCACGTCTGCCCACGCCCGGTTCCCCTCGATATTGAAGTGCGTCGGGTCGTCCCGCCAGTAGAATTCCTCCACGGTCGTGCCCGCGATCCGCGGTCTTAGCGCCTCGTAGGCGTTCAGACACGGTACGGATTCGGCTGCCGCGACCTGAGCAAGGGCGGCATGAGGACGCGGAGAGCAGGTTCCGGTGTACTGCCCGTGGTTTGGAACGCCGCTGATCGCCACTCTCACGCCGCGCGCTTTCAGCAGGCGGATGGTCTGTCTCAGCGTGTCCATCGACGCCTTCACGCTTTCCTCGATCACGGGCGTCCATTCCATGGCGAGCCAATCGGCCGTCTGATCCCATTCCGCCCGGCGCGCGGACTGATTGGCCACGGCCCGCCTGGCGAGCGCGTCGAACACGGCGAAGAAATCCGAGTGCCGGGTCAGGCATTCGGGCATCCGCAGGAAAGACGGCGCGCGGTAGTAACCGCGCGGGCCCATCACGTATCGCTCGTAAACCTCCGTGCCGATGCCAATAACGGCGCCGTGGCCGTCCTTTCTCGCCAATCGGCGGTACACCGCGTCGTTCACGACGTCGGTCATGTCGACATTGATCATGACAAGGTCCGGCGCGTAGGGCATCAGCCGTTCGCGAACCAGCAGGAAGTACTGCAGGCACGCATAGCTGCTCGTTCCCGTGTTGATGAGTTCGAAACGCGCGCCGCGCCCCGCATACCGGCGGTTCAACTCCCGTTCGACGATCTCAACCATCTTGTATTCGGGCGCGACCACCCCCTGGGTAGTTGAATCACCGAGATAGAACACACGCCAGGTGCCGCCAGGCTTCTCCCGCCGCACGTCGTAGGTTTCCACCCAGGACTGCCGGTTGATGATCAGAGGATACGGCGCACCGCGCGAAGCGTCGAAGGTCCTCTTGCCGGGCACCCACTTATGATGCAGAAGCGCATCGGGCACGACGGCGCCTGTGGCCAGTTTCCATCCGACAGCCGCACGCATGAGCTTGCCGCCCGCCTCCAGGACCGCAGCGAGCAGAACCGTCACGATCAGGCCGAAGAGGACTCGCTTCACAAACGGGAGCCGCGCGGCGCGTGGTCGTGCCCGTTTGGCGGGCATCTCCCCCGTGGCGGAAGATTCATTCACCGGTCTTCTCCAGAACGACAAGGATCGAAGTGGCAAAAAGGATTGGAAACCGATCGCAGATCCGGTCGAGTCTCTTCATCGCGCCGTGCAGGCAGGCCGGATACATCTGAGGCTTGCTGTAGCCGCCCGACAGAATGTAGGAAATCGTCGAGAGCTTCCGGACGGCGACCTCCCGCCAGCCGGGCAGCGGTCGATTGTCGCGCCGCCGCCCGAACACGCGGGTCGCGTTGCCCTGCGCCGCGTAGTACGTGTCCTGTTCCAGCTCGAAACCGGCAGGTGCGCGCCACGCGATGGGGGTACGCCACGCGAGCGGCTCGTGGTGGAGCGCGCCGTAGACCAGCAGGCCCAGCAGGCTCACATACGGATCGAAGACGACGAGCCGGCCGCCCGGTTGAAGGACGCGCCGCACTTCATCCAGGGCGCTGCCCGGGTATCGCAGGTGGTGAAAGACGTGGAACATCACAACGTTGGAGAGCCGATTCCGATCGAACGACAACCGGTATGCGCTCTCCTTCCTATCCACCCACGGGTTGTCAAACAGATCGGAGGTGACGCAGTCGGGCAGGACCGTCTTGATGTGCCCGCATCCGGAACCGAGCTCGACGGTCGGCCCCGCCAGGTCGTGTCGCACATAGCCCGCGATCGTCCGGTACAGATCGTGATAGACCGCGCGAAGCAGAGGCTTCTTCCGCCAACGTTCGAGATTCCGCTGAATTTCCTCGTTGTGCCGTTGAATGGATTCGCTCGCCACGATGGTCGTTCCGTGTCGTCAGGCAGGCGCCGGCTCCCGACCATGCGCCTCGAGCATGCGCTCGTATTCGCGGATGTACGCACGGGCGATGTCCTCGATCCGGAAACATTCGCGGACCCGCCTCCCGGCGTTCTCCGCCAGTGTCCGGAGTGCCTCCGGGTGGGCAAGCGCGAAGCGCATCTTCTCGAAGAGCGCGTCCGCGTCCTGTTTCGGCACGAGCAGCGCGCTGACCTCGTCCGCGAGCATGTCCGGCACGGCGCCGACGCGGGTGGCCACGATCGGCACGCGCGCCGCCATCGCCTCCAGCAGGCACATGGGGGCCCCTTCCACGTCGGACGGCAGCACGAAGAGATCGAGCAGCGCAAGAAGGTCGGGCACGTCCGTTCGCGGACCCGCGAAGATGACACGGCCCGGCGCGAGCTCTTCGGCAAGGCGGGCCCATGCGTCCTTCGCCGGCCCGTCTCCGACAATCAGCAGCTTGGGCAGGCGCCCGGCGCGGTCGAGCCGGGCAAACGCGCCAATCAGCGTGCCGATGTTCTTCACGGGGTCCAACCGGGAGATAGTACCCGCAACGAAATCCGAGGAGGCCAGACCGAATGCGGCGCGCAGGGAGGCGGCCCGCTCCGTGCGCGCCTCTTCGTACGGCGCCAGTTGCAGCCCGGTCGGGATCCGCGCGATCTTCCCGGCTATGCCGGGGTAGGCGGCGGCGTAGAGCCGCCGCACCTCTTCGGACACAGCGACGATCCGATCCGCGTGCCGCACCGCATGCGCCTGGCGGCGCCCCTGAGGAAGGAGCACGCCGTGCTTCGTGTACACCGTCGGAATACGCAGAATCCTGCGGCCGAGGTAGAAGCCATACACGTGCGCGACGATGTTGTGCGTGTTGAGCAGATCCGGCTTCAACCGCCACAGGGCGGCCAGCAACCGGGCGAAACACTGCGCGTGGTTCTTACGGTCGACCCGGCAGATGATGATCTCGGGGTTGCGGGGCAGAATCTCGGGCCCGTACCCGCGTTCGATGGCGACGATGCCGACCTGATGCCCTGCCGCGCGCTGCACCTCAGCCAGGTCGACCACCATTCTCTGAAGGCCGCCGATCTGGAAGTCCGGAATAACGTGACAGATCTTCATGAACCGATCGCGCCAGGCCCCTCCGCGCGAGGCGTTGTGCCTGTCCGCTAGATCTCCCGCCCGAAGATGCGGAATGCGGGCGCCCGCTTCAGACGAGCTCCCGCTTCCGCCGGGTCTCGGATGAAGAGCGTGTTCTTGGCCCGCGCCCGTTCGTCACGCGCGGTCAAGGTGCGGTCGAACGGGTGATAGACGAACGGCTGGAAACCGTACTCTCGGATGAGGGCGCGCAGCTGCGTTTCGTCATGGCCGTAGCGCGCGCCGAGCCCATGCAGTTCCACCACGATCGCCAGGAGCGACGGCCCGGACAGGACGCGCGGCGCGCCGGCGATGACCTCCGATTCGTAGCCTTCGACGTCGATCTTGACGAGAACAGGCTCGCGCGCCCCGACGAGTTCGTCCAACGTGACGGCAGGCGCCTCGAGGATGTCCGTCGCCGCGCGTGCGGCAGCCGCGTCGGGCACCACGTGATTGCAGACACAGAGCCCGGCGGTCAGTCGCAGCCGGCCCGTCTCCCGGCCGACGGCCGCCGTGACGCATTCGACGCGCGAACCGAGCCCGTTGAGCTCGACGTTCCGCGTGAGGTACTCCCGGGCACTGGGAACAGGCTCGACCGCGATGCAGCGGGCGCCGGCGCCGGCGCCGGCCAGGATGGTGTACAGGCCGATGTTGGCGCCGACATCGACGAACAGGTCGTCAGGCGCAAGCACGTGCAGGACAAATGCCATCTCGGCAAACTCTGCCAACCCGACATAGCACGTCTCGCGGCCCGCCACGCCGGGCTTCAGGAGCACCTTCGAATCGTTGACAAAGCGAAAGAGCAGAGGCCGCGCGCCGAGAACACCGTGCAGATGCCAGCGCAGAAAGCGGGACAGCGCGGCAACCCGCTCTCCCGGACGCCGGCACAGGGGATGCCGCCACACGAAGCGCAGGCGCGCGCGCAGTTCGCCGAGGGACCGATCCTCATTTACCGGCATGAAGTGCTCCCCGCCGTGGCGCTCCCACTAACGTTAGTGTATTTACGCCGGGGAGCACTATGCCACCTCGTCGACTATGGCGCGAATACGGCGAACCCGTGCCGCCCAATCGTCCGGCCGGACGCGTTCGGAAATGGCCGCTCTGTCCTGCCGGTCAAGTTGCCGTTCCAGCCCGCGAATCCACTCGTCGACGGAATCGGCCAGGAGGATGTCGTGATCGAACCCCTTCAACTCGGGGACGGCCGAAGCCACGATCGGCACGCCGGCGGCGAGCAACTCGCGCGTCTTGACGGGATGCACGCTCGCCATGCGCGGCTGGCGCAGGTCGTAGGGAATGATGGCGGCGCCAAACGCCTTGCAGTAACCGGGCAGCCTGTCGTGCTCGCGCCGCCCGATGAAGTGCACGTTCGGCATCCGCGCGAAGCGCGAGATGTCACAGAAGACGGGGCCGATCAAGACAAACTGCCACGCGGGTCGCCTTGCCGCGAGTTCGGCGATCAGGTCGAAATCAATCCATTGTCGGATATTCCCGTAGAATCCGATGATCGGCTTGGCCAGATGCGCGACGTCGTCGGGCACCGCCAACGCCGGGTCCAGCGCGCCGGCGAACTTCCCGTACTCCACGCCATGCGGTACATAGTGGACCTTGCTGCCGGCGGCCCGCTCGCACTTCTCCGCCAGGAAGCGTGAGGCGGCGAAAACCACGTCGGCGCGCGCCAGCAGTTCGGCCTCCTTCCTTCCCAGCCACTCCCCGTCCAGGTTCCGGAACTGCGTCCAATCATCGACGCAGTAGTAGATGATCTTGAAACCCGAGCCTCGCACCCCGGACCCGCATTCAGCGGCTATCGGCGGCGGCAAGAGGTCGACGGCGTTTGGAACGAAGCACCAGTATTCGACGGGCCCGCCGCCCATATCCCGCAATTCACGCGCGATCAGCCAGCGAAAGAGCCGGCGGTTCAGCCATCGGGCCGGGCCGCTCTGCGCCTTCGGGACCAGGAGCGGCGCCATGACGCGCAGACGGCCTTCCTTGAGTTCCGCCGGGCCCAGTCCGCCCCGCAGCCGCCGCAGCAAACGCCGCCAGTCACGCCGGCCGCCGGGGCGCGGCTTTCGGGTACCGATCGAACTGATCCAGAGCACGGGATACGTTTGCCCCATGTGCCGCAACACATGGGTGCTGCAGGTGGGTACGTCGTCCCAGTCCTTCACGAAGCCGACGATAGCCGGTTCGCGCGTGTTCATGAGTGGCGTGGTCCTCGAAAACCGCAACGAAAAACAAGAAATCTCAGGATCCCAAGAGGTCAGAGATCAGAAGTCAGAGGTCAGACAGAACGCGATGCTGGCTGAAAAGCCGCTGACCGCTGATCTCCGACCTCTGACCTCTGGGTTGCGGGCGAAGCCCGCATGGGTCAAGGTGGAGACTCCGTCGTGAACGCCAGCATGCACGAGCC
>JAFGHX010000455.1 GCA_016929905.1 Kiritimatiellia bacterium
GATTTCGCGGCGGCCGCGGGCACGCTGACGTTCGCCGCCGGGGTCACAAACGAATCGGTCATCGTCACGATCCTGGACGACGCCGTTGATGAAGGGGACGAGACCGTTCTGCTCTCGCTCGGTAACGTGTCGGGCGCCGAGTTGGGCGCCGTGCCGACCCACACGCTGACGATCGCGGACGACGACACCGCTGCCGTCCGGTTCGATCTGGCGCAGTCGGAAGCGGTCGAGAACGGCGGTGTGACGGTGATCGGCGTGAACCTCACGCAGGCCAGTTCCGGGGCGGTAACGGTCGACTACGCGCTCGGCAGCGGGACGGCCGAAGCGGGCGTGGACTTCGCGGCGGCGGCCGGCACGCTGACGTTCGCCGCGGGTGTCACGAACCGCACGATTGCCCTGACGATCCTGGACGATGCGGTTGACGAGCCCGATGAGACCGTCGCCCTGAGCCTGGCCAACCCTGCGAACGCGCCGCTCGGTGCGCCGTCGATTCACACCTGCACGATTCTCGACGACGACACCGCGGCGGCGCAGTTCGCGCGGGCCGATTCCGTGCTGCCGGAAAACCCGGGAACCGTCCTGGTCGCGATCCTGCTGAGCCCGGCCTCGGCGTCGACGGTGACGGTCTCCTACGCGGTGACGGGCGGCACCGCACGCGCAGGCGAAGATTATGCGCCGGTGGGCGGGACGTTGACCTTTGAGCCCGGCGTGACGAATCTGGCCGTCCAGCTCTTTGCGCTGGACGACGATGTGGCGGAAGGGCCGGAAACCGTCGAACTGGCCCTGACCCACGTCTCCGGCGCAGGTCAGGGCACCGTGTGGGTGCACGTGTGCACGATCGAGGACGACGACGCGTGCGCGGTCGAGTTCGGTGCGGCGACATCCGGCGGGACGGAAGGCGAGACTGTGCCGGTGCCTGTGCGCCTGACGACGCCCTGCGCCCAGACGGTCACGGTCAGCTATGCCGTGGCGGGCGGCACGGCCGACAGCGCGTCCGACTACGCGCTCGGCGACGGGACGCTCACCTTCCCGCCCGGCATGACGAACCTGACCGTCGGCGTGGCACTGACCGACGATACGGTGAACGAGGAAAGCGAAACGATCGTCATCGCACTCGCCGATCCGGTCCATGCCGTTCTGGGTGCCGTGTCGGTCCATACCTGTACGATTGCGGACGACGACGCACCGCGCGTCCTGTTCGCCGAGGAGGAGATCTGGGGCGGGGAGCCCGTCTCGAGTGTGGCGATACCCGTGCGGCTGAGCGCACCGGCGGTAGTGCCCGTGACGGTCGATTACGCGGTGAGCGGCGGCACGGCCGATGCGGCCGTCGACTTCATCGGCGGGCAGGGCACGCTCACCTTCGACCCGGGCGCGACGAACCTGGCTGTCTCGCTCGCCATCGTGAACGACGCGATCGACGAAGACGACGAGCTCATCGTCCTGGCGCTCGGCAACCCGGTCAACGCCGCGCTGGGCCGGGCGACGACCATCTGCGTCATCGAGGATGACGACACGGCAACGGTCTCGTTCGCCGCGACGGGATCCGTCGTGGCCGAGAACGGCGGAGCGGCCGCCGTTTCCGTGTGCCTCAGTACGCCGGCCGACCGGACGGTGACGGTCCAGCACGCCGTAACGGGCGGCACGGCCGCCAAGTGGGACGACTACAGCGCGGGCGCCGGCACGCTGACGTTCGAGCCGGGCGTGACGAACGCGTCCTTCTCGCTCGCGATCGTGGACGACACGCTTGATGAAAGCGACGAGACCGTTGTGCTGGGCCTGTCCGACGTATCGGGAGTCGCGCTCGGCGCGGTGCTGGCGCATACCGTCACCATCGCGGACGACGACGAGACCGCGGTCCGGTTCGCCGCGGACGCCTCAATCGGCGACGAGGGCTCGGTTCTCGCCTTGCCTGTGACGTTGAGCCTGGTGTCGGCGCAGACGGTCACGGTCGACTATGCGGTGAGCGGTGGAACGGCAAGCCACGGAACGGACTTTGTGGCGCCGGCCGGCACGCTGACTTTTGCGCCGGGCACAACGAACCTGGCGGTTGCCGTCGTGATTCTGGATGACACGCAGGAGGAAGAGGCGGAAAGCCTTGTCCTGACGTTGCGTGCGCCCGTCGGCGCGCGGCTCGGCGCGGTGTCGGCGCACACGGTCACCATCGCGCCCAACGACACGCGCGTGGTCCAGTTCGAGCGCGCCGAATCGGCCGGCAGCGAGGCGGTCTCGCCGGCTGCGGTGTCGGTCTGCCTCAATCTGCCGGCCGAACGCGACGTGATGGTTCACTATGCCGTGGCGGGCGGTACGGCGGGGAGCGATTCGGACTTCGTGTTGAGCAGCGGCACGTTGACCTTTGCGCCGGGCGCCTCGAACCGGGTGGTCATGGTTACGGTGCTGGACGACACGAAACCGGAGCCGGACGAAACGATCGCCCTGGCCTTGACCGGCGCGGCGCATGCCGTGCTCGGCACGTTGACGAACCATACCTACACGATTCTGGATGACGACGTGCGCCTCGTGCAGTTCGACGCGACGGCGTCGGCCGTCGCAGAGGATGGTCCGGTGCTCGCGATTCCGGTCTCGCTGAGTGCGCCGGCATCTGATGCCGTGACCGTCGAGTATGCCGTGACGGGCGGTACGGCGGCCGATGGCGTCGATTTCCTGCTGTCGGCCGGAACGCTGACCTTCCGGACGGGTGAGGCGACGTGCGCGATCGTCCTGACGCCGTGCGACGATTCCGAGGAGGAAGGCGGCGAGACGGTCGTCTTGGCGTTGAGCGACGCGGGGAACGCCTCGCTCGGCATCTGCGCGGTGCACACCTGCACGCTGATCGACCGGCCCTGCTGGGTCTGGGGCTATGCCTACCGGCGTGCGATCACGATCGACGGCTCGCAGGTGAGCGGAGCGCGCGCGCTCCTTGATTTTCCGCTCCTGGTGCGGGCCGTGAAGAGCGAACTGAGAGGGATCGCGTACGGCGGCCGCGTCACCCGTGAGGCCGGCCACGACATCGTGTTCGCGGGCGGTGACGGCATAACCCGGCTCGACCACGAGATCGAGCTCTACGACCCGGCGACCGGCGCGCTGGCCGCGTGGGTACGCGTGCCGGTGCTCAGCGCCGGGGCGGACACCGTGCTCTATCTCTACTACGGAAATCCGGCGGAGACCGGCCCGCAGCAGAATGCGAACGGCGTGTGGGGGGTGGACTACGCGGCGGTATGGCATCTTGCCGAAGACCCGGCCGGCGCCGCGCCGCAGTTCCGCGATGCGACGGCCCATGCCAACCACGGTACGGCGCAGGGCAGCGCCGGGCTGGCGTCTTTCGATTCGCCGCTAGGCAAAGCGGTGCAGTTTCCCGGCACGAACGGCTGGATCGATGTGCCCAGTGCCGGGGTGGTGAACAGTCTGGATGTTACCGGTACGCAACTGACCCTGGAGGCCTGGGCCCGTGTGCCGGCCGGCGGCGTGGACGAGGACGAGGCCTTGTTCGTGAAGGCGAGCGGCGGGAACCAGGAGAAATACATGCTGGGCGTGGAATACGACACGACCGGCACGTACCCGAACGACCGCGCGCATGTCCGGTTGAACTACCACAAGACGAGTGCGGCTGATCGCATTCGGCTCGATGTCGCCAACGCCTTCCCCAGGGACCAGTGGGTGCATGAGGCCGCCGTCTACGATGGGGCGCAGGTTCGGCTCTATGTGAACGGCCAGTTGGCGCACAGCGCGGCCTATGCGCTGCCGATCGATTCCGTATCGGCCGATTCGGTCGCGATCGGGCGGCGCATCGGCACGGAACGGTTTTTCGAGGGCGCGATCGACGAACTCCGCGTGTCGACCGCCGCGCGATCGGCGGATTGGATCAAGACGACCCATGCGAACCTGTCGGCTCCGGCGGATTTTGCCTCGTGCGGGGCTGAGGAGCGGGGGTGCAATGCCCCTGAGCCGGTTGTGGCGGCCGGTGCCGTGTGGCGGTACCGGAAAGGCACGGCGGAGGCGTCCGATCCGGTCACGGCTTGGCGTGAGCCCGCTTTTGACGCGTCGGGCTGGGCGAGCGGCGCGGCGCCGTTCGGGTACGGGGACGGCCCGTACGATACGACTCTGACGGACATGCGCGATGGCTATGCGTCCGTATTTCTGCGCCGCGAATTCGTGGTGCCGGAACCGGCGATGGTGTGCCGGATGGACGTGTGGGCGTTGTATGACGACGGGTTCATTGTCTGGATCAACGGTGAGGAGGTCGCGCGGGTGGCCGTCGCCGGTGTGCCCGGTTCGTTCGTGCCGCACGACGGGCTGGCGGTGGCGCAGATCGAGCCGGCCGTCTGGCGCGCCACGTTCCAGACCGATGCGCTGCCCGAATGGCGCGCGGGTACGAACGTCGTGGCCGTCCAGGTATTCAACGGCAGCCTGCGCAGCAGCGACCTGACCTTCGATTGCGAACTTGCGCTGCTTACACGGACGGCGTTTCCGGGCGACGGCGATTTCGACGGCATCCCGGACGAGTGGGAACAAGACTTCTTGGCCGGCACCGACCGTTCGGCGGCGGAGGACACGGACGGCGACGGCCTCTCGAACCTGCACGAATTCATTTGCGGCACGGATCCGGGCTCCGGTGTCGACTGTTTCGCGGTGGATATTGCCTTGTCGAACGGGTTTGTGCACGTCTCGCTCCCGTGTCGGAAGGCCGAAGGCGCGGGCTACGCCGGCCTGACGCGTCATTATACGCTCGAAGCCTCGGCGGGCGCGGCCGACGGGCCGTGGGAACCCGTGCCGGGCTACACCAATGTTCTGGCCACGAACCAGGTCCTGCACTATACTGAACCGGCAGACGGAGGCCGCGTGTTCTTCAGGGCCCGGGTCTGGCTGGAGCAAGAGTGAGGCGTGTGGGTAACAGGCAGGACAGGTCGCGCAGGCTGCAGGACGTGCCTGCGCGCGGGACGTTCGCTTCGCGCAGCGGCAGGATCCTCCGTCTGAAGACCGGCTACAATCCCAATTCCAGCTCGATCGGCTCCCTCGTCTTCGTGCTCTCCGTGAAACTCCTCGCCGGTACCGCCGCATTCGGCGCGGTCGCCGGCATGATCTGCTCCGCGTTCATGCGCGGGCGCGGCACGCGCCACGGCGGCCGGGAGCAGGAGCGCAGCAGTTGAGCGGGGTGTGGATGACGACGGGGTGACGGCGCATCGGCGCATGGCTGAAACAGACGGCTCAGGACGCTCGCCTCCAACGGGTTCAGCCCTGCCGCCGGGGGTACGATTGGAGGGCGAGCGTCCTCGCGAGCCGCCCGCCTCGACATGCGATGAGAAACGGACTGGTCAGACTGGCGCTTGCTTTCCTTCTGGCGGGCGCTGCGCAGGGCGCGGAGCCGGCCGCCGTGCCAACGGTTCTGCCCACCGACTCGGCCGAATATGCGGAATGGCTGCGCCAAGTGAATCGTGCGTTGCGTGACCGGGCCCTGCCTCCCGCGCGCCGCGCGGCCGTCCTGGCCTTGAAGGCGCGGTTCTACGAGGAGTTCGTCGGCGATCCGGAGCAGGCGCTGCACATTTGGGAGCAGGTGCCGTCAGCGGGGCCGGCGCCGGGCAGCGAGGCCGCGCAGGCGGCGGCGCAAGCCGAACGGTTGCGCGCGCTGCTGGCGCGGCACCGCGGGGAGAAGGACGCGCTGCGCACCATGGCCACGCATCCGGGCGGCGACGAAGAGAGAACCGCGCGGGTGGCCGAACTCAGGCGCATGATTGCGCGTTGCGCCGGCAGCCCCTACGAAGCCGGCATGACCTACTATCTCGGCGCCTATCTGCTGGACCTGGGCCAGGAGCGCGCGGCCTACGAGGCGTTCGGGCAGGCCTTGCGGCTGAGGCCGGCGCTCGGCTTCTCGCTGCCCGCCCCGATCCGGATGCAGCGTGCGTACCGCCTCTGGAGCGTACGCGTGGCGCGCCGTGCCGCGCGGCGCCTGCTCGCGGCGTGGCTGCTTGTGGCAGGCGCGCTGTTCGGCCTTGCCCGCCCCTGGCGGTGGCTGGGGCTGCGGCATGCGTTGGGGCTCGGCGTGCTCCTGGCCGTGTGGACCGGGTGCTTCTGGGCGGGCGCCTGGCTGATCGGGCGCGCCACGGACGCGACGCCCACCGCCACGAACTGCTTCGTCGGCACGATGCCGGGCAGCCCGATGTCAGAGGTGCTGTGCGTGCTGTTCGGCTACGGGCTGATCGGTGTGCTCGGCGCGTTCGCGGCCGCCGTGGCGACCACCGTCGTTCCGCTCCCGAAGACGCGGCTGCTGCTGAACCTGTTCCTGTCGCTGCTGCTGTTCGGGACGCTTGTGGCCTTCTTCAGCCTGCGCCACTGCCGATCGGCGGAGCTGGAGCCGGCCGGCGAGCAGGGGCTTGCCGTTGCGCGCGGGAGCCTGCGCTTCACGACGGAGGAGTTGATGCCGTTCCTGCTGATGGACCCGCGCGCCTATCCCGGCCTCGCCCTCGAGGAGGTGGACGAGGAAGTCCTGCGCGCGTTTGTCCGGCACCATTACGAAGCCATGCGGTCGGGGGCGGGCCCGTGAGATACCGGTTCGAGAATTTCGGCGGGATTGTGGCCAGCGAGCAGCCGCCGTTCCTCGCCATGGTCGATCGCCAGTTCATGCGCGAGCTCGGCTTGGACGGCGCGGCGGCGTGGGCGAGCGCCGATGCCTCGATCGGCGTGCTCTCGGCGCCGACCGAGGTGCACCTGGCGGCTACGAACGTCTGCGCGGCGCGCTGCCCGCATTGCTACATGGACGCCGGGCCGGCCGATCCGGGCGAGATGCCCACCGACAGGTTCCGGGCGGCGCTCCGGACGCTCGCCGAGTTCGGCGTCTTTCACGTCGCGCTGGGCGGCGGCGAGGCGCTGGCCCGGCCGGACCTGATCGAGCTTGCCGGGTATGCCCGGGAACTGGGGCTGGTGCCGAACCTGACGGTGTCCGGCGCTTTGCTCACGCCGGAGCTGGCCGCGCGCATGACGGTGTTCGGTCAAGTGAACGTCTCGATCGACGGGGTGGGGCCGCTCTGTTCCGTGTTTCGACGCGTTGCACCGGCACATGCCGCGCGCGGGACAGACGGTCATTCCGGTTCGGACTCGAACGCGGACCCGGCTTTCGCGACGGCCGACCGCGCGCTGGACCTGTTGCTCGCTGCTGGAGTGCCGACCGGCATCAACTGCGTCGTGGGCTGCCGCAATTTCGACGGCATTCCGGCTCTGTTCCAGTATGCGGCCGGCAAGGGCGTGAATGAGATCGAGTTCCTCCGCTACAAGCCGGTCGGCCGCGCGGCGGCACACTATGCGCGGGAACGCACGACCGACGCGCAGAACCGGCGGCTCTTTCCTTTGCTGAGCCGCCTCTCGGCGCAGTACGGGCTCACGGCCAAGATCGACTGCTCGTTCATCCCCATGCTGTGCGAGCACAACCCGTCCCGCGCCGAACTCGAAGCCACGGGCACCTACGGGTGTGAGGCGGGCAATGTGCTGGTCGGCATTCGAAGCGACGGGCAGGTCAGCGGCTGTTCGTTCCTGGAGCCGGTCGGGAAGTCCGTGTTCGATCTGCCCGCGGCCTGGGCCGGCCATGAGCCGTTTCAACGCTTGCGCACGTGGCCGGCGCGCGCGCCGGAACCTTGCCGCTCATGTCCGTACCTCGCGGTATGCAAAGGCGGATGTCATGCGGTGGCCAAGGCGGTGTGCGGGTCGGCCGACCGGCCCGATCCCGACTGCCCGCGGGTCGTTCGCTATGAGGAGCGGGTGCGTGATGACTGACCTGAAACTTCCCCGAGTTCCCTCGAGAACCTGCTCGAGAACTTGCTCGGGAACTTGCTCGAGAACCCCGCCGCAGCGGCGGGATCGACAAAGCTTACGACAAGGCTTACGACAAAGTTTCATTTCCCCTGTGGCGGGTAACCGGATATGAATACAGCGCATAGGATTCGAGTGACCGTGCGTGCCGTCCTGCTGGCCTTCGGTACGCTGGCGCAGGCGGCCGGGCTGTTGAGCGTGGGGGCGGCGTTGGCCGCCGGGCCGGGCGTCTCCGCGGCAACGCTGTTCGGCTTTCTGCCGAGCCGTGAGTTCGATATGGTGCTCGGGCTCTGCGTCTTTCTCGGCGGGGCGGTCCTTGTCGCCTGGCCGCTGGAGGTGCGCGTGCGGCGACGGGGGCGCAGCGCGAACTGGACGCTCGCCGCGCTGGCCGGCCCGGCCGGAGTGGCGGCCGTGCTTGCGCTGCGGCCGGCCGCGCAAGCGGGCGCGGCCGGTGAAGCGGAACCGGCGCCGCTGAATCGCCGCATGCGGGACCGCATCGCAGGCACGATTCTGTGCGTTGGCCTGAGCGCAGGTGTGACATGGGGCGTGGCGCGCTGTCTGCGCGCGGATGCGGAGGAGTCCGAAACGGACCCGGCCGGGATCCCGGCCCGCGAAGCTCGCGCGTACGAGAACCTGAAGCGTATGGCAGAGGCCCAAGCCCGGTACGTGCAGCGGGATTGGGATGGGGACGGAAAGCTGACCTACGCGCTGGCCCCCGTGCATCTGTGGCAGAGCGTGCGCGCCGCCGACGGCGTGCCCGTTCCCGTGCGGCTGATTCCGCGCGACCTGGCCTTTGCCCAAGCGATCACCTTCGCGCTCGACGGTTATGTCTTCGACAACGTCTACAATATCGAGGTCCGTACGGAACCGCCGGCAGACAGTCGCGCGCGGCCGCGGCCGGGACCCGCGCGGCCGATCGATCACGAACGGGAATGGGCCGGGGTCGCGTTTCCGAAATACTATCAGCGCACCGGGTTGCTCGTGTTCCTGGTCGATAAGGAGGGAACAATCTTCGCCCGGGATTACGCCGTTGGCGGCGTTCCGGATGTCTGCCCGCTCGACCCCGCGGGGCAGGGTTGGCACGAAATCAGAGCGACGGCCGACCTGCATCGCCTGCAGGGGCAGGCGGACTATCAGCAGAAACTGGCGGTGTGCATTCAGACCTCAGGCCACTAAGACACCGGTGCGCGGCGGATATGGGGGACTTTGAAGAAGAAGACAAGGGTGGCCGCCACCGTGCCCGCGCAACTCACCAGGCAGATCGGGCCGTAACCGGTGAGCCGGACGAGCAGGATGCCGAGCACGGAGACGACGATCAGGCCCGGCGCCGTGGTGAGCGCGAGCGTGGAGAGATAGTCCGGCGCTCGTTCGCTGGGCGCCAGCCTCACGAGCAGGGGGACCCACGCGCTTTCGAGCAGGCTGCCGCACAGGCTGCCGACGAAGAAGGCCGTGAGAAAGGCCGGGATCGAGCCCGCGAAGAACAGGATCAGCGCGTTGCAGGACACCAGCGCCGCCGACAGGACCAGGGCGGGTTTGGCGCCGACGTAATCGACGAACCAGCCGGCGGCCGTGCCGGTCACGATGCGGAATATCGTGAAGGCCAGGACAGGGATCCACATGTCCTTGTCCGTCAAGCCGCAGCGGTCGATGAACATGGCGGTCATGTAGGTGCCCACGAAGAACCCGAACGAGCGCAGCACACGCCCGAGTGCGAGCCAGCCCACGCGCCTGTCTTCACGCAGGATCCGGCGCAGCCGGCGGATTGTCGCGAACAGGCCGCCGGTGCTGTGCACACGGTCGCGCTGGAGCGGGACCTCCCGGAAACGCGAGGCGACATAGAGCGAAACGAACAGCAGCCCCACACCCAGCCAGCCCAGAAAGATGTAGTTGGCCGGGGGCAGCAACGAGCGGTTGACCGTCCAGACCATGCTCGTCATGGCCAGGCCCAACGCCGCGCCGAGCACGTCGCGGATACTCATGAGCTTGCCCCAGGACGTCTCGCGCGTGCCGTTGGTGATGACAACCGGCCAGATCGCGCCCGTGATGCCGCAGAAGAAGAAGCTGAGCGTGTACGCGCCCACCAGTACGACCAGCAGCCCGATCGGCGCATCGAACAGGAGCATCACACCAAGCGGGAACAGCACAAAGGGCAGCCGCTGCAGCGCGCCCGTGCGTACGCAGAAGGGCTTCTTCCACTCGCGGCCGCCGGCCATCGCCGCGCCGAACGGGCTGCCGAGCGAGGTAATCAGCATCGACATCGTGAACAGGCCGAGCCAGCAGCTGTTGATGCCCGCGCGTTTGAACAGGAAGGGAATCAGCGTCATGGGCCCGATCAGTTGCAGCGCGGCGATGTAGAGGGCGGCTTCCACGCCGGATACCCAGAAGTTCCAGCGGTGAACGCCCAGCGGCACTTGCCGCGGCACGGATGCCGGCTGGCAGCAGGATTTGCCGTTCATCGTCACGCCTTCGCCCTTTTCCAAGCCATCAGCCCGGGGGCGGCGCGCCGCCCCCGGGCTGATGGCCTCCTCCGGACTTTACCCCGTCAGTGTAACAAACCGCTCGAGGCCCGTCACCCCTTACGGGAGGGGCACGTCGCGGAATTCGAACGGGACCTCGAGCAGCTCGGTTTCCACCGGGAAGCTGAGGATCGCGTAAGCGCCGGCCGGGAATTCGCCTTTGGAGAGCGAACACTGCGTGTTGGTGGTCGCCTCGTGCTTGTCCGTGCCGTAGTCGAGCTTGCGCGAGATCCTGTGGTCGAATTCCGCCCGGTGCAGCTCGAGGCGTATCTCTGGCGGTTCCGTCTTCCGGTCGCCCGTCGCGGGCGCCTTCTCGTCCTCCTGCGCGCCGGCGGACGCGCACAGAAGGGCACACACGGCGACGAATATGGCCATGGCCGCAGCTCGCCAACGCGACCCCGGAGCGAAATACAGTGGCATGGTGCCTCCTTGTCGCACGTACGTTCGGGCTTCGTGTGCCCGATCTTCGCCTTCGGGACACCCATGCGTCAAGGGCCAAGCGTGGGCAGGCAGCACTTCTCATTATGGCGTTGCGCCCGTTTGTAGTGTCGAAGATCCGCCTGTGGTGGAAGCCCCGAGAGGGGCGTTCCCGGGGCAAGAGGCGTGTACGGACAGCCCTTACGGGCTTGACTACGAACGGATTTCACGGGGGCGCCGCCATAATGAGAATTGCTGGTGGGCCGGGAGTGTGGGGCCGCGCGGTGGCGCGGGCATTCCTGCCCACGCTCCGATTTCGATGCACCCTCTTGACAACCCGGCCCCCGCGTGACTATATTTGGACAGTCTATCCATATATGGACATAAGAATATGAAGGGGAAGAAACGAGGGATCGAGCGGGTGCCGGGGGTGGCGCGCGCGTTCGCGATACTGGAGCATCTGGCGCGGGCGGGTGCGGCGAATCCGTCGGAAGCGGCGCGTGCGCTGAAGCTGCCGCGTACCGGCGTGTTGCGGATTCTGACGACGTTGGCGGATCTGGGTTACGCGCGGTACGTGTCGGAGTCCGGGCAGTACGACTTGACGGCGAAACTGCTTTCGCTCGGGGCCCAGGCCGGACCGGTGGATCTGGTACAGGCGGCGCGTCCACACCTGACCCGGTTGCGCGACGAGTCGGGTGAGACGGCGGAACTGGCGGTGATCGACGGGGACGAGCTGTTGTTTGTCGAGACGCTGGACAGTCCGCAGTCGATCCGCCTGCACGCCAGGCCGGGCCGCCGATTCCCGTTGCATCGTATGGCGACCGGCCGGGTCCTGCTGGCCGGGCTGGAGTCGGGGACGGTCCGCCGTCTCTACGAGTCGGGCAAGGTGGAGCACGCGCCCTGGAAGGTTGAGGGCGGCCTGAAAGGGCTCTCGGCGATGCTCGCACGCATTGCGGAGCAGGGGTACGCGTTGGATGGGCGGTATGCGCGGGAGGATGTGGAGCGCATCGCGGCGCCCGTCCGCGACGCCGGCGGCGCCGTGGTGGCGGCCGTCGCCATTGCAGGGCCCGCTTTCAGGCTGGAGGTGACGCCGGCGCGGATCGGGTTAGTGCGGTCGGTGGCCGCGGCCATTTCCCGCGAGCTGGGGTTTGTGCCCGCCCGGGCGGGCGGGGCAATCAGTGGTGAGTGATCATTCTTGTGGCGCCCCGAAGGGGCGCGATATGGGTAGCCCGGGGCAACGCCCCGGGGCTCGATATGGGTAGCCCGGGGCAACGCCCCGGGGCTCGATATGGGTACCCCGGGGCAACGCCCCGGGTAGGAGAGGAGACGAATCATGACCACGCCGGACAAGCCGAACATATTGTTCATCATCACGGACCATCACGCGTACGCGTATCATCAGCGGCCGGGCGAGTTCACGTTCGACCTACCGGTGTGGCGGCAGTTCTGTGCCGACGGCGTGCGGTTCGATCGCGCCTATTCGGTCTGTCCGCTGTGCACGCCCGCACGCGCGACGATGATGAGCGGGGTGTACCCGAGTGCGCACGGGCTGTTGTTCAATACCGACGGGGGCGGCCGGCAGCGGGACTTCCGGCCCGACCAGCCGCTGTACAACCCATATCTCGAGCAGGCGGGCTACCGCAACGCCTATGTCGGGAAGTGGCACTGCGGACACAGGAAGCTGCCGCAGGACTACGGGCTGCCGGGCTGGAGCACGCCGGACTACGGCAACACCTACCTCACCGATCGCTATGGCGATTACGCGAAAGCGCGCGGGTTGGGCGACGCCCGCGCGTTCATCGAGCATTGGCTCGGGCATGCGGACGAGGCGGGCCGGGAGCATGTGCTGCATCACGGCTCGCCGTGGCGCTTCATGAACGCGAGCGGCGTGCAGACCGGTCCGCCCGACGCGCATCACGACTTCTTTGTGTCGAACCTGTCCTGCGCCGCGCTGCGCGACCTGGCGAAGGGCTCGAGCCCCTGGAGCCTGGTCGCCAGCTTCTGGGGCCCGCATCAGCCCTACTATCCGACGGAACCCTACGCCGGGATGATCGACCCGAAGACCATTCCCGAATGCCCGACGTTCCGCGACGATCTGGCCGGCCGGCCGAGCCGGCATCTTCTGCATCGCGACGTCATTCACGGCAACGCGGTCGGCCAATGGCCGCAATGGTCGACGTGGCAGAAGGTGTTGGCGCGCAACTACGAGCAACAGATTCTGCTGGACGCGGCGATCGGCCGGCTTCTGGACACGCTGGAGGCGACGGGCCAGGCCGACAACACGTTGGTGATCTGGGTGGCCGACCACGGCGACGCGCTGGCCAGTCACGGCGGCACCTGGGACAAGTCGCCCGCGTACACCGAGGAAGTGGGCCGTGTGCCGTTCGCGATCCGCTGGCCGGCCGCGCTGCGCGGGGGCGTGTGCACGCCGAATCTGGTCTCGAACATGGACGTGACGGCCACGATGATCGACGCCGCCGGCGTCGCCGTGCCGGACCACATGCACAGCCGCAGCCTGCTGCCCCTGTGCCGGGACCCGGCAGGCGCCGAATGGCCCGATGAAGTGGTCTGCGAGCATCACGGCCACCAGTACCAGTTGCTTGAGCGGATCGTGGTGACGGACCGGTTCAAGTACGTGACCGCGCTGTTTGACGGCGACGAGTTGTACGATCTGCAGGCGGATCCGTACGAGACGCGGAATCTCGCGAGCGATCCCGACTACGCCGAGGTCGGGCGCGAGCTGCGCGAGCGGCTGATCCGGCACATCGAATCCACGCGTGACCGCGTCGCCGCACGCCACCTGCCGTACTGGTTGCGGGAGGGGTTGGGCGTGCGCGGGGCGGCGGAGGCAACGAGCGTCGGCGCGGTGTCGTAGATCGCGGGTGGGCTGGCACGCATCGCACCACCGGATGGATAAGAATCGACGGAATCGATAGAATCGACCCAATCGATCAAATCGATTCAATCGATTCAATCGATTCAATCGATTCGATCGACTGAATCGACTCGGACGTCGGCCGAGTCGAACGGTCTAGCAGGGGACCGGTGCTTGCGCCGCGCGTTCGGCGGCCTCGACCATGGCGTGGTAGTGTTCGACCGGCGTGCCGGCGGCGGGCCCCCCGCCGAGTTGGAGGACGAACCCGCCCGCGTGGCCGACCGTCTCGATGTAGGAGATGCAGTCGGCGATGATCGTCTCGCGCGGGCCGCTCCTGATCAGTGTGGGGTTGGGGCCGCCCTTGAGTTCCACGCGGCCCGCCATCTTCTCGGCCAGCACGTGGCGATCGACGGGGAACCCGAACCCGTTCAGGGTCGTGATCTCGAGTTCGTCGCGCAGGATATCCAGCAGGTGGTCGATCCGGCCGCACATGTGAAAACCACGCGGGCCGGGATACCGCTCCCAGACCTGCAGGTAGTAGGGCACGACGAACTCGCGGAACATCTCGGGCCCGATCATCTCCGCCGCGTCGCCGCCCATGGCGAGCGGATGCACCGGGTCGCGGCCGAGCATGTCGTCGAAGAAACGCGTGGCGCCCATATGGCTGTCGGTGACGATCCGCATGAGGCGGTGGATCCGGTCCGGGTCCAGCGCCATCCAGAGGAACAGATTGGACCCGGCCAGCGCGAATGCCGAGGGGATCGGCCCGCCCGGCTGGCCGAGCGTGACGGTGATCTTGAGCGGATCCCCGTTGAGCCGCACGTCGAGCTCTTCGGAGGCCGCCCGCATCGCGTGATACCACGCGATCCGTTTCGCGTTCAGTCCGCCGTCCGGCGGCGGGACCGCGAGCCGGTCGATATCCTCCGGGCGTTGCAGCGGGTGCCGGCATTTGGGTGCGTCGCCCCGGCGCCATTCGATTTCCATCTCGAATTCCACGCCGCGCAGGCAGCCGAAATCCGGGCTGAACGCCATCTGCCGCGTCGGAATCGGCGCGTCGTCGCGAATCGTCTCGATCCGCCACTTGCGGTTCAGGATCTGCTCAATAAGGTTGTCCCGCGGGCTGCGGATGTAGTCGGCGAACGTGCGGCCTCGCGCCGCGAGTGCGGTCCACTGGCTGATGTTGATCTCGACGGGCGTGCGGTCCGCCGGCTCGAAACGGCTTGTCGTGCGTAGCCGTTCCTGTTTGGCCTCGTTCAAAACGAGGACCTCCTCCGGGACGCTGATGTCCATGCGTTGTTTCATTGTGGCGCTCCTGGGTTTGTGCGCGTTTGGCGGATCCCGTTGCCCTTCGGGCAACGGGGAGTCGGACAACCCGGGCAAGTCGGATTCCCTTGCCTTGCCGATCCGTCGGAGCTGTCGGCTCCGACCGATCTGTCTGATCGCCCGTCCCTCTCTCCTCTGAAGATCATAAATGATCGTTAATAATCAAAAAAGATAGTCGAAAGTGGCGGGGATGTCAAGCGGAAAAAAGAGGGGGCGGCTCCGGAAGGAGGGGCGGGGCGGGACACGGCCGGACTTCGTCCTTTGCAGCGTGCGGGCCGGGAACAGGTTCAGGCGCCGCCGGCGGCGTAGTTGTTGCGGAACGCACGCGGGCTTCGGCCGGTGACGTTCTTGAACTGGCGGCTGAAGAGGTAGGTGTCGGTGTAGCCGAGTTCCTCGGCGATGGCGCCGACCGGTCGTTCGGTTTCGAGCAAGCGTGCAGCGGCGGTCTGGATACGCTGCTGCAGGATCCACGTGCGCGGCGGCACGCCGAACGTGTTCTTGAACACGCGGGTGAAGTAATCCGGCGAGAGCTTCGCCACGCGCGCCAGTTCGCGGGCGGTGGGCCGGGCGGCGGGCTGTCGGCGCACGTGGCGGGCGAGCGCGTCCTGCTGGAACCGGCTGAGCACATGTGTCCCGCCGGCCGGCGTTTGGATCCGGAGCAGCTGGTGAAGGCCGGAGAGCAGCAGCACCAGCCAAGCCCTGAGCCGCGCCTCCTTGTGGGGTGCGTGGCGCGCGATATCCTCACACACGCCCTTGAGCGCGGGTTCGAGCGCCCACGCGTTGTGCAGCACGAGGAACCGGCGGACCGGGGCAAGCGAATCCTGTCCGCGCCGGAGCGTGAACCGGGCGTAGCTGTAGACGAGCCCTGCAGGCCACAGAAGTGAGTGCGGGACTTGCGGCGTAATCCAGAACAGGGAGCCGGGCCTCAGCGTCACGGGATTGCCGTCGATGGTGCCGGTGATGGATCCTTCCAGTACGAGATCGATCTCGTGCTCCGTCAGTGCGCGAGCCCGGCAGCCGTAGGTCTGTGTGCGCCTGACGGCGGCGGTCACCTGCGCATTCCAATCGACGGCAACGGCATGGCCCGAAAGCCCTTCAATAAGCTGTGGAATGCGCATCCGCCTGAGCATGGTCCTGTTCCCCACTACGTATTCGCTTCAGTATATCTTTGAAACCCCCGTCCCCGTCAAGGGAATCCCGGCGGGGCCGGCCCGCAGTCAACGGGTTCGTCCATACCTCAGACCGGTGGACACGGCCTATGAATCAGGCCATATTGGCATTCCATGGGCGATTTCAGGCCTGTTCCAAATCGTGTGGCCGGGTACGCTTGTCCTGCCGGATGCAGCCCCAACTCCGGCCCGCGCGCAAGTCCCGCCCATATTTCATCACCGATTCGATGCAACTTTATACGGATCGGGGCATTCCGGGCTTGGCGTGGGCGGTGTAGAATAGGGGGCAGGGAGGCGACATGAGCGAGGCGGCAGTGGCCGAACAGCGATGGAGCGGGCCGTTGGACGCAGCGGGCCTTGACGGCTACACGCGCGAGTTGCTGAGGCGGGTGACAGGTTTCGAAGACGACGCGGACCCCTTCGAACGCGCGAAGCATGCCACGCATGTGTACCGCGACCGCCCGGATCTGCCGGTGGTTCTGAAGCGGGCGGAGATCGTGGCGTTGACGCTGGAACACATTCCGATTCCGGTGTTGGGCGAGGAGCGGATTGCGGGGCCGGCGTTCCGGCGTTTGAAGGTGCACGGCGGGGTGAGCGACGCGGACACGTGGCGCGTGAGGGCTTTCTTTCCGGAGCGGCACCGGGCGGCCCCCGCCTGGCCGATCCCGGCCGACCGGCGTGACGATTTCGAATGGTGGCGCGCGCGCGGTCCCGAGCCGCGCGTTGCGGCGCGACGTGCGGCCGCGCCCTGGCAGCGGGTCGGGGTCGCCTCTCCCCGCGCCGGGGTGGGCATGCACACACTGCCGGACCACGGCATTCTGCTCGAGGCGGGCATCGGCGGTCTGCGGCGCCGCGTGGCGCGGCGTCTGGCGGACGGGCGTTTGCGGCCCGGGCAGTTGGACGAGCTGCGCGCGATGGACCGTTGCCTGGCGGCGCTTGCCGTGCATTGCCGGCGCTGCGCGGCGGCGTTGCGCCGGCGTGCGGAATCGGAGCCCGACCCGATCCTTTCGGGCCGGCTTCTGGGGCTGGCGGCGGACTGCGCGGCACTGGCTCGCGAACGCCCGCGCACGTTTCACCAGGCGCTGCAGTTGCTGCGCCTCAGCCATGTGACGGACATCCTGGATACTCCGGGTGACGCGGCATCGTACGGACGCGTGGATCAGCTGCTCTGGCCGTTCTATGCGGACGATCTGGCCGCCGGCCGTCTGACGGCGGCTGAAGGCTTTGAGCTGGTCTGTCACTTCCTGATCAAGCACTGGTGTGTGGCGGAATCGGAGAACATCACGCTTGGCGGGCTGTTACCGGACGGGCGCGACGGCACGAACGCCCTGTCGTTCATGTTCCTGCAGGCGATGGCCCGGACCGGGCTGGCGGTGAATCTGAGCGTGCGCGTGCATGCGGGCGGCCCGGCGCGGTTCCTGCGCGAGACACTGCGCGTCGTGCGTGCCGGATTCGGACGGCCGGATATCTGGAACGACGATGTGGTCGTGCCGGCGCTGGTTCGGCACGGCGTGGCGGTCGAAGATGCGCGTGACTACGCGCCGCTCGGCTGCGTGGAGATCATGATCCCCGGCCGGACCTCGACCCGTACGATGGCGATGGACATGAACCTGCTGAAAGTGCTGGAACTGGTCCTGAACGGGGGCCGCTGCCTGGTCAGCGGCACGACGGTCTGGACCGATATCCCCGATCGCTTCGCGGATTTCGGGGCGCTGCGCGGGATGTACCACGCGAAGATCGCGGAGATTGCGGCGCAGAGCGTGCCCCGCATTCACGAGGAGGAGCGGTGCGAGCACCGGACCTGGCCGAGGCCCTGGCTGACCCTGCTCACGCGCGGCGGAATCGAGGCGGCTAGGGACATGACGGCCGGCTCGCCGCGGTACAACCCTGTTGCCGTCACGCTCTATGGGATCGCGGATGTGGTGAATTCGCTGTACGTCGTCAGGAAGTGGGTCTTCGAAGACCGGCGCCTGTCGCTTGCCGAATTGCGCGAGGTGCTGCGCCGGGACTGGGAGGGGCACGAGGCGCTTCGACAGGCGGCGTTGAGCCGGATGCCGCGGTTCGGACAGGACCACGCCGCGCTCAACGCCATGCTGCGGGAGGAGGCGGCCGTCTTCGCGCGGGCCTTTGCCCCGCATCGCACCGGCTATGGGGATCGGTTCTGGCCGATGATCTTCGGGGTCGCCGACGGCAACGCGCCGGGCAAGTGGCGGCAGTCGGGGGCGAGCCCGTCGGGCCGGCGCGCGGGGGAGCCGCTCGCCAACTCGCTGCAGCCGAGTCTGGCCGGCGAACAGGGCTGCATCACGGCGGTCCTGCGGTCGGTCGCCGAGATCGATTTCACGCTGTTCCCCGGCGGGATCGGGCATGTGCAGGAACTGGACCCGGCGCTGGTGCGGGGGGAGCAGGGGCTGGAGCAGCTTCGGGCGATGGTACAGGGCTTCTTTGCTGTCGGCGGGATGGAGATCGGGCTCAACGCGTTGTCCGAGGCGCAGCTTCGCGACGCACAGCGGCACCCGGATCGGTACGGGCATCTGATGGTGCGGCTGTTCGGGCTGAGCGCGCGGTTCGTGAACCTGTCGCCCGCGCTGCAGGAGCAGGTGATCGCGCGCTCACGCCGCGCCGCGCAGCGCGAGCGCTAGCGACCCGTGCTCAGTCCGTCTTCGTCCGTGTCTGTCCGCGTCGGTCCGTGTCCCGTCCGTGTGTGGCGGGGGTGCGGGCCCGGTTGCAGAGGCGGAAAGGGGAGCAGATCATGACGACCAACGGAATACGCGTGTACGCGAGGAACCCGTGGTACTGGGAGTACGGGGGCGAGCCGGTTCTGCTGCTGGGCGGGTCGGACGCCGACAACATCTTTCAATGGGCGGGCGACCCGGACCGACTGACGGCGCATCTGGACACGCTGGCCGGGGCGGGCGGGAACTATATCCGCAACACCATGAGTTCGCGGGCGGGCGCGTTCCCCTACGACGATACGGGTATGGCCTACCCGTTCAGGAAGCTGGCCGACGGCCGGTACGACCTGGACCAGCCGGACGAGGCGTACTGGCGCCGGCTGACCTTCTTTCTGGAGGAGACTCGCAAGCGCGGGATCGTCGTCCAGCACGAGTTGTGGGACAAGTGGGCGGTGTGCGGCGGCGATGCGTGGGCGGTCAGCCCCTGGAACCCGGCGAACAACGTGAACTACACGCTGGCGAGCGCGACGTTTCAGAAGACGCCGCCGGAACCGAAGCACCACGGCTGCCGCACGCGCGCCGAGATCGCGCATGCCTTCTTTGCCGCGGTGCCGGCGTTGAACGATGACCCCGTCGTGCTTGGCTACCAGAACCGGTACGTGGCGAGGATGCTCGGGATCACGCTGCCGTACGATCACGTCCTGTACCAGCTGAACAACGAAAGCGAGTTCCCGCCGGAGGTGAGCAACTACTGGGCGGCGTTCATTCACGAGCAGGCGGCCGGCGCGCGGGTATACGTGTGCGACAGCCGCCGCTTCCACCCGCCGAGCGAGGTGACGCCGGAGTTCCGGGACGCGTCGAACCCGGAGCACGGGAATGTGTGGGCGCATCCGGAGTTGTACCCCTATACGGACATTTCGCAGAACGGCGGGAACGAGGGTGAGGCGCACTATCGCAACCTGGTTTGGTTTCGCGCTCAGCTTGCAGACGCGCCGCGCCCGATCAACCACACGAAGACCTATCTGTTCACCTGGCCGACGACGGGCGTGTCGTGGAAGGAGAAGCACGGCGGCAGCGCACAGCTCGGCGCGGAGCGGTTCTGGCGCACGATCTTCGGCGGCGGCGCCAGCTGCCGGCATCACCGGCACGGACCGAAGGCAGGCTGTCATGAATGGGGCGGGCTGGGTCTGACCCCGGCCGGCCAGACCCAGATCCGGAGCATGCGCATGCTGACCGCCGAGCTGGACATCTTCCGCGCGGAGCCGCGCAACGATCTGCTCTCGGCGCGGGAGGAGAACGCGGCGTACGCCGTGGCGGAGCCGGGCCGGCAGTATGCGGTCTACTTCACCGGGGCCGGCAGCCGGAAGGTCAAGATCGATCTGCGCGCGGCCTCTGGCGCGCTGGTGCTCAAGTGGCTGGATATCGACCGCGCCCGGTGGCGCGGCCAGGAGGCGGTGCCCGGCGGTGAGACGCGCGAGTTGCAGGCGCCGGACGCCGGGCAGTGGGCCGCGTGGATAGGCCCAAAGCGCTGAACGCCGGGTGCGGGACACGGACGGACACGGACTTTCACGGACGGAGCACGGACAACAGACGCCCGATCACCGGTTGATGACGATTCGTCCTGCCCGTTGTCATACCCTTCGTCCTGTTCTTCAGGCCTGTTCCGCCACGACCCCCGCCTCCGCGAACAGCCGGCCGGCGCGGCGTGCGGCGAGCCGCACGCGCGCCGTCAGCTCTTCCATCCGTGGTTTCGGGATTCTCGTCCCGATCATCGTCAGGCCCAGGGCTCCGGCAATACGGGAGTCGGGGCCGGCGAACACGGGCGCGACCGCGCGCGAAATAGGCTTGTCCGCCTCTTCCGGGCCGCAGAGGCACTCCTCGCGGCGGGTCCGCGCGCAGAGCGCATGGAAGGTCTCGCGCACGGCTTTGGCGCGCACCCCCTCCGCGTTCAGGATGTCCTTCACCGTTTGCTCCGGCGAGTAGGCCAGGATGACGATGGAAAAATAGTGCAGGTTCATCCGCTGCGTTCGGGCCTGGACCGGGATGTAGTGCCAGGAGTTGGGTTGCTCGGCCTTCTCGACCAGGATCAGGGCGTCGCCGTCCAGTTCGTAATACGCAGCCGATTCCTGCGTCTCCTCCGCAAGCCCGCGGATCAGCGGCCGGAGCAGTTCGGCCCTCGATACGGCGCGGACGACGCGGCGGGCGAACCGCCGGCTCTCCTCGCCCAGCGTGTAGAGGCCGGTGTCCGCGTGCTTCTGCAGGAACCGGCCTTGCTGCAGCCGCTTGAGCAGCCGCGGCAGGGTAGCCGGCGCGATGTGCGCGCAGGCCTTGCCGATCTCGCTGAACGAGAGGCCCCCCTCCGCGCCGCCGGCCACGGCGTTGAGCACGTCGAACGCGCGCGCGATCCCCGATTCCGCCATCCGCCGATCCTCCATGGGGTTTGGAACTGATTGGGGCGACTCACAAATGATAGCCGGCGCGCACCGCCGGCGTCAAGGCGCCGCCGGGGCGCCCTTCGGCCGGCGCGGGCCCGACCGGCCGGCTGCCGGGCGAAACAACTTGACGGCGGGGCGCCCATGCGATATATAAGTGATATATCATGGATATCAAGAACATATCTGAAAGGGAGGCGGCGGCGCCGTTGCGGGCGGGACGCGCGACGGAGCGGCTGCGCGAGGAGATTCTGGCTCAGATCGACGCCGGCACGTTGAAGCGGGGCGACAAGGTCCTGGCGCTGCGCGGGCTTGCCGCGCGCTACGGGGTGGCTTTCGTGTCGGCCCAGCGGGCGGTGCGCGCGTTGTGCGAGGAAGGGTTCCTGCAGGTCCGGCAGGGGCGCGGCACGTACGCGACGGGCAAGCGCCGGGCCGCGGCGGCGGCCCGGCCGGCCGGGCGCATTCTGTACGTATACGACAAGACGCTGCAATCGCTGCCGGGTTCCCGGCTGAACCATTTCTATCTCGGCGTACTGAACGGGGCGCAGGAAGCGGCGGCCGCGCGCGGCTGCGACCTGGTCTACCGACCGGTCACGCGGGAGATCGGCGCGGCGGTGCTGGACGAGTTGAGCGGGCGGGCGGGCGGGCAGGGGATTCTGCTGGTGGGTGAAGAGATCGATCACGCGCTGGCCTTCCTGTTGCGGGAGCGGGGCGTTCGCCCGGTTCTCGTCGATCATTTCATCGACGCGACGTTCAGCTCGGTGGTGGTGCACTGCGCGAAGGCGGTGGCCGAAGCGGCCGGATCGCTTTTCAAGCGCGGGCATCGGCGGCTGGGGTTTGTGGGCAAGTCGGCGGCGTTCCCGTCGATTCGCGAAAAGCTGGCGGGTTTCCGTGCCGCGCACCGGGCGGCGCGCATCCCGTGCCGCGAGCGGTTCATCCGCGCGTTCGAACAGATGGAGGAGGTCCCGTCGATTGTCCGCGACATGCTGGACGCTCGGACGCGCCCGACGGCGATTATCGCCGAACACGACTACGTGGCGCTGAGCGTAATCGAGACATGCCGTGCGCTGGGCGTGGCGGTTCCCGGCCAGCTCAGCGTGGTGGGCTGCGACGACATCGAGCCGGCGCGCACGAGCTCGCCGTCGGTTTCGACGATCCGCATCGACACGGGGCGGATGGGCCGGGTGGCGGTGGAGGCGGCGTTGGGCGGGGCGGGTAAGCCGGTCGTGCGCAGGATTGGCGGAACGTTCATCGAGCGTGCGAGTACGGGGAACGCGCCGCGGGGTGCAGGCAGATGACGAACGCGGAGGTCCATCCGGAGATCGTCGTCATCGGCGCCGGGCTGGTGGGGTGCGGGGTGACCTATCAGCTCGCGCGGCGCGGCCGGCGCGTGCTGCTTCTGGAGCGGCGCAACATTGCCTCCGGCGCGACGGGCCGCTGCGGGGGCATGGTGATGAAGATCGACGGCCGCGACACGCGCCCGGCGGAGATCGCGAAGCGCTGGCGGTTCGTCTCGGAGAACGACCGCATGCTGGACGCCTTTCCCGAGGAGTTGGAGGCGGACATCGGCCTGTGGCGCAGAGGCAGCCTGGACATCGCCTGCCGCGACGAAGAAATGGATCAGTTGCAGGCGATCTGGCGTATGCAGAAGACGGAACTGGGCGACGAGGAGATCCAGCTTCTCGACGCGCGCGCACTTCACGCCCTCTCCCCGGTATTGAGCGAGCGGTGCAAAGGCGCGCGGTATCGGCCGTCGGACGGCTGTCTGGATCCGTTCCAACTGACCCATGCGCTGGTGAGGAAGGCCTGTGAACTGGGCGCGGCGGTTCGGACCTGGTGCCCGGTGCGCGAGATCGTGACGGAAGCCGGCCGAGTCGCGGGCGTACGCACCGATGCCGGCCTGATCCCGTGCGACGCGGTCGTGAACGCGACCAACGGCTGGGCCGCCTCGCTCACGCCGGAACTGCCCGTGGTGCCGCTGCGCGCGCTGGCGGTGATCACGGAGCCGGCGCCTGCGCTGCCTGCGTTGACCTTTGAGGCCGAGCTGAGCATGAAGATCGTCTACGGCTGTACGCAGACGCGGCGCGGCAACATTCTGGTGGGCGGCCCCCCGGAGAAGCCGGCGACGATGACGGAGCAGTTCGACGAAACCGTTTCCCGGCGGGAGTTGGCGTTCAACAGCTCGGTACTCACCGAGTTTTTTCCGGGCCTGGCGCGGCTGAACGTGATTCGCGCCTGGTCGGGCGCGATGGGCAACACGCCCGACGGCATGCCGTGCGTAGGGCGCGTTTCGTCGTGCGAGGGGCTCTATGTTGCGGCCGGGTATCCGAACGGGATGAGCTATGCGCCCGTTACGGCCCGGCTTCTGGCGGAGCTGATTGCGGAAGGCGACAGTTCGATCCCGCTGGACGCGCTGGACCCGAACCGGTTTGCGGGCATCTCGTACACCTGGCCGGAGCGGTATGACTACACGGTTCTGGCCGAGTATCTCGACCGGGCAGGTCAGCCCGCAGGCAACCGCAGGGAGGCACGCCTTCGGCGCGAAGTTCTCGAGTAAGTTCTCGAGCAAGTTCGCAGAGAGTGATGACGGGTTGCTGAGTTGGAGGGAAGATACATGAAGAACGTACGCGTAGGTGTGATTGGCGTCGGCGGGATGGCCGGCCGGCATGCGGAGTTGTTCAAGGAGAACCCGCGGGCGGAGCTGGTCTGCATCTGCGACATCGTCGAGGAGACCGCCCGCAAGAAGGCGGGGAAGTTGGGTTGTGAATACACGACTGATCATCACGAACTGCTGGCGCGAGGCGACATCGACGCGGTGCTGGTGGGCGTGCCGAACACGCTGCATTACCCGATCGCCTTGGACGCGCTCAGGGCGGGCAAGCACACATCGGTCGAATACCCGATCACCCAGACGCTCGCGCAACACGACGAACTGCGCGGACTGGCGGAGGCCGGCGGCCTTGTGCTGCACGATGCGCTCACGCCGCTGATCGAGCCGCAGGCGCTGAAGATGAAGGAGCTTGTGGGCAAGCTCGGCCGGGTCATGACGATGCGCAGCGTCTACATTTCCGGGGCGGGCCGCTGGTACGTCGATTCGAAGGTGCGCGGCAACTTCTTTGCCGCGCTCACGATCCACCAGATCGTCTACTTCAACGTCGCGCTTGGCGCGACACCCGACTGGGTGGACGGCGCCGTGCACTACGCGGAGAACGGCGAACACCGCATCCACAGCGGCGCGTACCTGTGCGGCTATCCCGGCGGCGTGCTGGCCTACAACGAATGGGGGATGGGTTTCCCGCACGCGTGCGGAACCTGGGAGTGGACCGTGGAGGGGGAGAACGGGCGGCTGGCGTATGAGACGCCAAAGAACGCGCCGCACCGCATACGGTTTGTCGGTGGGGGGCGGGACGAGATCTTCGAGGTCGAGCCGCAGGCGATAGTCCATCCGAAGGAGATCGAGAATTTCGTCGCGCAGATTCTCGACGGCGTGCCGCCCTATTGCCCGCCGGCGCAGAGCCGCGCGATCATCGCCATCTTCGAGGCGGCGCAGCAATCGGCAGACACCGGCCGGCGGGTGAATCTGTCGGCAGATTGACGGGGGGGAGATGAGCGCACACATCGACCGGATGCGACGCGCGATCGAATTCGAGTCGCCCGACTATGTCCCGATGGAACTGGTGGATATCCCGCACCTCTACGACGCGTACGGGACGCGGGACCCGGCCGGCGTTCGGATTCCGGCCGGCGCGGAGGGGTTCGATTCGGCGTGGTGCACGTACCACTGGACCTTTGAGCCGGCCGGCGCGACGGAGGCCGGCGAGCCGCTCCGGCGGGACGAATGGGGCTGCACGCACGTCATTCCGCACGATCGCGGCAGTGCGTATGCGATCGTCCAGAAGCCGGAGCCGGCCTCGATGGCCGATATCGAGCGTTATCCCTGGCCGGATCCGGCCGGGGCCGACTGGTTCTTCGAGAGCCGGCAGCCGCTCATCGCCCGGCATTACGCCGACCGTTTCATTTGCGGGTTCCTGGATCCCGGCCCATTCCTGATCGCCTTCAACCTGTTCGGGTACGAGGGGTTGCTGATGAACCTCTGCGACCGGCTCGAGGTGGTGAAGGCGGCGCTGCGCCGGATCGTCGACTATCAGATCGCGCTCGTGCCCAAGTTCCGGGCGATGGGCGCGCACATGGTGAACGTGATCGACGAGATTGCGGGGACAGGCGGCCTGATGTTTTCGCCCGCGATCTGGCGTGAACACTTCAAGCCGATGTACGCGGAGCTCTTCGCTGCCATCCACCGCAACAACCTGTACACCGCCTGCCTGTTCGACGGGGACATCACGGCTATCCTGCCGGACTTGACCGCGATGGAGCTGGACCAGTTGTTTTTTGCGCAGCCGCTCTCGACGGGAATCGATACCGTCGCGGAGTTCTGCCGGGGGAAGACCTGCGCGAAGATGGCGGTGGACATGATGGTCACGCTGGCCGACGGCAGCCCGGCGGAAATCCGGGCGGAGGTGGATGAAGTCGTGCGCAAACTCCGCACGCCGAAGGGCGGGTTGGTCTTTCAGGCCCTGCGTTGGTTCCGGCCGGAATACGATGCGGCCCGGGTGCACGCGCAGATCGAAGCCTTCAACGCCCACCGGCAGCCGGGAGGGCGAACATGAACGCAAACCGCATCCTTCAGCACCCCATTCTCGGCCCGTTGCCGCGGGCGGACACGCTGACGTTCTTCGTCGACGGCCGGCCGGTCGAGGCGCGTGCGGGCGAAACGATTGCCGCCGCGCTGGTTGCCGCCGGCTGGAAGGCGTTTCGCAGGACGGAGAAGCGGCACGCGCCGCGCGGCGTGTTCTGCGCGATCGGGAAATGCACCGATTGCGTGATGACGGTTGACGGAACGCCGAACGTGCGCACGTGCGTCACGCTCGTGCGCGAGAACATGCAGATCAAGACACAGGACGGGCTGGGCGAATGGCCTGTAGCGTGAAAACGTGTGAAGCCGCCGTCATCGGCGCCGGCCCGGCCGGGCTCTCCGCGGCCCTGCAACTGGCGGAGCTCGGCGTGGACGCGCGGGTTCTGGACGAGAAGCCGGCGGCGGGCGGGCAGCTCTTCAAGCAGATCCACAAGTTCTTCGGGTCCGACCGCCACATGGCGGGCGTGCGCGGCTTCGAGATCGGGCGGCGGCTCCTGGCGCGGTGCCGGGAGTTGCGGATCCCGATCCATTTGAACACGGCCGTGTGGGGTCTCTTCCCGGACAACACGCTTGGCGCGACGCACGACCGGAGCGCGCTGACCGTTGCGGCACGTGCGGTCATTGTCGCGACCGGCGCTTCGGAGAACGCACTTGCGTTCCCCGGCTGGACGCTGCCGGGCGTCATGGGAGCGGGTGCGGCCCAGACGCTGGTCAACTATCACCGCGTTCGGCCGGGCACGCGGGCTCTCGTCGTGGGGGCGGGCAATGTGGGGCTGATCGTCGCCTATCAGCTGCTTCAGGCCGGGATTGACGTTGCGGCCGTGGTGGAAGGGATGGACGAGGTCGGCGGGTATCTGGTGCACGCGGCCAAGATCCGGCGCATGGGCGTGCCGCTCTTGACGCGCCGCACCATACTCCGCGCGGAGGGGAACGGTTGTGTGCAGCGCTGCACGATTGCCGCCGTCGACGATGCGTTTCGGCCGGTCCCGGGCACGGAACAGACGTTCGATGCGGATCTCGTCTGCATCGCGGTGGGCCTGTCCCCGGCGGCGGAACTGTGCCGCGCGCTGGGGCTGGCGATGACGTACGTGGCGGAACTCGGCGGGCGGGTTCCGGCGCACAACGAATCGTTGCTGACCAGCCGGCCCGGCGTCTGGGTGGCCGGCGACGTCTCCGGGATTGAGGAGGCCTCCTCGGCGATGGAGGAGGGAAAGCTGGCCGCGATCTCGGCCGCCGCGGCGCTCGGCAGGATCGACGCCGAAACGGAATCGCGACTGGCGGGAGAGGTGAACGCGAGTCTCGCCGTCTTGAGAGACGGCCCGTTCGGCGAGTTGATCGCGCGGCGAAAGGCCGAGCTCCATCGGAGGTATCGACAGACATGCAGCAGTCCCGTTGCCCCTACGCCGGCGGTCCCGGCGTGCTCGATGTAGGCAAGATGCGGGCCGCCGGCCTCTATCCGGGCGATGAGCGGATCGCGAGCGGGCCGGTAGCGGTCTTGGAATGCGTGCAGGACATACCGTGCAACCCGTGCGAGAAGGCGTGCCGGAAGGGCTTCATCGCGATCGGCGCGCGCATGACCGGCATGCCGAAACTCGATCCGCGTTGCACGGGCTGCGGCCTTTGCGTGACGCGTTGCCCGGGGCTCGCCATCTTCGTGCTCGATGCGACGTACAGCGAAACGGAAGCGACGGTGACATTGCCCTACGAACTGATTCCGTTGCCCGAACCCGGCGAGAAGGTGCTCGGCGTCGACCGGCGGGGCCGGGCGGTGTGCGAGGGAACGATCGTGGCGGTGCGGCAGATGCGCAAAGACGATACCTGCCGTGCCCTGACGGTTGCCGTCCCGAAACGGTTCATTCACGAGGTGCGGCACGTGCGGGTCGCCGGGAGTGCGGCGAGCGGAATACCGGAACCACGAATGAAGACGAATGAGCACTGATCGCGGGTTCGATTGCTGTCGACGGCCATCGATTGCCTTCGACAGCATGCGTGCTGGGCCTTTCGGGAGGACGCGGATGAACAGCGATGACACCATCATCTGCCGGTGCGAGGAGGTCACGCAGCGCGACGTGCTGGCGGCGATCCGCATGGGCGCGCGCGACGTGGATGCGGTGAAGCGGATGACGCGCGCGGGGATGGGCCTGTGCCAGGGTAAGACGTGCGGCAGGCTGGTGGAGGGCATCCTTTCGCGCGAGCTGGGCCTGCGCCGCGGCGAGATCCGGCCCGTGACGGCGCGGATCCCCGTGCGGCCGGTGCCGGCGCGGGCATTGGCGGCGACCGGATGGCCTGGGAGTGAAGAGGACATGCCATGAAGTTGGAGCTGCGGATTTCCGATGTGGGCATTACGCTCGAAACCGCCCAGCGTGTCTGGGAGGGCGCCCGGGAGTTGTTGAGCAGGGACGGCATATGCCTGACGCATCGGCGCCTGAAGAACGATCTGGCGGGCCGCGACGGGCTGGACGTTACGGGCGACCGCGTGCGGATCAGCGGCGATCTGTTCGAATCGCGCTATCGCGCGCCCGTGACCAAACCTGAAGAGGGCAAGGCCCGTGCCGCGCCGGCCAAAACGGCCGACCCGGCATCGTCTCAACCGGTGCAGGTCGGGTGCGGCGGGTACTCGATGGATGTGATCGATTGGCGCACAGGAGAACTGCGCCCGTCCGCGGTGGCGGATCTGGCCGAATCCTGCCGGGTGGTCGAGGCGTGCGGCAGCCGTGGCCCGTATTGCGTGACACCCCAGGACGTGCCGCCGATGCTTCAAGACGTGGTCACGTACAAGACCTGCTTCGAGAACGCGGCCGAAGCCGTACGCGGCTCGTTCTATTCCTCGCCGCGCCAGTCACCGTTCATCGAGGAGATGTGCGAGGTGATGGGCGAGCCGTTCAGCCTGATACTCGGCGTGGTCTCCCCGTTGAAGATGTCCGACACGGATCTCGACAACATCTATGACGCGACCGACCGCGGCAAGACGCACCCCATCAGGCTCGTGGGTTACGGCGTGCCCGGGATCGGGAGCCCGGCCGGGCTCGCCGCGTCGGCCGCGCTTGTCATGGCGGAGAACTACGGGACCGCCATCCTGGTTTCGCTGGCGTTCCCGGAACACAAGATCAGGACGGGAGTGAATGCCGGCGGCCCGGTCGACTTCCGGCACTGCAACTGCGCGCACGGCGCCCCGCACACATTCGTCTACCAGGTCGTGAACGCGCACCTGAACGCGGCTCTGAACGGCCGCGACCCCGTGCGGGGCGTGCCGCTCTCCGGCGTCACGCTGCATACGGGGGCGTGTCTGCCCGACGAGCAGGCGGCCGCCGAGAAATCGGCCCTCGCCATGATCGGGGCTCTGCTCGGCGCGCGCCGCTTTGACGGGGCCGGCAACCTTTGCGTGGACGACGCGTTCAGTCTCGAACAGTTCATGATCGACCGCGAGATCGCCGAGCATGCCGTGAAGACGATCGCATGTTGCGCGCCGTCCGAACTCATGGGGGAGATGACGGAGTTCCTCGGCGAAATGGAGCGCGTCCTCGGCGGCGAGGACTTCCTTGCGCTCCCGTCCACCGTGGCGGTTATGCGCGCGTTCTACAAGCCGAGCCCGATGTTCGAGCACATGAAGATCCGGAGCTGGCAGGGCGCCGGCTGCCGCACCATCCGGCAAAAAGCCAGGGACTTGATTCAGCAGAAACTCACCGAGTCCGATTTCCAGCTGGACCCCGCCAGGCAACGTGAGCTCGACCGCATCTACGCCGCCGCCGAGCGGGCGCTGGGCTGAACCTGCGCCTCTTCTTCCAAGCCGGGGCTTTCCCTTCCCGCTGCTTACCGCATGTAGTATACTCGGCCGGAGGCGGCGGTGCCACAATCGTCAATCGTCAACCAGTCCCTCGAAGCCCGAAGGGCGAAGTGGGGTCGCCAGTCGAGAATTCCGCGAAACCGTAGTTCCGCATGGCTTGCAGACCGGCAGGCTTTCCAGCGGACGAATGGACCGCGGCGGATTGGAACCGGAATACAGGCTGCATCCGTTGCCGCGCATTCATCCGCTGGAAACATCTTTCTGAGAGCTTCGTTGACCCGTCTCGTTCAGCCCCGCCGCGTGTCGTCCTGCCGCCGGGTCACCGGCCGCATGGAGCACGCTGCTGTCTTGATCGATATAGATCATAACAGGTCGGGCAATCGGATCCGTCTTGACGTCGAGCTTGTGGCCGCGCCGGGAAAGTTCTTCCCGCACGTGGTTCGCCACCGTTTCGCTGACGGACAGTGCTCCCGCCCCCTTGAAGGCCTGTGTGCGGTCGGGGTTGGGGTCAAACGAGTCCTGGTGAAGGGCCGTGGCGAAGCGCGGCGCGATGACCGCGCGGTCCGGCCGCATGCCGAACTCGATAGCGTCGAGCAACAGATTCAGTGTCACTTGATCCTGCAGATCACCGCCGGCCACGCTGACCGCCATGACCGGTCTGCCGCCCTTGAGGACGATCGTGGGCGTGAGCGTGATGCGGGGCCGTTTCCCGGGCTGAATGCAGTTCGGGTGGCCCGGAGTCGTATTGAGGCTGCGCAGGCGATTGCCGAACGTCACGCCGGCTTTCCCGCCGTCCCGCGGCTCTTTTGGGACGTTTGCACTGGGCGTTGCGGCGACGACATTGCCCCAGCGGTCCGCCACGACGCAGGTCGTCGTGCCGCCGACCCCCGGACGGAAGACGCCAGGACCCTTGAGCGGTTTCATCCCGTGTGGATCACCAGGCCGGGCTTCCGGGGATGCGCTCTGCATGTCGATCAATGCGCGTCGAATCGCGGTGTAGGCATCCGAGAACAGAGCCGGCAGCGGGACCTCCACGAAATCCGGATCGCCGTAATACTCGTCACGATCCGCCATGGCCAGCTTGACGGCTTCCGTCACGACATGGATGTGATCGGCCGAGAACGGGCCCATGCGCTTCAGGTCAAACCCTTCCAGCAGCCGCAGCGCCTGGCAGAGGAACGGGCCTTGGGTCCAGGGCCCACATTTACAGATCGTGTAGCCCCGGTATTCGACGGTGACCGGGTCTTCGACCGTCGTCACGTGCGCGGCAAGATCGCGCTTGCGCAGGAATCCGCCCTTCTCGATGTAGTACGCTTCCAGTTCGTCGGCGATATCGTCTCTGTGGTTGCTCCTGCCGTAGAAGCGATCGGTTGCCGCCTGGAGCTTCTCTTCCCGGCTGCCGTGAACGGCCTCTTCCGTCTCAATCAGCCTGCGAAGGGTCCGAGCGAGCTTCGGGTGCCAGGGCTCTGCCCCGGCGTCCAGCAGCGCCAGTGTCGGCGCCACGACCTGTTCGAACGTCCGCGTGCCGTACCGCTGGAGCGTCGTGATGCAGAGATCGACAACGGACGGCACGGGCGCCATCTTGATGTCGCCGGCGCCGGGGATGCCGTGCGTCATGTACCAGTCGATGGCTTCCTGCGCCAGCGGCGCGCGCCCCTGGCCGCAGAGCGCTTTCACCTCCTGATTCCGCATGTCGTAGATCAGAAGAGGGACCTCGCCGCCGATCGAGCAGGCGCCGTGATCGGTGACGGTCAGCGCGAAGATCGTGGCGACGGCGGCATCCGCCGCGTTGCCGCCGTCAGCCAGAAGGCGCATTCCCGCGGCGACAGCGTCGGCGCCGCCGGCGGCAACGACCCCCGTCGTGCTCGTCGCCTGCCACCCGATCTGTTGGTCGTCTGAGCCGTTCATGGGCATGGTCTTGTCAGGATTTCACCTGCCGGCGGATTCGTCAAGCGTCCGGTTGGCGCTTGGCCACTCGCCCCGCTGTGGGGCGGCACTCTTTGCCCTTCCTCGCCGCGAAGGGGCTCGGCATGACTTTCATCGTGATCATGAGCGATTCGTTGCGGCCGGCGCGGTGTTGATGCAGACTGCCGCACGATTGCGACAGACCGCCGTGTGGCTTCCGGTCTTTTCTCCCTCTATTTGGTTGAACTCCCTCCCGCGAAGCGGATATCCTAAGGGGATATGCGTGGCGGGAACCCTGGGAGGAGCACAGCATGTCGGGCGACGGGAAGGTGAAGATCGGGATCATCGGCGCGGGGCAGATCGGCAAGGTGCACATGGGCCGGTGGGAGAAGGTGCCGGGTGTCGAGATTGTGGGCGTAGCGGACGTCAACGAGGAGGAAGCGAAGCGGGTCGCCGCCGCGCGCGGGTTCGCGCACGCGTTCAAGGACTACCATGATCTGCTGAAACTGGGCGAAGTCCAGGCGGTCGATGTGTGTGTGCACAACAACCTGCACGCGCCGATCAGCATCGCGGCCATGGAGGCGGGCAAGGAGGTCTACTGCGAAAAACCGCTGGCCGGCTCCTACGCGGACGCCGCGCGCATGGTGGCGAAAGCCGGGGAACTGGGCCGCAAGCTGTACATGCAGGCGGGCGGCATTCTGGCGCCCGAGACGATGGCGGCGAAGCGTCTGATCGACGACGGGCAACTCGGCAAGCTGTACTACGCCAAGAGCAGTCACTACCGCCGGCGCGGCCGCTGCTATGTGGACGGCTACGGCAGCACCTCGTTCGTGCAGAAGAAGGTGGCGGCGGGCGGCGCGCTGTACGACATGGGGATCTATGCGATCACGAAGCTGCTCTACCTGCTGGGCAATCCGGAGGTGCTCACGATCAGCGGGTCGACTTTTCAGGAGATCCCGATGTACGAAGAGCGGCGCAAGCAGAGCCAGTTCGATGTGGAGGAGCTGGCAGTCGCGATCGTGCGGATGGCGGGCGGCATCACGTTTTTCATCGAGGAGGCCTGGGCCATTCACCTGGGCGGCACCGACGGCAACAAGATCGTGGGGTCGAAGGGCGGGCTCACGCTGGAACCGTTCGCGTTTCACACGACGCTGAGCGACATGGAGATGGACGCGACGGTGAACGTGAAGGCGCTCATGTCGCGTTGGGGCAGTTGCTTCCCGGAAAGCCAGCTCTCCCTCGATCGGGAAGGGCACTGGGCGGCGGCGCTCAGGGGCGAGACCGAACTGTTGCCGACCGCGGCGATCGGGTTGAACATGATGCTGATCGCCGAGGGTGTCTATCTCTCGCAGCAACTGGGGCGTGAGGTGACGGCCGACGAGGTGAAGAAGCATTCGAAATCGACGGCGCTGAAGGTGTAGCGAAGGCCGCCTTCGCCCCAACAGCGTCCCGGCTCGCAGGGGCGGGGACTCGCGGCTTCGGCGCGGCAGGGTGGAAGGGTGGAAGGGCTGAGTGGCGGAAGGGCGGAAGATGGGCAAGTTGAAGGAGCGGAAAACTGAGGAGTCGCAGGATCGCGACGACGGCGGACTGCAGCAGTGGATGGCGGAGAAGTCGGAAGACTGGAAGGCCGCCTGGCTGGAAGCTCTGGGCGTGGGCCGCTCCGCGCAGGGCTCGACCCTGGCCGAGCCGGCGCCGCTTGGGCCGGAATCCGCGGCACCGGCGCCGGGGCTGACGGACGTCGACATCCGCCGCGGGCGCTCGGGCGACGAGGTGGGGATTCTGCGGGTGCTGGCCGCCGCGTTCAAGACGGAGCCCGGCTCGCCCGGCTGGGAGCGCCGGCGGCAGGAGGTGGAGTCGGACCCGGCCGCCTTCCGCGTGCTGACGGTGGCGGGCGAGATCGCGAGTGTGGCGCGTATCCGCAAGCACGAACTCCAGATCGGATCCTGCGCGGTGATCAAGGGCGATGTCGGCTTGGTGGGGACGCACCCGGACCATGAGCGGCGCGGACTGGCCACGCGGCTGATGGCGGACCTGGTCGAGTGGATGCGCGGCGAAGGCTATCACCTGTCGCGGCTCGGGGGCTACTGCCGGTTCTACGGCCGGTTCGGATACGTTCCCTTTCCGCGCGGCCAGATTCTGTTTCCGCTCAAGGGCTTGTCGTCGCGCGGCGGCCTGACGGATCCGGAAGCGGTCCTCTCGGCGCCGAGCGAGCCGGAAGCGGCCGTTCGCCCCTACCATGCCGGCAAGGACCACGTGCGGCGTGCGGCGCTGTACCGCCGCTTCAATGCGGGGCGCACGGGCGCGCAGCCGCGCGAGTCCGCCGACGCGTCCGAGTCGGAAGAAGATCCTTGGCGTGTGGTCGTGGAGCGCGACGGCAAGGTGCGCGGGTACATGTTCGCCGCCGAGCCCGGTACGGGGCCGGGCTCGTCGGAACCGGAATCCCAGATCGCGGATGCGGCCATCGACCCGGCCTACCCGGAGGTCCTCGTGCCCCTGTTGCGCCACACGCTGCTGAAGGCGTACCGGGCCGGCGCGGCGCGCGTTACGGCTCGCCTGCCGCTGGACTACTCGCTCTACCGCTGGTATCGGGAGGGGTCGCTCGGTTTCACGCCCGCCCTTTGCCAGACGACGGAATCGGGCAATATGCTGCAGGTGCTGAACCTGGCGGGCATCCTGAGCCAGATCACGCCCGAGCTCCAGCGCCGGCTGATTGCGATTTCGCTGGGCTACGAGGTCCCGCGCATCAGCTTCAACGTAGGTGGCCAACTCGCGCGCCTCGCCGTGCAGCGGAGCTGGGCGTACGCCGAGCCGCAGGAAGAGGTCTCGATCTCGCTGGATCAGGAAGCCTTTCTCTACCTGCTGCTGGGCTTGAAGTCGATCGACGAGATCGCGGCCGCTACGCTGCCGATGGCGCCCGAATACAAGGCGCTGCTCGGAGCGCTCTTCCCCGTGCAGCCCACCGCCACCGGGCTGTGGGGGTAGAGGGTATTGACGATTGGCGATTGGCGATCGTGGGGCGGGTCAGGGCGCGGCGCGGGCGGATGCGGCCAGGATCTCTCTTACCATCCCGCAATTCTCCGCCACCTGGTTCTTGTGCTTCTGGAACATGCCCACGTCCACCATGTCGCCCGGCTTGATCTGTTCGAACGCGCTACGGAACGCCTCGCGCGTGCTGTCCGGCGTGCGGCAGTTGCGGCTGGCGGCCATGATCTTGAACGCGATGCATGGCTTGGCGACCTGCCGCACGACTGCGCTCATGCGCGCCGGATCGTCCGGCGGGAACTTGTCCTGGGCGTAGGCGTTTTGATCCGTCGCCGGTGCCGCCTTGTACCCGCGCGCCAGGTTATAGAAGCAGCACATGTAGAAGTCCGTCTCCCAGCCGTGCTCCTCGGCATACCGGACCACTTCCGGGATGTGTGTTCCGATCCCGGCGGGCAAGCCGTGATCGTGGATGGACTTGAGATAGTCACGCACGCCGTCGATCTTGCCCGCGTGCCACGAGTTGTCCGTGTGCGTGCCGTGGTGATAGATCGCGATCGGCTCATAGCGGGCGATCTCGCGAATGTTGCCGTGGATGTTTGCGAACTCCGAGGCCGTCTGTGCGATCCACTGCAGCTTGCCCCCGTTCTGCCGGTGCTCCAGGTACGCGCGCATCTGATGCCGGTCCCCGCGCGACTGAAACGTGTTGATCCCGCATTGCCAGCAGTCGTCGAGCAGTGCCTGGATCTTCGGCATGGAGTAGTACTCGATCATCTCCCAGTCCAACTCGCGTGAAACGTGCGAATACCCGCTCAGCGGATTCCCGCCGCAGATCAGGCGGGTGACCGCTTTACCGCAGAAATCGACGGTCGGCAGCATGATGGCCTCCTGCCGCAGGCTTCGCCCGCAGCCCAGATCTCAGATCTCAGAACTCAGAGGTCAGCGGCCCTTTTCTCGGGCGCATGGCTTTGCCGCGCGTCTGCCCTGCTCCTGAGCTCATCCCGTGAACTCGGCTCGCGAGACGCTCGCCCTCCAGAAGCACGATACATGGGCGAGGCTGTGCCGAGCCGCCCCCTATTTCCGGTAGCATACACGCTTCACCCGTTGGCCGGCAATGGCCGAAGCTCTGGAAAACTTGTCTTATCCTGTTGAGTCTCTCGGCGCACACTGTCTTTTTGACGGTTTTTTTTAAATGGAAACAGGTGCTGGCGCCTGTCAAATTTGCTCTATATTGTTGAGCCGGGCTCGCTTGCCACCTGTGGGTGATGCCGCATGCTTCCGGCCTAATCGGCAGTCGTCAATCGCCAACAGGAAATTCTGTTGGGTTGTCGCCCCCGGTGGGCGCTATTATGACGGAGAACCGAACAGGGCCCCGGGACTCCGGCCCGGATAGACGTGTCTGGGCCAGTCGGGAGTGGACGCATGACCGACACCGAACTCCTGCAGCAGTTCGTCGACGTTGAATCCGAAGAGGCTTTTCGCCGGCTGGTGGAGCGGCATCAGACGCTGGTGTACAACACCTGTCTGCGCGGGCTGAACGGAGACGTCGGCCTTGCGGAGGATGCCGCGCAGGCGGTGTTCATCGTGCTGGCGCGCAAGGCGAAGCGGATTCGGAACCGGAAAGGGCTGGCCAGGTGGTTGTTCCGGACAGCCAATTACGTGGTCGCCCACATGCGGCGGGAAGAAGCCCGGCGCAAGCGGCGTGAAGCTGTCGCTGTGGAGTTGGCTCAAGTGCAAGAGACGCAATTTGAAGTGTCCTGGTGGACGGGGATGGAGCATCACATCAACGAGGCCGTCTCCGGATTGGGGCGGCGGTACCAGGAGGCTGTCGTGCTGCACTTCCTGCAGGGCAAACCCCAGCGGGCGGTCGCCGAGGAACTGGGTTGTTCCGAGGCGGCGGTGAGCATGCGGATCTCCCGGGCCGTACGGCGGATGCGGGCGCTGCTCGCGAAGCGCGGCGTCACCGTCTCGGTCGTGGCCCTTGCCGCCTATCTGACCGAAGAGACGGCGCAAGCCGCCGCGGCCGGCCTGACCGGTTCGTGCCATGCGGCGGGTATGGCCGCCCTGGGGGGGAGCCTGGTCTCGGCCGGCGCATCCGGCCTGGTGGCGAAAGGAGTGCTCAGGATGCTTACCTGGACGAAAATCAAGTATGCGGCGGCCGCCGTTTGCGCGCTGGCCGCGGTAACGGTCGGTGCGGGTGCCGCCATCCAGGCGGCGCGCGCGCCGTACGAGGGGTTGTTGATCGACGATTTCGAGACGCTCGATGGCTGGAAGACGGGCGCGCAGAAGGAGGCGAGTTTCCGGCAGAGCCGGCAGTGGGTCAAGCGCGGGCGGCATGCGTTGAACTTCCGCGTGGCGGTAGACCATCACGACGCCGAGACGGTGGGGGCGAAGAAGTACCCGATGGGCTGGCCGTCGGTGAGAAAGCAGTACAGCCAACCCATCGATCTCTCCGGCTACGACTTCGTCGAGTTCGATGTCTACTTCACGAGCAGCCTGCGGAAGGACCCTGACTTCGCGTTGAACGTGACGCTGAAGGACGGCGACGGGCGGCACATATACGGCACGTGCCTGACCGACCTGCGCCAGGGCCGCTGGTCGCACGAGCAGCTCTGTATCCGCGGTTTGCCGTGGGCGGCAGGCTTCCAGAACCTGAGCTTCTGGCTGAGCGAAAGCAGTTACGATCACGGCGAGGTCGCCGATTTCTTCATCGACAACGTGCGCGCCACGCAGGCCGGCCATTACAGGCCCGCCAGCCCGGAACCGGTCCGGCGTCTGCTGAAAGAAACGGAAACCGCCATCCTGTGGCTCGAGGGGCCCACGACCAAGATCCAGGCCTCGGAGGAGGTCTCCTTCTCGGGTGCCGCCGATCCGGTTGTGCGCCTGGCGGCGGCCCGCAACGAGCGCGAAGCGGTGCAAGTGGTCCTCCGGCCGCGGGCCGCGCCGGGCCTGGGCGAGGTCACGGTTGAACTTTCGGATCTGCGCGGCCCCGGAAATGCCGTGATTCCCGCCGCGCATCTGTCCTGGAGCCCGGTGGGCTACGTGCCCGTGGAGAAGTACGGCCCCGAAGGCTGGCCGGACCCGTTGCCCGGCCCTCGCGCCTTTGCCGCGGATCAGGCCCGGCACTATCCGATCTGGCTGGAGGTGCATGTGCCGCCGGACACGCCGGCCGGCGACTACCAGGGCGGAGTGCGCATACGAGCCCAACGCGAGGAGTTGACGGTTCCGCTCGTGGTCCATGTGTGGGATTTCGACGTACCCGTCTATCAGCATGCCCGCACGACCGTCTTCATCTACGGGCCATGGAAATGGCACGAGGAGGTCAGTGCCTGTTTCGGCAATATCGCCTACGGGCAGTTCGCCGACGACTGGCGCCCGCGCCTCATCGAAATGCTGGCCGCCTACCGGTTCAGTCCGCACCACTTCACCGATCCGATCCCGCTGAAGCTGCAGGACAACCGCATTGTCCTCGGCGCCACGGCCGAATTCGAACGGCGCATGGCGCGCACGCGGGAGTTGGGTTTGCGCCGGAACATGATGCCCGTGCCGTACCGGTTTGACAGGCCGACGTTCATGAACGCGAAGATGGGCAGTCCGGAATATTTCGCACGCGTCACCGAAGCCTACCGGGTGATCGCGCAGTACCTGCGCGGCAAGGGCTGGTTCGAGGACTACCTGGTGTATCCCGCGGACGAAGTGGTCTGTCACAAGCACACGCGCAAAGACCTGGACATCGACATGCTGAATCGTGTTTACGCCGCGATCCGCGCGGCGGACCCCGACATCCGCCTCTTCGGCGCGGAGACCCCCTCGCCGGTTCTGCGCGGGATGAACACGTGGTGCATGAACATCAACTCGTTCAACATGAATGTGTTGCGCGAACAGCGCAAGCTCGGCAACGGCGCCTGGTGGTACAACGGGTACGGTTCGCCGCGGCCGGGTGCGGGCTTGACCGTTCGCGGCGTGGACCACCGTGTCCTGTTCTGGATGCAGTGGAAGTACGGGATCGACGGCTACCTGCTTTGGACCATGAATCGCTGGAGCGGGGGCGACCCTTACAAGAAGCCGCACCAGGCGGCCATGCTCTATCCCAACGCCGACGGTACGGTGTCGCCCTCCATCCGGCTGGCCATGATGCGCGACGGGCTGGAGGACTACGAGTACCACTGGCTGCTCGAGCGCGCGGCGGAGCAGGCACAGCGCAAGGGCCGGTTCCTGCTCGCCCGCGAGTGCCGGCAGGCGCTCGAGCAGGCCGACAGCTTCATCCTGAGCTTCGACAACTGCGCGCATATCGAGCCGGGCCATATCTACGCCGCCCGGCGTGTGCTCGCCGCGCAGATCGAGAAGGCCAACGCCGTGCTCCGGCAGGCCGATCCAACGTGGCATCTGGCAGAAGGACAGTGAAGCGGAGACTGTCCGTGACCCGGCTCGCGAGGACGCTCGCCCTCCAAATGACACATTCTGGGGCGTATGGAGGGCGAGCGTCCTCGCGAGCCGCCGCGGCAGGCCCCCGGCTACAGCACATCGGCCCGCCAGTAGACCGGCCCGGCGGGCGGGAACAGGTCGCGCAGCAGGTGCTGGTCCTCGCGGCTGAAACCCGAGAGATCTTTCTCCATTGTGGCGCCGAAGAGCAGTTTGAAGAATTCCGTCTGGGGAAACGGCGCCGCGGCGGCGGTTTTGGGCAGGCGTCTGGCGGTTGCGGACCCGTGCGCGATTTCGATCGCGCACTTCTGGCCGAGCACCTCCATGGCGATGGTGCGCGCGCCCTTGAACCCGATCGTCTTCAGCCGCTGGTCCGCGTTCGTCAGGGCGACGTCCAGGATGCCTTTCAGGTCGATCACGCGCATGAGCATGGTTTCCGTCAGGCTCCGTGAGTAGCGCAGCCGCGGGTACTGCGTGATGAGCGGTTCGTCGACCGGCAGCCGCATGTTGAGCGTGTCGCTCCGTTCCTTTGTCCAGCGGATCAGCGCGGTGACGAGCGCGACGCCCGCGTCCCCGTGCCCGTCGCGCACTCCGTACTCGAGCAGGGCCGGCGTGGAGTCGCGCAGGCCCCCGCCCATCGCCCCGCGGCAATAGCCGACCGGTTCGCCGTTCTTCTCGGCGATGAGGAATGCGGACTCGTCTTCGCCCCGGATCCACGAGTGGTGCAGGCGCCAGTACTCCGCGTCGCGCACGACCGAGAGGTCCCGATCGCGGTTGTACGCCGCGTAGATCTCCGCCGCCGCCGCATCGTCGCGGCCGCGCTCGTAGCGGCGTACGCGAATGCCCGGCGACGGTTCGGGCCGCCAGAAGGCGGTCTGGAGCGTGGTCGAGACGAGCGGGAACCGGACCCAGTCTTCGCTGCAGTAGAAGTTGGTCACGCCGCTCCACACGCAGGAGAGCGGCCAGCCCTGGGCCCGGATGTACGCCGCGCAGTCGCGCAGCACGGCCCCGCCGTACCCGTGCCGGCGGTGGTCCGGGTGCGTGATGACCTCCGCCAGGTGCCCGGCCGTGATCACGCCGCCGCGCAGCCGCATCGGCTTGCGGAACACGCGGATGTGCGCCGCCACCTGACGGCCGACCAGCACGATGCGCGAATCGGCCGGGCGCGCGGTGGGATGCGTGCGCATTCGCGCCTCGAAATAGGACGCCGGGCCCATCTGCGCGTTCAGAAACTCCAGGACGTTATCGAGTTCGTTCGGCTTCGCTCCGCGTACAACCCGCTTCATGGTCTGTCGTCTCTGCATCGGTGGCGTCTCCCTGTCTGAAAGAAGTCCACGCTCAGTAGCAGAGGGGTTCATTTCTGTCAAGTCCGGGGGCATCGGGACCGACTCGGTGGCGCGTTGACCCGGTGACGCCCGGGATTGGGGGAGTTCCGGCGTCATCGGGTCATCAGGTCATGGCGTCGGCGAGCGGCTACGCCTCCGGCCTCATTGGCCGAGGCGGCCGCCGGACCAGCACCGGGAGGCCTGGAGGGCGAGCGTCCACGCGAGCCGCGGTGGGCGAGGGCCGGCGACGCACGTTGCCGGGCGCGCTCGCCGTTTCCAGTTGTCTGTGCCTCTTGCAGAACGGGACCCGGCACGTATAGACTATGCGGATTCGTCTGTAGCGACGGCACACACAACAGGAGGCGGGCAGATGGCGAGAGTACCGATCGGGTTGGAGTTGTATTCGGTCCGGAACCAACTGGCGGAAGACGCGCGCGGCACGCTGAAGGCCGTGGCGGCGATGGGGTACGACGGGGTCGAGTTCGCGGGCCTGCCGAACCACAGTCCCCAGGAATACCGCGGCATGCTCGATGAGTACGGGCTGGTCTGCTGCGGCACGCACACCCCGTTCGCCATGGTCCAGGACGACAAGCTCGACGAGACGATTGCCGTCAACAAGACGCTCGGCAATCGGTTCGTGATCGTGCCCGGGATCCCGGCCGACCTGCGCAAGACGCGCGGGGATTGGCGGAAGCTGGCGACGTTCTTCGACGCGCTGGCCGACAAGCTGGCCGCGCACGATATGCTGACCGGCTACCACAACCACCACATCGAGTTCGCGCCGCTCGACGGCGAGCAGCCGTGGGACACGTTCTTCGGCAACACGAAGCAGGACGTGATCATGCAGCTCGATACCGGCAACGCGCTTTCCGGCGGCGGCGACTGCGTCGCCATCCTCAAGCGCTACCCCGGGCGGGCCGTCACCGTTCATTTGAAGCCGTATTCCGTTGAGAAGGCTAAGGAAGACCGGAAACTCGGGTTCCGGCCCATGATCGGCGAGGATGACATCCCCTGGCCGGACGTCTTCCGCCTGTGCGAGACGACCGGCAACACCGAGTGGTACATCGTCGAATACGAAAGCGATGCCTACCCGCCGCTCGAGTCGGTTGAACGCTGTCTCAGGGCGCTGAAGGGGATGGGGAAGTAAACGAGGCTGCGCCGCACGCGGCTTGCCGGATGTCGATGACCCGCCCGCGGCGGGCTGACTCGGCCCGCGGGCGCGACGTGGGTGTCGGCTTCTAGTCTTGAAGCCACTTCACGGCCGCGGCCTCCTCGGAGAATATCTCGCAGAGGTAGCCTGCGTTGTAGGCAACGACTTGGAAGAAGCTGTCCGTGGCGGATTTCGATCGGGTAAAGAGGGCCAGTTTCGAGCCCCGCCAGATGCCCAGGTTCTCCAACTCTCTGTAGGCTATTTCGTAGTCATCCAGCGTGCTCGTCACGTTTTGCGCGTCCCGTAGATCAAGAAGGAAGCGGTGGGTGTCGATCTGCCGGGCGTGCCTTGCGGCCGCGGAGAGGAATCGGATTGTGCCCGCTTTGGTCATCGAGCCTTCAATGCGGACGCACACGTACGGCTGTTTACGCTTGACCACGGATACCCGAAACTGACACGTATCCCGCGGTTCTGCCAGCACCTTAACCGCATGCGCTTCCGGCATGGTCCCAATCTCCCGGTTGCTACTGCTTATCCCTACAGCAAATCCCGTGCCAACTGCCCGTTGTCCGCCGCAGGAGGCCGTGATGGCCTGCAAATGCAGGTGCCGCGGCCCGATGAGCCGTGCGGAAGACACGCGCTCGCAGGGTCACGCGCTACGATATTTCGTATCCCTACGGAATATCATGGGCCAAACGGCGTGCCGCCGCCTGTTGGCCCACGCCGGCAGGGCTTTGCCGATGGACTTATGCGACAGAACGTGGTACACGTAGGGCGCGGATGTCGAGGGAACCCGATGCGAAAAACCGTTTCACATCATGGGCGTTCTCGCTGCGTTCAGACGATCGCCTTCCTCGCGTGGGCGTTGATCGTTTCTCCGGCCGTACATGCCGAGCCCCCTTCCCGGAAGACGTTGGTCCGCATCGGTACGTACGACAACGTCCCCAAGGCCTTCAGGAATGCCGCCGGTGAGGTTGTTGGGATATTTCCGGACATTCTGAAGTACGTCGCGCGGGAGGAAGGCTGGGAGATCGTCTGGATCGACGGCACGTGGGAAGAGTGCCTGCGGCGCTTGGAGAACGGCGACATTGACGTGATGCTGGACGTAGCCTTCTCGAAGTCGCGGGAAGAGACGTACGATTTTTCCGAGAAGACGGTTTTTGTGAATTGGGGGGCGGTGTACGCACGACGAGGCGTTGCCATCCAGTCGTTCCTCGACCTGGCGGGAAAGAGGGTCGCGGTAATGCGCGGGAGCATTCATACCGATGGGGACAGAGGCATCAAGGTCCTGCTGGCCGAATTCGACGTGGATGCCGACTATCTGGAATTTGACGATTACGAAGCCGCCTTCAAGGCGCTGGATGCCGGAACGGCGGACGCAGCGGTGGTGAACCGCTTGTTCGGCGCGCTCCACGAGAGGGTCTACGGCGTATCGCACACCTCCGTGATCTTCAATCCCAGGCAACTGAAGTTCGCGTGCCGAAAGGGATTCAGGCCAGGGCAACGTCTGCTCGCGCGAATCGACTATCATGTCGAGTCGCTCAAGCAGGAACCGGACTCGTTCTTCGGCCGTATTCTTGAGCACTACTTTTCCGGCGCGACGACAGGCGTTCCCCTGCCCGCGACGCGCGTTGGCAGGGGGATTGTCTCCCTGACGGGGGAGGAGCGCGAGTGGTTGAAGGCCCATTCCGTGATCCGGTTGGGTGTGGATCCGCAGTTTGCCCCCTTTGAGTTCGTGACGGAAGACGGCCGATATGCCGGTATTGCCTCCTCCTATGTGTCCATGATAGGCGGCAAATTGGGCGTGGAGTTCCGCGTTGAGCCGGGCCTCTCGTGGAAAGAGGCCGTGCAGAGAGCCGAGAGAGGGGAGATCGACGTGTTGCCGTGTGTCGGCATCACGGAAGGACGGAAACAGTACTTCCTGTATTCGAAACCGTACCTGTCTTTTCCTCGCGTGATCATCACACAAACGGAATCCGATGTCCGGTCTCTGGACGACCTGCGGCACTTGAGAGTGGGTGTCCAGGTCGACAGTTCACACCATGGGTTTGTCCAGGAACAGACGCAATTGAAGCCCGTTCTCTATGACACATTCCAGGAGGCCATGCGCGGCTTGTCGCGGGGGGAGAACGACGCGGTGGTCGGCAATCTTGCGGTGGCCACACACACCATGAAGACGCTGACGCTCACGAACTTGAAGATCGCCTGCCATGCCGCGCGCGAGAGAACCCCGCTCGCGTTCGCCGTTCGCAAGGACTGGCCGCCGATGGTTTCCCTGCTCGACAAGGCCATAGACTCCATATCGGGCAGGGACGTGTCGGCGATACTTGAGGAGTGGGTCCCTGCCGAGCACGTTGAGGAGCTGAGCCCGAAATGGCAGGAGGTCGACCTCACGTCGGCGGAAACAGCGTGGTTGAAAGCGCATCCCGTGATCCGCGTGGCGACGGACCCCTATTGGGCGCCCGTCGCCTTCGAAGACTCGGAAGGCCGATACCGGGGCTTGACCGTTGACTACATGCGTGCGCTTTCGGAGCTTCTGGGGGTGCGGCTCGAGTTCGTGCCGTCTGCGTCGTGGTACGATGCGGTGGAGAAGCTGAGAACACGCCAAGCCGATGTGCTGGCTTGCACAAGGCAAACACCCGCACAGTGCGCATTCGCCGTCTCTACGGCGCCTTTTCTCTCTTTGCCGGTCGTGCTCTTCGCACGCGACGACACGCCGTACATTCACAATATGGCCGAGTTGCGCGCCCTGCGGGTCGCCGCCGTAAAGGGCTACGGCGTGGTCGACCATATCAAGAAGGAGTGCCCCGGCGTCGAAATTGTTGAAACGCCGAACGTGGCGGACGCGCTGAGGAAGCTGCAGTCAGGTGAGGCGACCGTCTATCCCGGTACGGTTCTGGTCACCAGCCGGTATATCCGAGAGGCCGGCTACTCCAACCTGAAAGTGGCAGGCAGCATACCGTTCCAATACCCGCTGGGAATGGGCGTGCGCAGCGACTGGCCGATCCTCGCGGGCGTGCTCCAGAAAGGCCTCGACGCCATACCGGAGGAAGAGCGTAATGCGATCTTCCGGAAGTGGGTAGGCGTCAGATATGAACATGAGTTCGACCGTTCGATCCTGTGGAAGACCGCTATTCCGTTCCTCGTTGCGCTGGTGCTCTTCGTGGTGTGGAACCGCCAGTTGAAGCGCACGGTCGCCCGGCGCACGAAGGAACTCGACGAAGCCTTCGGGCAGATCAAGTCGCTCCAGGAACGGATCGAAGCCGAGAATGTGGTCCTGCGCAAAGAGATTCGAATGGCGCACCTGCACGGAGGTGTTGTGGGCGGAAGCGAGGCCATGAAGGCGGTGATGGCGCAGGCCGAAGAAGTGGCGAGAACGGATTCCACTGTCTTGATCCTGGGCGAAACGGGAACAGGCAAGGAACTGTTGGCCCGGGCCATTCACAACATGAGTGGCCGAAGGAGCAAGTCGTTGGTGATCGTGAACTGCGCCGCTATGCCCGGGGCCCTGGTGGAGAGTGAGCTGTTCGGCCACGAAAAGGGCGCCTATACCGGGGCATCGGCCAGGCAGATCGGCCGGTTCGAAGTGGCGGACGGCGGAACGATTTTTCTGGACGAAATCGGGGAACTGTCGGGACAGACGCAGGCCAAGCTCCTGAGGGTGCTGCAGGAAGGGCAGTTCGAACGGCTGGGGAGCGCGGAGCCGATTTCGGTGGATGTTCGTGTCATCGCGGCGACGAACCGCGACATCGAGCGGGACGTCCGCGACGGGAAGTTCCGGAAGGACCTGTTCTTCCGGCTCCATGTCTTCCCGATCACGCTTCCGCCCCTGCGCGCGCGGCGCAGCGACATCGAGCCTCTGGTCTGCGCGTTCGTGAGCGAATTTGCTGCGAAAATGGGAAAACCCGTTGAAGAGATCTCGCGGGTGAGCATGGAGGCCTTGCGGAAGTACGGCTGGCCGGGCAATATTCGGGAACTGCGGAACGTTGTTGAACGAGCGATGATCGCAACGAACGGTCCCGTCCTGAAGATCACGCCTCCGGAGAAAGAGCCCTGGCCTTTGCCCGGCGAGGCGAGTTTGGCGGGCGTGCAGCGGCGCCATATCCTTTCTGTGTTGGAACAGACCGGCTGGCGTATCCGAGGTGACGGGGGGGCCGCGGAGATATTGGCAATCAATCCCACCACGCTCGAGTCCCGCATGAAGAAACTCGGCATCGAGCGGCCGAGATAGTCATGCTAGACAACGCCCTTACGCTGGCTGGCACCCTGACGGACGAGGAGGTCCTGTGATGAAGTTGCCCGCGCTGAGATGCGAGCGGACGCGCGAGGCCCTGCGGGTCCGGACGCCCTACTGGGAAGTCGTGCACGACGGGAGGCTGGGCTGGTGCGTGTCGTCGATCGCGATTCGAAACGGCCGGAACCGGAACCTGCTCACCGGGCCGGTCTCGTCTTCGTTCTGCCGGTTCCGGACGCGTGTGCCGGCCTGCCCCGAATTCTCCGACCGCTATGACCGGACGGCGCGGATGGCGGTCGTGTCGAGATCCCGGCAGAAGATTTGCCTGCGCGTGACAGGCGCCCTGGCCGCGAGGAGCGGCAGGCATGCCCCCGTACGCTACGAAACGGTCTATACCTATCACGACTACGGCGGGCTCACGACGACGCGCCGGTTTTTGGCCAACGGCATGCGGATCGTGCCCTACTTCTCCCTGCTGGAACTTCACAGGGACACGCCCGAATTCCGCGCACACGCGCGCGCATGGCGGAAGGTCTTCGAGGGGAACGAAGACCTGCTGTTCACGCAGGAGCAGGGCAAGGGGTTCGGCGGGCTCATGTGCCTCCAGTCCGGCTGGTCGGAATGCCTCAAGGCCCAGGTCAAGCGGGTGCTGGCTCGGCACGACTTCGATGGCGGACGTCGTGCATCATGAGGCCGCTGCCAGGGTGCGAATCCTCCATTTCCAGAGAGACACGAGTCACGCAGATTCTGCCCGTCGGCGGCCCCGTAAGGACATCCTCGGCCTTCAGGGCCGGGATCCGTGCAACCCTGGCGGCTCACGAACTCCGCGTGTACCGCATCGGTTGAACTTCCCGCCGAACGCCCGAACATCCGCATTGAGCCACTGAATTCACCCGCCCCCTTGACAAGAAGCGCCCCGCGTGTATTAATAGACATGTAATAAAACATGTCTGTTTTGAAGATATGCCTGGCATGAGACCCAAGAAATACCCGAAAATAGCGGAAGATCTCACCAAAATGATTGTGGATGGCCAGATCGGGTCGGGTGAACAGCTTCCTTCCCAGCACCAGTTGACCCTGAAGTACGGCGTATCGCGTTCGTGTGCCCAAAAAGCGCTCGATTTGTTGGAGGAGCGTGGCTTGGTGGACAAGCGGCCCGGCAAGGGCGTATTCGTCAAATCGGCTCCGGAACCGGCCGAGCTGGGGCGAGCCATAGGATTGCTGTTTCCCGACTTCAAGCGGACCACGCCTGCAGCGGACGACAGCTTTGGCGTGGAGACGCTGTGGGGAATCGAGGAGGCGGTGCGGGATCGGGGTCTGAATCTGGTGCTTCGCCGGCACGAACGGGACTCCACGTTCGAGGACATTGCCGCCGTTCTCGCGAGCATGGAGGTGGATGGGCTCCTCGTCGATCGGGACTTGCCTGATGAGTGCATCCGCATGGCGGTCGTACCGGGCATTCCGGTCGTTGTGGCGGGGCGGCTGAGTGTCGTCCCAGGCGTGGGGTGCACGGTGCCCAACTTTTACGACTATATCTATCAGACTCTTGGCGCACTGGGCGAGCAGGGCGTGAAGCACGCCGCCATCATCTACCCCGGTCCTCACGACTACAGCCGCGAAATGCTTGGCGCCGTCAATCGACTGCGTATCGAACAGCGAAGCATCGCCGTTGACCTCATAGACTGCTTCACCGATGGGCAAGCCTTTGACGCGACTCTCGAAGAGAAGCTTACCAAGCAGACCGTGCATGAGTTGGTGGATCGGGATGCGCTGCCCGAAGTCATCCTTTGTCTCTCGGATTGGACGGCCCTGCGGATTCTGGAAGTCCTGAAGGCCAGGAACATTCCGGTGCCCGGCCGGGTGGGCGTGATCGGTTGTCTCGGGATCGGCATAGGTGAACAGGTCACGCCGACGATCTCGACGCTCGCCGTGGACTCCCGGGCACTGGGGAGCAAGGCGGTGGAAATCCTGGCCGACATGGTGTTTGCCGGTCAGCCCGCACGGATCGAGCGGCTGCCGCTGACGTTCATCGAACGCGAGTCGTTCCGGTGGCGTAACGGCACGCCGGGATGATGCAGGAACGGAAGGCTGGAAGAATGGAAGCCTGGAAGAAATGAAAAAGGTGAGAATAGCCCTGATTGGCTGTGGCGCGGCGGGGATGAGCCATTTGAAGGCGATGCTCTCGGTGCGCGGTTTGCAGCTGAAGGCGGTATGCGATCTGAACCGCAAGTATGCGAAGCGCGCCGCCGAGTTCGCCGGGGTCCCGTTCTATCTGGACGCCGAGACCCTGATGAAGCGTGAGGAGTTGGACGGCGTCGCGATCATCGCCACGGCCCATGCGCACTACCCGCTGCTCATGCTGGCCGCCAGGCACAAGCTGCACGCGATCTGCGAGAAGCCGCTCACCCTCAAGCCGGCCGAAGGCAAGCGGGTGGTGGCCGCGTTCAAGCGGGCACGCCGGCTCCTGGCTGTCACGTTCACCTTCCGTTACGTGCCCAGCACGCGCCGGCTGAAGCAGTTCATCGACAAGGGCACCATCGGCAAGGTGCTCGAGGTCCGCCATGTGGGCTGGGGCGGGCTGGCGGAGAAATACCGGGCGGGGACCGAGAACCGAGTCAAATACGACCGGATGTACGAGGGCGACATCCGCGGCATCCTGTTCGACTGCGGCGTGCATACCTTCGATCTGTTCCGCTGGCTCTCAGGCGGCGAGTACGTGAAGTTCCTGGGGATGGGCGTGTGCCACAAGGGGTACGACTATCCCGACAGCGGCTCGGTGTTGTGCGAGATGGACAATGGCGTGCGCTGCCTCTACGAGCACGGGCCGCTGCCGCACTACATGAACGGGGCCGACGGCATCCCGCTCGGGACGATGTGCGTGGCCGGCACGAAGGGTTCGCTTGTGTTCAAGATTGCCGTCGTCCGGCGCAACGGACACTACCTGTCCGAATTTCAGGTTCATACGAAGCGCGGGTCCCGCAGCGAGATGGTCCCGCTATACGGCAAACTGCGCGACAAGCAGTATGCCGACTTTGTTCGCTCGGTGCGCGCGGGCAAGTTGCGGGGTTCGTTCCCGAGCCCCGAAGAGGCGAACAAGGCCACCGACGCGGCGTGCAGGGCCGTCGATGCGGTCCTGCGCAACGTGGTGGGGACCCGACGGGCCGCCCGCGCGGCGGCCAGGCGTTATTAGCGCCTTCGTGCGGCTTCGCGGCGCGGTGTTAGATCGGATTTGACCTGCAGGCGTTCCGCCTCGAGCGGGACGGTTCGCAAGAAGCTCTCGCCAGGACAGCCACGATTCCGGGAGGAGGATGGCCTTATGAAGGGAGCGGTCCGTTCTGTCCTGCCAGAGGTGGTCGTGAGGCACGACAACAGAAACGATACTCCGGCAATCGTTCCGGAGCTTACCGGCGGAAACCTGTCGCAGGAGGTACGCTAATGAGGGATGGCCTGTTGGAGGCGAGAATCGTGGCGATGCTGCTGGCCGCGGGTGTGGGGATGGCGGCGTTGGGTTGTGTCTGGGCCAGGGCTGCCGTGCCCGACATGGTGCCGATGCCGAAGTCCTATGAACAGACCGGTGGCGACTTCGAGCTGAGCGGCAAGCCGATCTTCATCGAAAAGGGTAACCGGCAGTGCGAAATTGCCGCCGATGAGATTGCGCGGCGCGTCAAGGAACTGGGGGGCGAGCCGGGCGAGATCAAGCCGATGGGTGTTGTGACGGCGCCGGGCATCTATGTGCTGCCCGTCACAAGCGCCGCGGCCGTTCGTTTGGCCGGGGAACTGGCGCTCAAGGTCACGGCCGACGATCCGGGGCCGCAAGGGTACGTGATCGAGACCGCCCGCGACCGGCTGGTCGTCGTGGGCAGCGACAATGTCGGCACGCTCTACGGCGCCATGACCCTGCGCCAGATGATGGCGAGCGCCGGGGCCGGGCGGGTCACGATCGCCGCCGCCCGCGTGCGCGACTGGCCCGACTACCGCTACCGCGGGCACATGAGTTTCTACCGCGGCCTGAAGGAATGGGGCGGCAAACCGGAGGACTACAAAGCCGGCATCGACTGGCTCATGCGGTTCAAGCTGAATATGTTGTCGGACTACGGATACTCGACCGATCCGCGCGACGTGGACGCCGGTACACGGGCCTTCATACGCCGGCTTAACGAGTATGCGCTGGAGCGCGGCATCTACGCGATGCGCGGGGAAGATCGCGCCTATGTCGGCTGCGAGTTGGACAAGGATCGACCGGAGTTTCAGAACTGGGACTGTGTCTTCTGCGCGCACGGACCGCAGTACTACTGCTGGTCGCGCGACGAACTGACCCGCGCGCGCGCGGAGAGCCTGATGCAGCTCCAGAAGGACTGCGGCTTCTCCATTTTCCTTCTGCATCCGATCGACGGCGGCGGGATTATCGATCCCGAGATGTGGAGCAAGCGGTGCGCGAGCTGCAAGGCGCGGTTCGGTGACGATCGCTGGAAAGCGAGCGCGCACCAGTTCAACCTGTGGGTCGAGATCATGCGCGAGAAGGGGCTGGACCTCGTGTTCACCAGCCCGATCTATCCCTATCAGGCCGGAGACTCCCGCTATGCGGACCGCCTTGAGCCCAAATATGCGGTCCACCGCAAGAACAGCGTGGAGTACTGGAGCAAGCTGCACGCGATCCTGGACCCGTGCGTCATTCCGATGACCTGGATGACCACCCCCGACGCCATCCCCGGCTATCGCGCCTGTTTCGAGGGCCGGCCGATCGCCCTCTATGCGCACAGCACCCGCGTGCAGGGCTACTTCGGGACATGGCACCGATACAACGGGAGCAACTACTCCGGGAATCCGAACGACATCTTTCTGCTTTCCGGCGGCTGGCTGGGCCCGAAGCTGACCTGGCTGAACAACATCTGCAGCGGCGAATTCTGCTGGAACACCAAGGCGCCGGGCAGCGCGGAGTTCGGGGGCCTCTACTACGATTCGGAGAAGGACCACACGGAACCGAAAGAGATCATCGAAGACTGGCTGCCGCGCGCCTGTCGCGCGCTGTTCGGCAGCGAGGTCGGAACCCGTATCGCGCCCGTCTACCAGGCCGGCGTCCTGCCGCTGTACATCGAGGAGCCGGGCACGGGCATCGCCACGGCCAACCAGTACCGGCGTCGCGCGAAGGCCGGCGCAACGGACCCGGGCGACACGAAGGGCGGGACCTACATCGCCACGGCGATCACGGACAGCGCGGCGCGCATGGCCCGGCAGGTGGCGGCGACGCGCGCGGCGCTGGCCGCGCTGCAGGACGCGTACGGGTACCTGGACACGATCGACGCGTACCGGCGCCGCACGTTCATGTACTTCTACAAGCGTATGCCGCTCTGGCACCTCCTGGCCAAGGCACAGCATGCGGCGAAACTCGCGGCCGAGCTGGACAGGGACGGCAAGCGCGCCGCCGCCGTGCGAACCCTTGAAGAAGCACGTCGCGAACTGGAGAAGGACCGCGCGTTCGCCCGGCGCATTCTCGACGCGACCAGCAACGAGCCGGATTTGGCGGCGCTGGATCCGCTTCCCGGACGCGCCGAGAAGATCGACAAGATGTTGAACCTGCGCCTCAAGAGTCTGAACACGGTCTTCAAGCCGCGTCCCGCCGGCGACACGCTGAAGGTGGCCGTCTACGGGCAGTACGGATTGGCCGGCACCAAGAAGTATCTTCAGCAGTTCCGTAACGTCGAAGTCGAGACCATCGGCGATCTGAGCGCCGCCACGCTGGACCCGTACGACTGTGTGCTCCTGTTCCAGACCCGCTCGTTGGATGAGGCCGACTACTTCCATACGCTCGCAAGCTATGTGAAGGACGGCGGGCGCGGCGTGCTGTTCCAGCACGATCTGTGCGGGTTCGGGCGATACCCGTTCGGGGAGCGCACCCCCTTCCCGGAGATTTCGCCTTACGCCAACGGGCGCAAGGACCTGAAGAAAGTGAAAGCCGCCGTCACGCACACGGTCCTGCCCGGCCTGAAGCAGGGCGATGTGCAGGAACACATGTACTACGACCACATCACCCCCAAGCCGGGCCCGGAAGGAACGGTCGTCGCCGAGGATGAGGCGGGCGACCCCGTCGTTGTGATCGGCACGGCGGGCGAGGGAAAGGTCATCTTTGACGGCAACGTCAGTGTCGATCATGCCGACAAGAGTGTGGCGCTTACCGGCTTCAATGCCGTGCTCGCGCGCGGTGCGGTCGAATGGTTCGCGGGCGTGAAGCTGGTGGAGAAGTGAGCGGGGAGGGCATGGCATGGAACGAGGAAGACGGATCGTGGCGGCGGCCGCCGCATGGCTCGCCGTCTCCCACGCCGCGCCGGGCGCCGAGCCGATCGCCGCGCAGCGTACCGGTGGCGAGCTGGTTCTGTACGACGCGGCGACGCAGGGCAACGAGGCGATCAGCAACGGCACGTGGCCGGGCGGCGATATGCGGCCCGTGTCCAGGATCATGCGCAAGGCCGGCCGCACCTATGCGGAGTTCTCGTACACGGGCGCGCGCGGCAAGGCGCGCACCGTTTTCGGGTACAAACCGCTCCCGGAACCCGAAGAAACCATGCGTTACGCCGGCATCACGCTGGCCATCGACTATGACCGGGACGACTATGCCAAGCTGGACGTGACCGCGCACTTCTCCGACAACAGCCAGGTCGGCACGCGGCTGACCCTCGAGCCCGGCGCGAAGGCATACGCCTTCACCCACGGGTTCCGCCACGCGAAGTGGGCGATCGCGTGGGAGAAGCTCGACTGGGTCCGGTTCATGGTCGACGCGGCCGGGCCGCAGGGCAATCCGGTGAGGTGGCGGCTTGAGAAGATGGTGATGATCACGAAAGAGAATACGCGGTCGCCTCAGCGGCTGGAGATCGGGCGCGTCGCCAACGCCCGGGAACTGCTGGGCGACAAGCCGGCCGGGCCGGGCGAGATCGAGGTTCTCGCGGTCATGCGTGCCGACAACCGGGACCGGGATCGCACGGCCGACTTCATGGTCGACTGTGCCTTGCGCAGCTTTCCGCCCGGCGCCTATCGCGCGCAGTGGCAGGTCGACGGCAGCGAGGTGGCGCCGCAGGAAGCCGCGCTGAGGCTGGGCGGCGAACAGGACATCACGAAGACGTTCAAGGTCCGCTCCGCGCGCAACGCGAACGGGACCTACACCTTCCGGCTCACGCTGCTGAACGCGCGCAACGAGGCTCAGGCCTGCGCGGCGGAGTTCGCGAACAGCCTGCTTGTGCCGGACCTCTTCGGCAAGCGCCTGCTCTCGCCGCGGCCCAAACAGATCGAGTGGGGGCAGGGCGAATTCGGGGCCAGGCGGCACTCGACGCTGTTCCTGCCGCAGAACGCCACGGCCCGTACGCTGAAGACCGGGGAGATTTTCAGCAGGAAATACGGTGAGCACACGGGGATTCGGCTCGCGACACAACCGTTCACGCACACGCCGCCTCCGCGCGGGATCGTGCTGCGGGTCGACGGCTCCGCGCTGTTCAAGGGCAAGCTGACCCGGCTGAACCGTGATGGATACTGCCTGCAGGTCGACCCCGACCGCGTTCTCGTCACCGGCGGCGACGAGCGCGGCCTGTACTACGGCATGGTCACCTTCTTCCAGCTGATGAAGAACGATTTCGAGATCCGGGAACACATGCCGGTGCCGTGCGTTGAGATCCTCGACTGGCCCGATCTGCCGAACCGCGTCATGATGGCGGGGCACGGCGGCGCGTGGCACTACTCGTCCTACAAGGAGCGGCGCGACATCGACTATCTGATCGACTGGGTCGACCGGTTCGTCGCGCAGAACAAGGCCAACATCTTCTATGTCGACCTGGCCACGGCCGTCATATCCGAGCGGCGGCCGGAGTTCGGCGGGAAATCCAAGCTGTACACGCTGGACCAGCTCCGGAAGCTCGGCCAGTTCTGCCGCGACAATTTCGTCGACGTATGTCCGGCCTGGCAGGTCGGCGGGCATGCCAACTGGTGGCTGCTCGGCCTTCACCCGGAGTTGCGCGAGCAGGGCTACTCGAACCAGTCCGACGTCACGCACCCCGAGCACAACAAGATCGTGTTCGACGTGATGCTGGACACGATTGAGGCGCTGGGCTGCCGGTATGCCACCCCGAAGGGCGACGAATGGTGGCACACGCCCAAGAAAGGCGAGAAGCCCCAGGACGTGATCCGGGGCATGGGCCGTGCCGAGCGATACCTGGATTTCCAGGTGAAGTGCCGCAATTTCCTCAAGAGCAAGGGTGTCCGCATGTTACTGTTCAGCGATATGATCAGCCCCTACCACAACGGCCAGCGCACCGGGGCCTACAAGCTCGTCGATCGGCTCCCGAAGGACGTCGTCATCTGCGATTGGGGCGGAGGCGAGACGGCGGCCTGGTTCCGAAAGCACGGGTTCGAGGTCTGGCGCACCCCGAACGGCGGGGGCGGCCTGGACGAGGAACTGGCCCGTGCGGTGAACGGTTTCGGGAACATCATCTACGGCACGGGCGGCGATGGAGTGGGCCTGCGTGACGACTACAACACGATGCAGTCGACCTATTCGCTTTGCCGTGCGGCGGATATCGGCTGGAACGCGTATGACTACCCCGGCGACGAGCCGGGCCGCGAGGTGAGCATACGGAACCTGTTCGCGCTCCGGCCCGTCGGGCTGGCGGGCGCGCGATGCACGCCCCTTGATCTGACGGGCAGCTTCACGCACTCGTTCAACGCGTATCTGAAGCAGGTCAAGCCCGAGAAATACGGCAATGGCGTCGTGCCCGTTCAACTCGGCAGCCGCGTGCAGGAGATCGCGCACGTTCCCATGCGCCTGGGGGCGAAGGGCCCGCCCGATCAGGCCGACCGGCCGGATTCGACCAAGCGGCCTGATCGGGCAGACGCCGGTGCCGGGAACTGCATCATCCTGCGCGAGAAGAGCGAGGACGTCGCCATCCCGGTGAATGCGCGTTATGCCTCCCTGGTCTTTCTGCACACGGCGTTCGTCCACAACTTCAAGGACCCGCGCGGGCAGCCGGGCATGAACCGGCAATGGCCCTACGGCTGGCCGTGCGGCCGCTATGTGGTGCGCTACGAGGACGGCGAGCAGGCGACGCTGCCCGTGCGGTTGACGCGTGACATCCGGCGTTTCGATACCAGTTCCCGGAATCGCGCGACGAACAACAACCGGTACGTCTTCGTGCTGCAGGATTGCGGCTACGATCCCGTTCACGTGTTCCAGTGGGAGTGGGTCAACCCGCACCCGCACAAGGCGATCCGCGAGCTGGTGGTCCAGCACGAGAAGCAGCTTGACGTGTCGATGATACTGTTTGCGATTACAGGGCGCGACGTCTGGAAGGAGGCACGGTGATGACGAAGGGGGCTGCAGGAACGGGAATGATGACGGCGATCGTGTGGCTGGCGGCGGCGCTGGCGGTGCTTGTGGCGGAACCGGCGCGCGGGGCGCGTGTGCCGGACCTGGTGCCGATGCCGAGGAAGTATGAGCCGACCGGCGGGACGTTCGACCTGAACGCAAGACCGATATTCATCGAGCAGGGCAACCGCCAGTGCGAGATCGCGGCCGATGAGATCGTGCGGCGCATCAAGGAACTGGGCGGCCGGGCCGGCGAGATCCGGCCGATCGGCGACGTGACGGCGCCGGGCGTCTACGTGGTTCCCGTCACCGGCGCCGCGGCGGGGCCGGTCGTGCGAGGGCTGCAGACCCGGGTTACGGCCGACGATCCGGGCCCGCAGGGCTATGTGCTCGAGACGAGCGGCGAGCGGCTGCTGATCGTGGGCAGCGACAACGTCGGCGCGCTCTACGGCGCGATGACGCTGCGCCAGATGATGGAGCCGGCGGCCGGCGGCCGCGTCCAGATCGCGGCGGCGCGCGTCTGCGACAGGCCGGACTACCGGTACCGGGGCCGGATGGGGTTCCACCGCGGGTTGCGGAACTGGGGCGGCAAGCCGGCGGACTACGAGGCGGGCATCCGTTGGATGATGCACTTCAAGATCAATGTCCTCTCGGACTACCAGTACTGGCTGGATCCGCGGCAGGTGAGCAAGGATCAGCGGGCGTTCTACAAGCGGATGAACGACTACGCGCTCGAACGCGGCATCTATGCGATGCGTGGCGAGGACTCGACCTATGTCGGCTGCGGCCTCGACAAGGACAGGCCGGACTTCAAGGACTGGGACTGTATCGGAAACGCGAAATCCGGGCGATTCTACTGCTGGTCGCGCGACACGCTCACGCGCGAGCGTGCCGAGCGCCATGTCGACATGATGAAGGACTGCGGCTTCACGATGTTCTTCCTGCATCCGATCGACGGAGGCGGCATCGAGGACCCGGAATTGTGGAGCCACCGTTGCGCGCGCTGCAAGGCGCGGTTCGGCGACGACCGCTGGAAAGCGAGCGCGCACCAGTTCAACATCTGGGCCGAGGTCATACGCGAGAAAGGGCTGAACGTCGTGTTCACCAGCCCGATCTACCCGTACTCCGCGGGTCATGCGAGTCTCGAAGACAAGACGGAAGCGAGGTACGCGCGCCAGCGCCGCAACAGCGTGGAGTACTGGCGCAACCTGCACAAGGTGATGGATCCCGCGGTCATCCCCATGATCTGGATGGGCCAGCCCGATGACGTGAAGCGGTACCGCTCCTACTTTGCAGGGCGGCCGTTGTGCCTCTACGCGCACAGCATTCGCGTGCTGGGCTATTTCGGAACGTGGCACCGCCAGAACAAGACGAACTACACGGGCGATACGCGCGATATCTTCCTGCTGACCGGCGGGTTCAACGGCGGGGGCCTGTTGTCGATGAACCAGCTCTGCTCGTGCGAATTCGCCTGGAACACCGAGGCGGCCGGCAGCGAGCTGTTCGACGGCATCTACTACGATGTCGAACGCGACCATACCGAGCCGAAAGAGATCATCGAGGACTGGCTGCCGCGCGCCTGCCGCGCGACGTTCGGCCGGGAAGTCGGCGATCGGATCGCGCCGGTCTACCAGGCGGCGGTCCTGCCGCTCTACATCGAGAATCCGGGCGAAGGGATCGCCGTGGCCAACAAGTACAGACGGCGCGCGAAAGCCGGCGCGACCGATCCGGGCGACACGGAGGGCGGCGACTACGTCGCGGTGGCGATCGTCGACGATGCCGCGCGCATGGCGCGACAGGTGGCCGCGACCGGGAAGGCCTGGGCCGCGCTGGAGGCGGCCTACCCGTATCTCAACACGCTCGACCCCTACCAGCGCCAGACGTTCATGTGGTTCTACCGCCGCATGCCGCTCTGGCGCCTGCTCGCCAAGGCGCAGCACGCGGCCAAGCTCGGGGCCGAACTGAACAAAGACGGCCAGCGTGATGCGGCCGTAGCGGAGATTCAGAAGGGGCTGCGCGAACTGGAGGCCGACCGCGCGTTCGCGGCGCGCATTCTCGATCAGGCCGGCAAAGACGAGGATGGCAAGTCGTTCGACGCGCTGCGCCATCGAGCCGACAGGATCGACGGGAAGCTGAACCTGGCGCTGAAGAGCCTGACGACCGTCTTCAGACCGCGGCCGGCCGGTGCAAGCGTCAAGGTGGGGTTGTACGGGGACTACGGCAAGGGGGGCACGAAGAAGTTCCTGGAACAGTTCAGCCATGTCGAGGTGAGCAGCATCGGCGATCTGTCGGCCGCGACGCTCGAGCCGTTTGATTGCGTCCTGATCTTCCAGACACGCGCCCTGGAGGAGAGCGATTACTTCGATACGCTCGTGCGCTACGTGAAGGAGGGCGGGCGCGGCGTGCTCTTTCAGCACGACCTCTGCGGGTTCGGGCGGTACCCGTTCGGGGAGCGGACGCCGTTCCCGGAGGTCTCGCCCTACGCGAACGGGCGTAAGGACTTGGATAAGGTCAAAGCCGTCGCGGCCCACGCCGCTTTGCCCGGCATGAAGACCGGCGACGTTCAGACGCACATGTACTACGACCACGTCACGCCGAAACCCGGCCCGAAAGGCACGGTCATTGTCGAAGACGAGAAAGGGAACCCCGTCGTCGTGGTGGGCGCCGCCGGCAAGGGGAAGGTGATCTTCGACGGCAACTGCAATATCGATCACCGGGACAAGAGCGTGGCACTCTCCGGATTCAATGCCGTCCTGGCGCAAGGTGCCGTGGAGTGGTTCACGGGCGTGAAACTGGTGCGGAACGGGAACTAGACGGGAGTGGCTCGCCGGGAGCCTCGCCCTCCAACGGAACGCGAGTCCGGAAAATGGAGGGCGAGCGTCCCGAGGCTGTCTCAAGACCGGGGAACAGCCCTTACGGGCTTAACTACAAACGGCTGAAAACACCGGATGTGCCGTTTGTAGTCAACGCCGTAAGGCGTGTGGCAACGTGCGACTGGGGTCTTGAGACAGCCTCGCCCCGCGAGCCGAGTCGCGGGTGGCATGCGCCATCCGCTTGCTGAATGGCACAGGCCAGCGGTGTCTGGCAGGAGGTAGGACATGACGAATGGGGCAAGAACCGTACGCACGGCAGCGGCTGCCGTGCTCGCGGCCGTCATCGGTACGGCGGTTTTCGGTCACGTTCGGGCCGCGGTGCCCGATATGGTGCCGATGCCGAAGACGTATCAGCAGACGGGCGGCACGTTTGAGCTGGGCGGCAAGCCGATCTTCATCGAGCCGGGCAATCGCCAGTGCGAGATTGCCGCCGATGAGATCGCGCTCCGGATCAGTGAGCTCGGCGGCCGGCCCGGTGAGATCGGACCGGTCGATTCCGCGGCATCGCCCGGGGTCTACGTGCTCCCGGTTACGAGCGCCGCGCTGCAACCCTTGAGCGCCCGTGCCCCGCTCCGGGTCACGGCGCAGGATCCGGGCCCGCAAGGCTACGTGATCGAGACGACCCGCGACCGGCTGCTCATCGTGGGCAGCGACAACATCGGCGCGCTCTACGGCGCGATGACGCTGCGCCAGATGATGGCGCGCGACGCCGCCGGCCGCGTGTTCATGGCCGCCGCCAGGGTCTACGACAAGCCGGACTACCACTACCGGGGCTCGATGGGCTTCGACCGCGGGCTCCGAAGGCTGGGCGGCAAGACGGCGGACTACGAGGAAGGCTTCAACCTGATGATGCGGTTCAAGATGAACCTCATTGGCGACTATCAGTACTATCTCGATCCGCGACAGGTCAGCGCCGATCGGCGTGCCTTCTATCGGAAAATGAACGCGTACGCCAAGGAACGCGGCATCTACGCGACGCGCGGACAGGACGACGTTCGGCTTCTCGGCGAGCTGGACAAGGATCGCCCCGAATTCAAAGACTGGGACTGCGTGCGGTCGACGGGCGGCGCCAAGCGCCGGTTCTGCTGGTCGAAGGATGACCTGACCCGCGAACGCGCAAACACGCTGCTCGACCTGACGAAGGATTGCGGGTTTTCCGTCTTCTTCCTGCATCCGATCGACGGCGGAGGGATCAAGGATCCCGAACTGTGGAGTCGGCGCTGCGACGGGTGCAAGAAGCGGTTCGGCGACGACCGCTGGAAAGCGAGCGCGCACCAGTTCAACCTCTGGGCCGAGGTCATGCGCGAGAAGGGGCTCGATGATGTCATCTTCACGATCCCCATTTATCCCTATTCGGCGGGCCATTTCTGGGCCGAAGGGCGGACCGACAAGGAGAGTGAGCCCGCCCGCAAGAACGCGATCGAGTACTATCGCAACCTGCACCCGCTGCTGGACCCCTCGGTCGTGCCCATGGTCTGGATGGCCCCGCCGGACCGCATGGCGCGGTTTTTCGATGCGTTCAAGGGGCGGCCCGTCGCGATCTACGCGCACAGCATCCGCGTGTGCGGCTATTTCGGGACCTGGCACCGCTACAACAAGACGAACTACCGGGGCGATCCCAGGGACATCTTCCTGCGGGCCGCCGGGAACCTGCCGGACGACGGCATGAAGTGGATGAACCAACTCTGCTCCGTCGAGTTCGGTTGGAACACCGAGGCACCCGGCAGCGAGGTGTTCGACAAGATCCGCTATGACGTCGAGTATGACCATACGGAACCGAAAGAGATCATGGACGTGTGGGTGCCCCGCGCCTGCCGCGCGTTCTTCGGGCCGGAAGTCGGCAACCGGATCGCGCCAATCTATCAGGCCGGCGTGCTGCCCATGTACATCGAGAACCCGGCCGAAGGCGTCGCGATCGCGAACAAGTACCGGCGCAAGGCGAAACCGGGCGCGACCGATCCCGGCGAAACCCAGGGCGGGGAACGCATCGCCACTTACATCTCGCACACCGCCGAGCGGATGGCCCGGCAGGTGGCGGCCACGCGCCGCGCGCTGGACGCGCTGGAAAGCGCGCTGCCGCATCTCGACACGATCGACAAGTACAAGCGCCTCACCTTCCTGTACTACTACCGCAACATGCCGCAGTGGCATCTGCTGGCCAAGGCGCGGCATGCGCAACAGCTCGCCGCCGAACAGGTCGAGGCCGGGCACACGGCGGCGGCCGAACAGACGCTTCGCAAAGCGCGCGTGGAACTCGAGAAAGACCGCGCCTGCGCCAAGCGGATCCTCGATGCCACGAAGGACGAACCGAACCTGCCGAAGATCGACAAACTGCGTGAGCGGGTGGCGCAGATCGACAAGATCCTGACACCCCCGAGGCAGGCAAACAACCAGGCGCGTTCGGTGAAGTGATTCCGGGAGCCTCTAGGAGACAGGGAGAGACAGGGATGCATGTGCGACATGAGGGGGGGCGGACAGTTGTTGCGGGCGCGAACTACGAGGTGACTATCCTGCCGGAGCGCTACCTGGTGCTCTTGCGGCGTGGCTCGTTCTACTACGGGATGTGCCTGTTGAGCGCAGTGGACTCGGTGGACAGGCGCGACACGAGCACGCGGGCGCCAGAGATCCGTCCGCCCGCGGAGAAGGACGGGCGGATCGAACTCACGACGGAGTGCGATTCCAGCGTCTGGGCGCGCAAGACGCATCATTATCTCTTCCGAGAGGACGAGATTCAGTATTGGACCGAGGTCGAGGGCCATGCCCGGCTCGACCGCGTTTTCTACTTCCGCGGCACGCTCGACGGGCAGGAGATCGCGTCGGTGCCCGGGTTCACCCAGGTCTTCTCGCCCATGCCCAATTTCCTGGAGAAGCAGGAGTTCCACGCGTCCGAGTACCTTTCGATCGCCGCCGGCAACGACGCGAAGATATTCGAGACGATCCGCGGCTTCGCGCTGCACGGTGCGCCGCTTTGCTACGTGATGCACGAGGGTGATTCGGCCCCATTCCTGTCGGCCGGCATTCTGGCCAAGCCCGGCGAGTACCGGTTCCACGCGTTCGAGTTCAATGCTCCGCTTCCCGAGGAAGCGGACGTGCTCGAGCCGATCGTGGGCACACAGGCCTTCTCGCTGGCCTATCATGGGCATCAGGCGGTCGACGGCGCCTGGCAGACGCCCCGGCTCGTGCTGCAGTTCGCCAAGGACCGGTTCGCGGCCGTTGAGCAGTACGTGCGGCGGCTCGAGGCGTTCGGCGGCACGGTCAAGCGAACGGCACCCTATCAGGACTGGACGTTCGAACCCGTCTACTGCACGTGGCACGACCAGGTCGCGCTGGCCATGCCGGGCATGAAGAAGACGCTCAGCATGGCCGAGCTCGAGGGCGGCAACGTGCACTTCAGTGTGCTGAACCAGCAACGGTGCAAGCAGTGGCTCGACCTGCTGGCCGAGAACGGCGTCAAGCCGGGCACCTTCATCATCGATGCCAAGTGGCAGAAAAACTCGGGCGATCCGGATGTGGATACAACTCGTTTTCCCGATCTGCGCGGCTTCATCGACGATTGCCATGCGCAGGGAATCCGGGTCATCCTCTGGCACAACGGATGGGATCGCGAAGCGATACCGGACGAAGAGTGTTGCACGATTGACGGCAAACCCGTGAAGGCGGACCCGACGAATCCGGCCTACCAACAGCGTGTCAAAGCGTATGTTCGGCGCATGCTGTCCGATGAGCCGGGCTGTTACAATGCGGACGGGCTGAAAGTGGACGGCATGACCGGCACGCCCGGCGGGGCCGGGCTCAAGACGCACGGCGGCCTCGCCGGTTTTGAGCTTGCCCGTTCGCTTCTGGAATTGCTGTGGACGTCGGCCAAGGCGGTGAAGCAGGATTCGGCGATTGGGCAATTCACGGGGTTTCCCTACTTCGCGGACCTGTGCGACGTTGCGCGTACGGGGGATCTGTACACGGTGAAGGGCGATCCCAACACGACGAACGCGTTCCGTGCACGGATCCAGCGCATCGTGATGCCGGGCGTCGCGATCGATACGGACGGCGCGGAACGCTTCAACTACGTGTTGCCGTATGAGGAGGTCCTGAAGGTTCAGGAGGCGATCGGCGTCCCGTGCATCTACCAGGCCGAATGGCTGCTGCAGCGGCGCGATTTCTGCAGCCCGGACGTGCGCCGCCTGGAGGCGGAGCACTACGCGCAGATCGCCGCGTCGTGGAAACGATATCGCGAGAGCAGGCGCGCATCAAAGGCGAATGAGGGCTGCGCTGCGCAGCCGGTGATGAATCAGCCGTGATCAACTTCCGCGTCCGTGTGAGTCCGTGTTTGTCCGTGTGGGTCCGTGTTCTGAACGTGCGACAGAGTCTCGGGGAAAAACTGAGGAGGAAAGGCATGAGTGCAAAGCATCTGGTCTTGACCGCGGCCGTGTTCGGCGGCGCCTGCGCACCCCTGCCGACCGCGGCGGCCGAGAAGTTCGTGCCCGTCAAGCAGGACGGCGATCTGGTTCTGTTCGATCCGGCCACGCATGACCCGTCGCTGATCAGCAACTACACGCACGGCGGGCACAAAGGCCACGACCTGAAGCCGGTCGTGAGGCCGATAACCCGGGACGGCCGGAAGTGGCTGGAGTTCACGTATACCGGCAAGCGCGGCACGGCCTGCTCGACCTTCTACTTCGAGAACGTGCCGAAACCGGCCGAGACCACGCGGTACACGGGCATCCGGTTTACCATCGACTACGACGGGACCGACTACGGCAAGGTCAATACCATGGCGAAGTTCGGCGACGGCACCGGGGTGTACGCCGTGCTGACGCTGGAGCCCGGGACCAAAGACTACGAGTTCCGCGGCGGGTTTCGCCGCGCGAAGCATCCGCCCGACTGGTCCAAGATCAGCTATATGTGGCTCTCGGCGGGTGATCAGGACGGAAAGGGCAACCCCATGACGTTCCGCTTGAGGCGGGCCGTCATGATCGAGTCGGAGGTCAAGCGCGTGGTGCGCAAGCTCGAGGTCGCCAAGATCCGCAAGACGCACGAGATCTTCCCGCTCAACGGCGCGCTCGAGCTCGACGGGAACCTGCGTGACCCCGCCTGGCGCCACGGCGAGGAACTCGCACGCCTGTACTATTATCACGGCGGCGAAATGGCGGCGGGCGAGTCGCCGTTCCGGGTGCGTGTCGCCTATGACCGGGAGAAAATCTACGTCGCGACGCAGTCCGAGTTTCCCTCCAGACCGGTCGCCAGGGAAACGCGCCGGGACGGCAGTGTTTACGGGGATGAGGCCCAGGAGTTCCTGTTCAGCGGCCCGAACGACAACCGGCAGAAAGTCCAATGGGTCTACAGCATCGACGGCGTGATCTTCGACCAGGTCACGGAATACGATCTCGCCGCCGCCGGGATCCGCACGAAGGACGACAAGGTCGTCAAACACGAAAAGGCCTATCAGTACGCGAACGGGCTGTGGACGACGGAAATCGCGTTCCCGTTCTCCGAGCTGCAGGTCGATCTCGACAAGCAGCGGTATATGGGCTTCCAGATCGCGCAGTACTATATCGCGCGCAAGGACAAGAAGCTGCGCACGGTGGTCTGGGACCGTACGGCCAGGTTCCCCAGTGTGCCCGATTTCGGCGTGCTCGTGTTCAACAAACAGCCGTTCGGGCCCGGCACCATCGCGATCAACGGCATCGAGCGCGAGGACAGCAAGGACGGGACAGCGACCTTCGTGTTCGACTGCACGTTCAAGGGCTTCGAGCCGGGCGTGTACCAGGCCGCATGGCACCTGGTCCGCGACCGCGACGCGGCGCAGCGCGAGACGCTCAGCTTCACGTCCGGCCGCGAAACGCGGAAGACGATCACGATTGCGGGCGCGGAGAACCGGACATCGCTCTATTCGTTCACCCTCACGCTGCAGAACGCGCGCGGGGACAGCAGAGTCTGCATCGCGAACTTCCAGAACGATACCGATGAGCCGGACCTGTTCGGGAAACGGCTGTTCACGCCGCGTCTCAAACAGATCAAGTGGCTCGACGGCGAGTTTCCGGCCCGCCGCCACACGCGGCTCTATCTCGAGCCGTCCGCCACGGCGCGCACGCGCAAGACGGCAGCCCTGTTCGCGGAGACGTACCATGCCCACACGGGCATCACCCTCGAGACCGTGGCGCTGTCCGGGCTCGACGCGCGGGACGGGATCGTCCTGCGTGTCGCCCGTTCCGCCCGCTACGACGGCAAGCCGGCCGAACCCAGACGCGAAGGGTATTGCCTGAACGTCGCGAAGAACCGGGTGCTCGTCACGGGGTTCGACGAGCCCGGCCTCTATTACGGGCTGGTGACCTTCTTCCAATTGATGAAGAACGGGATGAAGGTGCTCGAGCAGATGCCGGTCCCGTGCGTCGATATCTACGACTGGCCCGATGTGCGACACCGCATGGTCAGCTCGCAGGGGCAGAGCGGGTTCCGAAACCAGACCCCGTTCGACAACTACGGGATCGAATACATGATGGAATGGGTCGACCGATTCGTCGCCGGCAGCAAGGCGAACGTGCTGTACTGGGACCTGTCCACGCGCGTGAAGTACAAACGGCGCCCCGAATTCAACGGCAGCGAGCGGGTCTACTCGCTGGAGGACCTCGAACGGTTCGGCGAGTTCTGCCGCGACCGGTTCGTCGAGGTCTGTCCCGCCTGGCAGATCGGCGGGCACGCCAACTGGTGGCTGCTCGGCTACCACAAGGAACTGCGCGAGAAGGGCTATGAGAACCAGGGCGACGTCACCCATCCGGACCACAACAAGGTCGTGTTCGGCTGCATGCAGGACGTGATCGAGGCGCTCCACTGCAAGTATCTTTCGCCCAAGGGCGACGAGTGGTGGGGGGGACGCAAGGCCGGGGAGTCGGCCGACGAGCTGCTCAACGGCAAGACCCGCGCGCAGGCGTTCCTGGATTTCCACGTGGAACTCAACAACTGGCTCAAGCGCCAGGGCGTGACCATGCTGCTCTATCACGACATGCTTACCCCCTATCACAACGGCAAGAAGTTCGATCTGTACAAGATCGCGGACCGGTTCCCCAAGGACGTCATCATCCAGTACTGGGGCGGGCGCGACAGCGCCAAAGGCATCCAATGGCTCCGCGAACGCGGGTTCGCCAACATCTGGATCCACTCGACCGGGAGCATGATCTCGCTCGACGACGAGACGAAGAAGCTCGTGGACGGCTACGGCAAGATCCTCTACTCGCTCGGCAACGACAAGTTGGGCGGGCTGCTCGACGAATACTCGCACTTCAACAACGTGTACTGGGCGTTCCACACGCTCGACTACGCCTGGAACCTGTTCGACTACAAGAAGACGGAGCCGGGCCGCGAGGTGACGATCAAGAACATCATGGCCGTCAAGCCGAACCCGTTCGCCGGCGAGAAGATCGAGCCGCTCGATATCAGCGGGGTCCTGAACCAATCGTTCAATGCGTTCCTGAAGGAGGCCAAGCCGAAAGACTACGGCGCGGTCGCGACACCCGTAACGATCGAGCCGGGCACGCAGGAGCTGGGTTTCATCCCGATGCGGCTCGAGCCCGACGAGAAGGGCAACTGCCGCGTGCTGCGGGAGGGCGCCCCGGAGGTCACGATCCCCGTGAACGGGACGTACTCCTCCCTGCTCTTCCTGCATACGGCCTTCATCAACGACCCGAAAGACAAACGCGCCGCAAGCGGCATGAGCCGGTACTGGCTCTACGGCTGGCCGTGCGGCGACTACATCGTGCACTATGCCGACGGCGAGACGCAGAAGCTGCCCGTGCGCCTCACCATGAACATCCGGCGGTTCGACACCCGCTCCAACAACCGCGCCACGAACGAGAACCGATACGTGCTCGCGTTCAAGGACGCGAACCAGACGCCAATCCACCTGTTCCAGTGGGAGTGGGTGAATCCCCATCCTGAGAAAAGGATCGACCGGGTGAGCGTGCGACACGACAAACGATTGAATGTCTCGCTGATCCTGTTCGCCGTCTCGGGCAGGAGCGTCTGGCGGCCGGGCGCGCAGACGGCGGGGCGGTAGCGAGCGGCGGTCCCCAGAGGCGGCTCGCGAGGAGAGGCTGTCTCAAAACCCAGACTGTTGGGTGCGACACGCCTTACGGCGTTAACTACAAACGCCACATCTGGTGGTTTCAGCCGTTTGTAGTCAAGCCCGTTCAGCCAAAGGCTGATCGGCATCAGGCCGAAAGGACTGTCCCTGGACTTTGAGACGCGATCCCCTCGCGAGCCGAGGCCGCGGGCCGCACGGCCATTGAGGGAAGCGCAGGGACTGAGAGGAGATACGCAGATGAAATGCCTGTTCTCTGTTTGCCTGTCGTGTGCGGTGGCCGCCGCCGCCGCGGAATCCCCCGCCGCCGAAATGGGGCAGGGGGTGGCGCTGTTCGACACGGGCCGACAACACGGGACCGCGCTGTCGGCATCGGCGATTGCCGGCAAGGCGGGCTGGCAGCGTGTGACGGACCGGGCGCCGGCCGGCGACGCGTGTGCCGAGAACAACCGGATTACCGTGTGTTTCAGAAAGGCGGCCGGCGCGGCCGATCTTTACTACCGGTTGGGAAACGATCTTCACCTCGCGGCCAGCCTCACCTTCAGCGGGGCGAACGGCCGGGACGCCGCGCGGATCACGGCCCTGCACGTGCGCGAGAACTCGGGCAAGTCCGTGCACCTGAATCTCGAGTTCGAAACGGGAGCCGGGAAGGGCGGATCGGCGGACTTCGCGATCCAGGCCGATCGGCCGACCGTCGATGTCGTGCCGGGCGACGGACTCACCAGCGTCCTGATCCGGCACGCGAGCGAGTACGTCGTCATGCCCGACTTCTGCTGTGACGATATCGTGTTCGAGGCCCGCACGGCGACGAACGGCGCCGTGCGGCTGCCCGCCGACAATCTGTTCCTGCTGCACATGATCGACGGCGGGAACGCAATGCTCATGTGCAATTGGCTCGATAAGGCGGGGGACGTACCCGTCACGCCGCGCGAGGGCGGCGAGCCGAAGGTGTTCGGCGCGACGGCGCTGGCCTGCGGCGGCCAGACGAGACTGTGGATCTCCGTGCTGGCCGCACCGGCGGTCTGGCATGCAACGGACAGCGCGGCTTACACGATATACGAAGACAAGAAGATGGAGTGGAAGGTCCCCTTCGAGGCCGCCTGGCGGTTGGACTACAGACGGGCGGACAAGAACGGGGCCGGCCTCATTGATTCGTGGTGGAACCTTCGCAAGGATGAGGACGGCCAGTATCGCGCCGTCAGGAAGCATCCGAGCGCGATGTACTACTTCACCTGGATCAGCGTCTCCAATCAGAAGACCCGGGGCTCCTGGAGTTGGGGGTTGGGCGGCAACATCTATCCCTTCTACACCGAAGGCGAAACGGCGGTCCTGCGCATTCCGAAGTTGCGATACGCGAAGACGACGTACGCGGATACGATTCTCATCTTTCCCTGGCTGCGCGCGGACGGCACGCCGAAGGACGTGGTCCTGCCCATCGACGTGCTGAGCGCAACGCTCGGAAGCGATTGGCAGAAGATTCTGGACATCCGGGGCCTGGAACGGCCGCCGGCCAAGTCCGTCTATCCGGCCACCTGCGGCGTGACCGAACAGGTCAAAGAGGCATTTGACGATCACAAGGAGAAGGAGAAACGGGCGTTCATCGTCGAACGGCTGCGGCTGATGGACACATTTGTCAGAAATCATCGCGAACGGATTGAGGAATACCTGGCCTGGGCGGACGGGATGGCGGCGTTCTACGAGGCGGAGAAGACGGCGAGGCCCGCCCTGGCCGATCTGATCGAGCGGATGCAGAGCATGACGGCGGCCATCCCGAAGCAGTTCGAGGGGGCGCGCGACAGGATCAAGACGCCCGAGTACGCGGCGACGCTCTCGCAGAAACTCATTGACCTGATCGAGAGTGAGGCGGAAGATAAGGTTGAGCAGTGCGACCGGCTCGGGCGCGAGATCCGCACGATCGGCGGCGGCCAGGACGGCATGTTGGGAAGTTTCAGGTCTCGCGCGCGGCAACTCAGGCAGACAGCCGGCCTGATCGCCGCCACGGATTCGGACCCGGCTCGGCGCGCGTTTGCGGGACAGGTTCGAACGCGAACCCGGGAGATTCTGCGGGTACGGTTCGGTATGGAGGGGAAGTGAGATGAGGTGGCGAACGGTTCTGTGCGGCGCGCTCTGCGGCGGGTTGCTGGCCGCCTCCGATGCGGGCGACGCGGGCGACGGGCAACCGAAGACGATCACGACCAAGACCGGCGTGGCGATGGTGCTGGTGCCGGGCGGCGCGTTCATGATGGGCAGCACCGACGGCAAACCGGACGAGCAGCCGGCGCATAAGGTCACGCTCAGCGCCTTCTACATGGACACGTGCGAGGTCCGTCAAAAGGATTTCGAGAAGATGACCGGGATGAACCCCTCGAAGTTCGGCGGAGAGGGGAACCCGGTCGAACAGATCCGGTGGTTCGAGGCGGTCGAGTACTGCAATGCGCGCTCCGAACGGGAGGGCCTGGACCCGTGCTACGACGTGGAGACGGGCGCCTGCAACTTCGAGGCGAACGGCTACCGCCTGCCGACGGAGGCGGAGTGGGAATACGCGTGCCGGGCCGGCACGGCGACGCCGTACTTCTTCGGCGACAGCCCGGCCAAGCTGACGTTTTTCGGCTGGTTCAAGGACAATGCCGCCAAGCGCGCGCATCCGGTCGGCGAGAAGAAGCCGAACGCTTTCGGCCTGTACGACATGGCCGGGAACCTGTGGGAATGGTGCAACGACTTCTACGCCGAGGATTACTATTCGACCAGTCCGGAACAGGACCCGCGCGGGCCGGCCGCCGGCAAGAAGAAGGTCCTGCGCGGCGGGTGCTGGGCCACCGGCCCGGAGACGTGCACCTCGTCGCGCCGCCACGCCGACGCCCCCGAACTCGCCGACGTCTGCCTGGGCTACGACGTGTACGGGTTCCGCTGCGTGCGGAAGCCGTAGGCCGCAACCTGCTCGGGGGGGGGGAGGCATGCTCTTGGCCCGCGCCGCACGGACGAACACGGACTGACACGGACGGCCACGGACTGCCGGCCACGATGCAGGACAGCGACGGCGTCGCGCGACGGGCAACTCGCCCGGTTCCAACATCCCGGTCAACGGGTGTCCTCGGTATCGAGCGGCAGAGCGGGCGCCTTCCTGAACAGCCAGACGAGGGCCACGACCTCGAAGACGAACGCCGCCAGTTCCATGAGCGCTCCCACGGCCCAGATAATGGTTTCCGCGGGTGCGCCGTCGTACGGGCTGGCCGATCCGTGCGCGGCGAGGGCCACGATGAAGCGGATCGCGATTTCAGCCAACACCCATCCCAGGCTGATGATAAGGCCGAGCCTCAGCCGTCGGACTCCGGCGCGCCTGAATTCGCGCAGCCGCCGGGCGCCGGTAAACAGAAGGACGTAGACGAAGACCGTCACGCCGAAGGAGAGCACATCCATGAATCGCTCGAGCGCGGCGGCGCCGCTGGACGGGCTGTACGCCGAGCTGTTCGGGAGGAACAAGACCAATAGCGACAGAACCGATATGATGGGAAAGGCGATGATGGCGTAACAGGTGACCGCGCGGGCCATGCCCGGGAGGCGTTTGCCGCCGGCGTGCGCCGCGCCGCTTGCCGGTCGGGTCGGTCGCGGCTTGGCGGCGGCCGGCGGCCGGGGCGGAGGGCGACGCTTGGGCGTGGGCTCGGCCGGCGGCGTGGGCGCGGGTGGCGGAGCGGGTGTGGGAGTGGGCGGAGGAGCCGCAGACGTCAGCTTCGGGGCCTTCGCCGGCAACTGCCCGCCGCACACGCCGCAGAACGCGTCGCCCTGCCTGTACGGGGTCCGGCATTCCGGACACAGCAGTTTCGGCATGTCTTTCTCCAATCCGGGATTTGATACGACACTAGCACAGGAGAGCGGGCGCACCCAAGCCTTTCTTTGCGGGATGCTCGGGCACAAGGCTTGACCCGCCCGCGACGGGAGTATAACGTGCAACAGGGCAGACGGGGTGGGGGCTCGACATGGGTGTCTGGACTTGTACGACTTGCGGCGATGTTTGCGGAGACGGCGATCGGTTCTGCGCATCGTGCGGTGCTCGGCGCCGGCGCGCACCCGAGCCACGGCGTCGCCCTCGTGCCAAGGCGCCCGCCCGTCGCGTTTCCCCGGAACCTGCGGCGCCGGCCGCACCGGAGCCTGAGAGGGAGCGTGTCCGGAAGCCGAACCGTTTCTGGCCGGGCTCGGTCGGCGGCCGCACGGCGTTTGTGATGACGCCGCTCCTGGTTACGTTCTATGCGCTGGCTCAGACCGGGGGTGAATTCGGCAAGGCGGCGATCTTCGGTGGTGCGGCGCTGTTCTTCTTTGTCTTGTGGCGCAACATCCTCATCAGTTTTGGCGCGATTGGTCCCGTTCGTGAACGCAGCCGCGATCCAGCCGGAAAAGACACCGCGCGAGTTCCGCCGGCGGGCCCTGAGCCGCCGCGGCCGGCGGTCGCCCCGCCCCTGCCGCGGCTGACCCGGATTCCCTCGGGGCAACGGTTCAAGATCGTCGTCAAGGCCCTGCTGACCTCTGGCTTGAAGAGTCTAGCCATCAGCGTGCTGGTGATGATGCCGGGCGCGTTACTCTCGATCGAGATGCCGATCGTGGGCGCGGTGTATCTGGTGGTCGTGTCTTTTCTGATGATGGCGCGGACCTATCGGCGCCCCTGGCGCATGATGTGGGTCACGTGTCTCATTCCGCCAATCGCCTCCGCCATTTGCTTTGGGGTCCAGCTGGCGATCATGCGCGTGGAGCCGCATCCGGGCGCGTTCTTCGGCGCCGTGGCGCTGGGCGTGCTGATCGGCATCCTCCGGGGCCTGGTCCACCGAGTCTATGTCGAGGGCCGCTCGGTCTTCGCGCAGCGGACCTTTGGCTACCTGCTCATCTGGTTGGTCGGCTACCTGGTGACGCAGGGCTTCACGTTTTTCGCGCGCCAGGACATGACGGCGATCGGGTGTTGCGCCGGCGCGTTCTCGAGCGCGATGTTGCTGGCGGTGGCGGTTGTCCTTCTCTGTAAGTACTTCGCGCGTCGGCGTGGATTGGGCGGGGGCGTCGCGCCGGTGCGCGCGGCCACGGCGGCGCTGTTGCTGGGTGCGATCGGCACGCTTGTGGTGGGGCAGACGGCGCTGTCTGAGCGGGACGGCGTTCAGCGCCCGCCCGATTGGAGCGGGTTCATGCGTGAGCCGGACGGATCCGGCGGCTCACGCCCGGACGGCGGGAGTGGTGACGAGGGCATACCGGACGAGGTGCGCGAGTTGGCGCGGAACGCGGCCGCCGTTGTTGCGCTGATCCTCATACTCAGCGGCGTCAGCGTGAATGTCGCCCTGTCGGTGGCGGAGGCCGTGCGGCAGGCGGTCGAACAGGCGGCGGCGGCCGCCGCCGCGGGGCCGCCGCCGCCACTGAGCGACTCGTACGGGAAGCGTCTCGAGCAGCAGGGCGATCGCTACTTCTGGTACGACCGCTGGGTCACGCATGACGAGGCCAGGCGCTTGATCGAACAGGAACGGCGCGAGCGGGAACGGGAGCGGGCGCCGCACCTGGCCGCGCACGAACGGCGTCGGGAGGAGGACTGGCGGCAGCTTCGGCACCGGGTCCGCGACGAGGCGCGGGTGAACCGGATGGTGCGCGAAGGGGAGTGGGACCACACGAATATGCCCGCCTGGGCGCGCGAGCAGTTCCCGGAACTCTATCAGGAAACGCTGCGGCGGGCGTGGACGTCGGAATTCGACCGCTATGCCGACCAGACCCGTATCTGGATGGAGCGGGAGTGCCCCGATCGGCTGGGGCGACTGGACCGGCTGCTGATGAACGCCGCCAATGCGGGCACGGTCACGTACGAAGACTACGAGGCGATGGTCGCGCTGGCGCAGGAGACGTACCAGTGGAACCAGTACTGGGCGGCGTCCATGAAGGCGGATTGGGAGCGGATCACGGGCAACCAGGACGTGATGGAAGCCGTTTACTGGGAAGTGACGAAGGTGACCGCCTCGCTGGCCTGTCCGCCGCTGGCCTTTTTCGTCGGCGGCACCGTTGGCGCCATCCAGAGCTATGAGGCCGGGCATACGCCACTTCAGGCGGCGGAGAACGTAGCGCTTTCGGCCATCTTCAACGCCGCGCACATGTTCCTGGGGCCGGCATTCTTCGCCTCGCCGGGCCGGGTCCTGGCATCGGGCGGTGCGCTCGGTGCGCTGGACTCTTTCATCCGCAGCCGCGGCGATTGGGACAGCACCGTGCATGGCGCCAAACTCGGGGTTCTGTTCAGCGGGTTGGGATTGGCGAGCCGCGGCCTGCACGCTGGCGGGCCCAGGCCGTCGGCTGATCTGGATCTCAATATCCGGATCGGCAAAGGCAATGTCCGGATCGGGCTGACGCCGCCGCCGCGTGCCGTGGAGCTCCCGACCCTTCACATTCCGAAAGGCGGCACTCTCGGCGGGCATGGGTTTGGCGGCGATCTCACGGCGGGCGGTCGGTTTCCCGGCGGTGGCGCGCGGCCTCCTGCCCTGCAACCCCACGCGCCGGCGGGCCCGGGCGGGCGTCCTCTCCCGCAGCGGGAGCTCTGGCCGCTCGGGCACAAGGACGCGACTCTGCAGATGGGGCGGCAGGGCCCGGCTGCCGCGGGCGGTGGTGACGGCGGCGCGCCGCCGCCACCACCCGGCGCGCCGGAAGGCGGGCCGCCAGCGGGTCGTGTCGGCGGCGGCGAGGGCGGGGGCGCCAGGGGAGCCGGCGGCGGTGAGCCGGCGGCGGCCGGCGCAGCCGCGGAAGGGGGCGGGGGAGGCGCGGCCGGCCCGCCCGGCGGAGGCGGGCCGATCCGGCCATTGACGCCCAAGGCCCGTGAGGTCTGGAACGCGACCGGCGCCGACGCGCACGGGCGGATCTGGGACAAGTACGGCAACCACATCGCGAACGTGGATGCGCACGGGAACGTAACCAATCTTGCGAAGGAGCGGGTCATGCCGTTGTTCGACGGCCGCGGCGACGTGAAACTGCGGACCGGCCGAATGGACAAGACGGGCGGGATCGTCGGCTACGAGGACCTGCACGGGCCGCCCGGTCAGGATGGCTTGCCGACAGCGCGACAGATCGAGCACAGTCCCACGGGCGTTCCGCGTCAGGCGCACAATGTTGAGGGGCCGCCGGTGACGAAGAAGGTTGTGGTCGATGGACAGGAAATGGAGGTCACGGTACCGCAGGCTCACGGCACCGGCACGGAATTCCGTCGTCAATACGGTCCGGTGGAGGGCGAGCCGCCACCGAGCGCGACGCTGCGCCGGCCGCCGATGAGTCGCGAGGCGTCAACCCGCCACGCGGCGGCGCGAACGAACCACTTGGGCGAGATGACCGGTCCGAACGACGGCGTGATCGCGCGCATGGATACCGATGGGAATATGACGGCTACCATCGATGGGGTCGAACACACCGTTGTCGCGTTCGGTCAGCCCGACGCCGGCCGCGTGCCGTGGGTCAAGACAGCCGACGGCCGGTATTGGACCGGGTCCGGCAAGCTGATGACCGCCTCCGAATTCCGCCGGCTGCACCCCCTTGCCAAGCAGGCCGGCCCGCAGGTGGATGTCGAGGGGCAGCAAGTCGTGCAGAGCGCGCAGGGCGCGCGCGAGGCGGGCGGCGGGACCGGCCAGGAGAACATCGGCGGTCAACCATCGGGTTCGGCCGGAGCGACACCGGGCGGCGTCGAGCGAGCGGCCGCTGCGCGGTCGGCGCGGCGGAGCGGGGGCGGAGCCCGGACGCCGGAAGAGATTCAGGCGGACCTGGACAACGCGCGCCGCTCCGAATCGATGATGCGCGGGGCGCGTCATCAGATGAAACCCGACGATCCGAACAGGGCCGTACTGGACGAACGGATCGCCGGCCGGACCGCGGAACAGGCCAAGCTGGAAACGGAGGCCTTGCGCGGTCGGATCCAGCGGGTCGGCCAGGCGCGAGCGGAGATTCGGAAGCAGGGCGGCGGGCAAGGATTGGATCGCGGCCTTGACCGCTCGTATGACGAGCATGGCCGGATGCTGGATCACCTGCAGGAGGAGTTGGATATCCGGAACCGGATCGAGGGGCTCCGGAACGCCGAGGCGGAGACCCGGGCCCGGATGCAGGAGTGGGGCGACGACGAGGTGCTCCAGCGTACGCTGACCGAACAGCGGAGTCAGCGTGAGGGGCTCGAGGCCGAACTGGGTTTGCGGACCCGGCCGCCGGAGATTGTGCCGCCGGCCCAACCGAGCGGACCCGGCGGTCATCCGCTGGCGCAGCGCCCGCAGCCGGCGGACTTTCCGGACGACGCGTTGGCGGGGCAACTCGGCGAACCGAAAGCCGGTGAAAGCCTCTGGGCCGGGGACGGGCCGGAGGCGCCGTCCGGCGGTGGCACTCCCCCCGACGGCGGCGTGCCTCCGGCTGACGGGGGCGCTCCGCCACCCGCCGCGCCGGGAGGGGAAGCGCCGCGCGCGGCCGGGGCCGGAGCCGGCGAGGCGCCAGCCGGCCCGGACGCGCCTGTCCCGCGTGCTCCGGCGCCTGCAGCCGAACGTCCGGTGCCCGTGGAGACGAGGAGCGGTCCGGATCCGTACGCCGCCGCCGCACGCGATCACGATGTGGGCCATTGGCGGGGAATCGAGGCGCGGATGGAGGCCCGTGCGGCCGACTGCCAACGAAGCCTCGAGGATCCCAACCTGACCGACGCACAGCGCGCCGCGCTGCGCGACGACATGAACCAGGCCCTGGACGGCGCCGACAGCGCCCGCGCCAGGGCCGCTCAGGCCGAACGGGCCGCGTTCGAACGGAACCGGCCGGCTGATGGCGATCCGTTCCAGCCTCTCGAGGAACCGGCGCCTCACCCGTTTGCGCATGAAGGTGCGGAGTCGGTGCCGGCAAGCCTGGAGCAGTGGGATCCCAACGAATGCGTGCCTCAGACGCTTCAACGTTACCTGGGCGAGCCTGACGGCCAGCGCGTTTTGAACGCCGCTGCGCCGTACCGTCCGCCTCGGCCCGATGGGACGTTGCGCGGCGTCAAGTCCGGGCGGATCCCCGAGTTGGCGCGCGATCTCGGGCTCGAGGCGCAACCGGTACGGCAGGTGGCGCGCGCTGCCGGCGAGACGCATTTTGACGTACTGCAGCGGCACGTCGAGTCCGGCGAAAAGGCTATGCTCGGGGTACGCTACCCGGGCAATAACACAGGACACGTCGTGTTGGTCGAGGGCTTCGATCCCGCGACGGGCCTCTACACGATCGCCGATCCCGGGAGCGGGATCTACCGGGTCACCCAGGCGCAACTCAGCCGCTACGTGCAGTGGGGCGGCACACACCTGTTACGGAGGATCTGAACGTGACCGATAAAGACACACCCGGGCGCACCGCCCTGTTGAGTGCCGCACAGATGGCAGGACTGATCGCCGAACGCAACCTCGCCGTGCGGTCCACCTCGCCGCTCGTCCCGTTCGTGAACGCCGACGAGAAGGCGACGAAACGGGACCTCAAGGGCACGGGCGTGCTCGACAAGGAATGGGCGTCCAGCTTTGAAATTCTGGCAGGCGCCGATCGGCGCGTGCGTGTGCTGGTGGCCGGGCCCTCGGAGGTCTTGGTCTCCACCTACTACGGCATGTGCGAGGGGGGCATGGGGCAACTGGTCGGCTGCTGGGAAGAAGACGACGCGATTCGCCTTTCTTGTCCATGGACGGCCGAGGGGATCGCCTCGCTCGCGTCGATGGTGCTCCTGTCTCAACCGCCGGTCGCGCCCATCTCGCTCTCGGCTCAACTCTCGCAGGCGGGCTTCACGGCGCTGGTTGCCGCGGTCGACGTGGTGCGGGGCAGCGTGCTGGATTCGATCCGCTATCGACGGCTCGATCCGGAAATGCGCTTTGACTACCCGGCGCTGGAGCAGTGCCTGGAGGACGGCTTGACGGAGGGCGACGCGCGATGGGCCGTGACGCTCTTCCAGCGGGTGGGGCCGGAGGGAGCGCCGCTCGAGCGAGAGGATCTCGATGCAGGCTTCAAGGAACTCGTGCGGGCCGAACTGATCCAAACCGAGGGGGATTCGTGGGAACCGGGCCTTCTGCTGCGCCGGCTCGCGGCCGACTGGCGTATTCCGCTGCCGGCGGTCGCGCACGAAGTCGTGACGACGACCGGCATCGAACACCGTATCGCGGTACGCGGCGCCGGCCCGCTCTGGACCGTGGATCATCTGGGCCTGGCCAAGGACGCGGTTGCCATCGAGCTTCGAAGCATGCATCCCGCCACATATCTGGAAGGGCTGGTCGGGATGATGAAGCCGCCGGCCTCCGGGACGGGAGCACCGGCGGATGACGCGGCCGAACCGGCCGCGGACGATGCTCCTGAGGCGGCGGCGCCCGCACCGGAGCGATTCTGCCGCAAATGCGGCGCCCGGCTCCGGCCCGGCAAGCCGTTCTGCCCCGCATGTGGCCAGGAGTCGCCGCGAGCTACGTAGTCGCCGCAACAGGCTAGAGCCGGAACGTACCGGACTCCAGCATCGCCACCAGCGGGTTGTCTTCGATCTCGAGCGGCAGGCGGACCAGGCCGCGGCGGCGGCTGGACTCGTAGCTGGCGAAGATGATCTCGGTGGTCTTCAGCGCGTTTCGCGCGCACAGCTCGGATTCGGAGCCGTCATCGAGGGCGCGCACCACGTCGTGGATCGCTCGGACGAAGTAGCCGGGGCCGTGCAGGTTCTCGCCCTGGGTGTCGATCACCTCCCAGTCCGGGGCAGAGCACCGTCGGATCCGAAGGGTCTGCTTCCCGAACTGGCCCAGCTCGATGACGCCTTCGGTTCCGACCGCGCGCATCCACAGGCCGAACGCCTTGCCGGGTTCCCCCACGCCGTAGATCCCGTGCACACCGTTCGCGTACTTCCACGCGTAGAGCCCGTGCGTCTCGGCGGGCACACCGAAGATTTTGGCGCCCTGGCTCACATCGACCTGGCCGATGACCCATTCGGCCTCGGCCTCGCCGTTGAGCATGCCCATGCCGTCGATGACATGCGTGCCGGTATCGTAGATGCAGCCGGCGCCGCTTTCGAGGCGGACCAGTTCGCCGATCTCGCCGGCTTGAACGAGGTCGCGCGCTTGCCGGAACGGCTTGCCGAATCGGCGCTGATGGTTGAACGTGAGGCGAGTTCCCTTCGCCTCGCAAATCGCGGCCATCTTCCGGGATTCGCCCCAGGTCAGCGCCATGGGTTTCTCGCAATGGACGGCCTTCACGCCGGCCTCGGCGCAGTCGACGGTCATCTGGCCGTGCAGGTGCGGCCAGACGCAGATGCTGACGATATCGAGTGCCTCCTTCTCGATCATCTCGCGGTAGTCGAGATAAGTATTCGGCACGTTGAACGTCGCGGCGAACACATCCGCGTTCTCCTGCACGATGTCGGCACACGCCACGATTTCGCAACGCCCGGAATCCACATAGGCCTTGCCGTGGCTGTACCCCATCTTGTAACCACCGGCGTCACACGGTCTGTCCTTCTTGCCCACCCCGATGACGGCGGCTTTGTACGTCGTGCCCGAACCTGACATGCGCGGCCTCCTCCCGGATTCCGGGTTATGATCGAATCCGTAACCATAGTGCGGCGAGTCGAGAAGTACAAGGGGGGGCTGAGCGAATGCAGCCGGGATGGTGCCCGTCAACGCCGGCAGGCGCCGGATATAAAGAGGTGGAAACTTTGTCGTCCGGGCCTGTTCTGCAAAATAATCCCCGGGCAAAACAATCAGTCACAGAAGCGGGGAGCGGACGAGACAGCTCTGCCCAAAAGAGAGATGATCATTTTGCCCCTGATCATTTTGCTGAAATCGGCGCCGTAGCGAGCAAGTTCCCGAGTAAGTTCTCGAGCAAGTTGCAGATCAGGCTAGACCGATGGAGGCTCTTCGCCGCGCTCGGAGAAGTACCGGCGCAGAAAGGCAAGGTCGGCCTGATCCTTCTCCCTGTGGGTTCCCTGTTTAGTCTTCCATAGGAGCCGGGCGGACGCGAAGGGGATCTGCACGCCGTCAATGGCCCGATACGTGATGTCCGAGGATGCCTCCTCGTACTTCACGCCGCACGCCTCACCCATGAGATCGACGACGATTTCATCCGCGACGCGAACCACGGTGTATTGCGCGACCTCGCCCGGCTTGAGTTCCCGCACGGCATGGTCCGGAAGGGAGTCCAATGCCCGGAACACCCTGGCCTCGTTTTCGGTATCCACGTCGATGAGCAGATCCACATCCATGGTTCGCCGCTCATACCCGGCTGCCCGAACAGCGAAACCGCCGATGACGATGTATCTGGCCCGTTCCCGATTCAGATGGCGGCAGAGCGAAACCAGGTCTTCAACGGACGGTTCTCTGGATTCTAGCTCGTGCGCGTGCGAGGACGGGTGAGCATCTTTGTCAGCCATGCATCCGCCTCCTCGTGGCTGCCGAACCGATACACGCCGCGCGGAACAAAAGGCGTCGGCAGCGCCTTTCGCCAGGCTATCGCCGATCGGCGGGAATCGGCTGCCGGGGACATCAGGTTGCGAGGCGGCGCGCGGTGCCCGACGGCCTTGATGTTCCGCTCCTTCTTCACGGGGCCATGCATAACAGAGGGCTGCGCGCGACGCAAGCGCGAAGTGGCTTGGGGCGGGAAAGAGCCGCATCACGGCGCGTGCCAGGCGCGGCGGACGCGTTCGACGCAGCGCGGCATGATCTCACGGAATCCGCCGGCCTCGACGACGCGGCGCGCTGAGAGTTCGAGATTGATGTCGCCGTCGAATCCGGCTTCTTTCAGGAGCCGCAAATGTTGTTCGACGGGCACGCCGTCGAAGATGATGGGCTGATGGTCGCGGCCGTCGGTGACGTCGTGCAGATGCACGTGCGCGACCTTCTCCAGGTAGGCGCGCGGCGGGTAGAGCGGGATGCCGAGCTTCTGCGTGCCGATAAACGAATGGCCCGTATCCCAGCACAGCCCGAATTCGGTGCCCTCGACCGTCCGGATCAATTCGTCGTAAGTCTCGCCGATCAGGTTCGCTTCCCGCGCGCCGGCCGGGAGTTGATGCTCGCTCGAGACGCGGATGTCGTACCGTTGCGTTCGGATCCGGTCCTGAATCCAGAGGAAGATGGCCTGAACTCGCGGGATAAACGCTTCGCGCGGCGTGCGTTCGTGCGGCGCCAGGCGCCGCTCATTGAAGGACGGCGCGTGGAAGACCACCATGCAGGGCGCGCCCTGGATCGCGCTGACCTCGGCGGCCAGTTCGAGCGCCCACTCGAGAGCCGCGCGCGGCACGTTCTCGCCGTGTGCCGCGAACCTGTTCAGAGCCCGCTCCTCGCGGAGGTAAGGGTGCAGATTCAGGCGCAGGCCGTGGTTCGTGGCCTCGCGCGCCGTCCGCCGGTAGAGGTCCGCGTCCCAGTGGTGCAGGATACCGGTCTCCACGAACGTCATGCCGAGGTCACGGATGGCGGCGAACGGATTATCGACGTCTTGGAACAGGCTGGCCGCGTCCTCACGCTCCGCATAGCCTGCCAGCAGTTTCATGCCGATGTGCACGTCAGACCCCCTTCGCCCGGGCACCAGAGCCTGCCTGCGGCGGCCACGGTGCCCGGCGTGGCCCGTGGCGGATGGTCAATGGTCAATGGTTGATGGTCAATGGTCAATGTCCTGGCGGCATTTTCCGCTCTTCCCATGCGCAAGTCAATGCTCGTACCGCCAGACGCGCCCAGCGCCCATCGCCCATCAACCATCAACCATCGCCCATTGACCATACCCGCCGGCTTCCCGCCAATACGCACACTTGACACGTGCGACGCCTCGCCCGACACTTTGGCCATGCGCCTGTTCGACTCACACTGTCATCTCCAGGACGAACGCTTGCAGCCCGGCCTGGCTGCGGCGATGCAGCGTGCGGCCGACGTGGGCGTGGCCGCGTTCAACTGCTGTGGCAGTGCGGAGGACGACTGGGCGGCTGTCGAGCGGCTTGCGGCTCAATACGCGGCCGTAATGCCGTCCTACGGGCTGCATCCGTGGTATCTGAACTCGCGCTCCGACGGGTGGCTCGTGGCACTGGAGGCGCGGATCCGCGATTCGAACGCCGGGGTGGGCGAGATCGGGTTGGACCACGCGCTGGAGGCGCGCAACGACGCCGAGCAGGATAGCGTCTTCCTCGCGCAGTTGGCGCTGGCCCGCAAGTACGAGCGGCCCGTCTCGCTGCACTGCCGCCGCGCCTGGGGGCGACTGCTCGAGCTGCTTGCCGAATTCGGCAGGCCGCTTCCGCCGTTCGTGATACACTCGTTTTCCGGGGCGAGCGAGCTGATCGAGCCGCTGGCGGGCTGGGGCGCGCATTTCTCGTTTTCCGGCTCCGTCACACGCAGCCACAACAAGCGCGCGCACAAGGCGGCGTGCGCCGTGCCCGCGGATCGGCTGTTGATCGAGACGGACGCGCCGGATATCCCCCCGCTGCTCGATCCGGCGCATCCACCGACCCGGGAGACAGTGAACGAGCCGGCGAACCTCGTTCACGTCGCGTGGAAGGTGGCGGAGCTTCGGGGGATGCCTCCGGACGAGTTGGCGGAATTGACCTGGACGAACGCGGTGCGGGTGTTCCAGGGCTCGAGGGGGATCCAATAGGCGCGTGTGCGGAACCGCGTTTCGGCAGGCGGGGGGAAGGGCGCGAACGTGGCGCGCACCCCTGCGGGCGGCCGGATCGAGAAGGGAGACCATGACGGAGCCGGACAATCGATTCGCGCGTACCGAGCTGCTGCTCGGCGCGGAGGCGTGTGCGCGGCTGCGCGCCGCGCGCGTCGTGGTCGCCGGGCTCGGCGGGGTGGGTTCCTACGCGGCCGAGGCCCTGGCCCGAATGGGGGTGGGGCAGTTGCGCATCGTGGATTTCGACACGGTCAAGCCGTCGAACGTCAATCGCCAGCTTTATGCATTGGAGTCGACGCTCGGCCGGCCGAAGGTGGAGGTGGCGCGGGCGCGCATCCTCGATATCGATCCCGCCTGTGAGGTCGAGGCCATGCCCGTGTTCATCGACGACACGACGGTTGCCGGCGTGCTGAGCGGGCCGCCGGATGTCGTGATCGACGCCATCGACAGCCTGAATCCGAAGCTCACCCTCGTTTCCCGGGCCGTTGAGAGCGGGGTGTGCGTCATCTCCAGCATGGGGGCGGCCACGCGTACCGACCCGTTTGCCGTACGGGTTGCGGACATCGCCGAAACCCGCATGTGCCCGCTGGCCAGGCATTTGCGCAAACGGCTGCGTAAACGCGGGATCGGTTCGGGCGTCCGGTGCGTGTACTCCGTCGAGCCGGATTCCGGGAGACGCGGCGTTGCCGACGACGACGGGGAGGCGGAATTCGCCCGGGGCCGTCCGCGCGCCCCGCTCGGCAGTTTGTCCTATATGACCGGCATTTTCGGCCTGGTGGCCGCGCGCGAAGCCGTTCTGAGCATCCTGGGCCCGGCTCTTGGGACGGGCAACGCGGGGGCCGGCGTCCCCCCTGAAGACGGTGCGGTTTCGGCTTGATTTGGGCGGAAGAATATGATTAACTCCACCCACAGGGTGTCTGGGAGATATTCATATGCCGACAAAGACAAGTTCCGACAAGACGCGACGGTCCGTGGCCGACATTCTGGTGTCGCGCTACGAGATTCCGCCTGAGGAGATCGAGAAGGCTTCAAAGGCCGCCAAGAGTTCGGGTTTGCGTCTGGAACTCGCGCTGCGGCAGCGCAATGTGATATCCGAGTCGCAGATGACCCACGCGGTTTCGGAGTATCTGGACATGCCGCCGCTGACCCTGGCGCATTTCAGCCCGGACGAAGACCTGGTGAAGAGCATGCCGGCCCGCGTGATCGACGGGCTGCAGGCCTTTCCGATCGCGCGCTGGGGCGACGTCCTGGCGGTGGTCATGGCCGATCCGTTCGACCAGGAATCATTCGAGGAGATCCGCGAGCTGACGGGCAGCGAGATTCTGTCGTTCGTCGCGCCGCAGCGCCAGGTGGACGCCTTGATGAAGCGTTACCGGCAGAAGCCGATGCAGCGGCTGCAGGATGTGCTGCGCGACGTTCCAACGCTTCCGGCCGATCTGGAAATGGGGGCGGTCGAGGACACCACGAACTTCGACGATATGTTCGACCTCGCAGGCGAGGCGGTCGTGGTGCGGCTGGTCAACACGATTCTGATCGAAGCGGTCGAGGGGCGGGCGAGCGACATTCATATCGAGCCGGGCGAGCGGGAGGTGCACATTCGCTACCGCATCGACGGTGTGCTCTACGACCAGCCGGCCTTGCCCCGCCACATGCAGTGGGCGGTGGTTTCGCGCGTGAAGATCCTGGCCAATCTCGACATTGCCGAGCGGCGCCTGCCGCAGGACGGCCGGTTCTCGATCAGCACCGAAGACCGCAACGCGGATGTGCGCGTGAGTATCGTCCCCACGGTGCACGGCCAAAAGGTCGTGCTGCGCATACTGGACAAGACGAACCTGAGCCCCGACCTCGCCTCGCTCGGGCTGGAGGCCGCCACGCTCGAACAGCTCCAGTACGCGATTCACCAGCCGCACGGCATGGTCCTGGTGACGGGGCCCACCGGCAGCGGGAAGACCACCACGCTGTATTCGGCCATGCAGGAGCTGAACCAGCCGAGCGTGAACATCGTGACCGTCGAGGACCCGGTCGAATACCAGTTGCCGCGCATTACGCAGATCCAGATCAAACCGGATATCGGCTTGACATTTGCCAGCGGATTGCGGTCAATACTGCGGCAGGACCCCGACATCGTCATGGTCGGCGAGATTCGGGACCGGGAAACGGCGGGCATCGCGGTCGAGGCGGCGATGACCGGCCACCTGGTGATGAGCACGCTGCATACGAACGACTCGCCGGGCGCGGTCGTGCGGCTGCTGCACATGGGGATCGAGCCGTTCCTGATCGCTTCGTCTCTGCTCCTGGCGCAGGCGCAGCGGATCTACAGGAAACTGTGTCCGATCTGCAAGCGGCGGCGAGACGTGCCGATGGAGATTCTCCAGACGCACGATATCGACCCGTCCATGTTCGGTGACGTCACGTTCTACCGCCCGGAGGGCTGCGCGCAGTGCGGCAACATCGGGTATCGCGGCCGCGAGGCGATCATGGAGATCCTGCCCGTGGACGAGGAGATGCGCGAACTGATCCTGCGCCAGTGCAGTGCACTGGAAGTGCGGCGCCGCGCCGTGGCGAACGGCATGCTCACGCTGCGGGAAGTTGGCCTGCTGCGTGTCAAGAGGGGCGGAACGAGCATTGAGGAGATTCTCCGGGTCACGGCGCACACGTAGCCGTGCGCCGCGCCGGCTCTTCCCCCTTGCCTGGAGGCCGTCATGGGAAAGGTTGTCGATCTGCGCCAGCACGACGCGGTGACAGCGCCGCCGCCGGAGAAGACGCCGCTTGCGATCCTTCACAAACCGATCGCCACCGGCGCCAACCGGATCCGGGAACGCGAACTGCCCGCCTTCGCCCGGCAACTTGCCACGATGCTCACCGCCGGCATCTCGCTGGCCGACGGGCTGAGCACGCTCGAGGACCAGACCGAGAACGCGTCGTTCAAGACGGTGATTGCGAATCTGCGCCTCTCGATCAGCCGCGGCAGTACGCTCACGGCGGCGCTCTCGCTGTACCCGGCCATTTTCGACGAGATGTTCGTGCAGATGCTGCGTTCCGGGGAAGTCAGCGGCCGGCTGGCGGAAACCCTGGAACGGCTTGCGGCCTACCTGGAGTTCAGCCAGGAGCTCCGGCGCAAGGTCCGTTCCGCCATGATGTATCCGATGGTCGTCGCGGCCATTGCCGTCATTCTGTTTTTCGGCATGATGGTCTGGATCGTGCCGGCCTTCGAGAATATCTACAAGGATCTCGGCGGCGTCCTGCCCGGTCCGACGCGCATGCTGGTGACGATCAGCAAGTACCTGCGCGCCTATGCGCCTGTCGTCGCCGTTTCCGTGTTGCTGCTGGGCAGCGTGCTGGCCAGGCTGAAGAAAACGGAGAGCGGCGGTTATGTGTGGGACCGGATTTCGCTGCATTTTCCCATTTTCGGCGTGATCAAGCAGAAGACGGCACTCACGCGGCTGGCGGAGTCGCTGGCGCAGATGCTGAGCAACGGCATTCCCATCCTGACCGCGCTGGAGCTATCCGAGCGCGTCACGGGCAACCGCGTGCTCGGCCGGGCCGTACTCGATGCGCGTGTGCATATCGCGGCCGGCGAGACGCTCTCCAGTTCGCTCAAGAAGGAGAAATGCTTCCCCGCCATGGTGGTGAAGATGATATCGGTCGGCGAGCGAACGGGGAAGATCGATGACATGCTCATGCGCGTGGCCGATTTCTACGGCAAGGAAGTGTCGGCCATGCTGGCGGGGCTCGCCTCGCTCGTCGAGCCGCTGCTCATTGTCGTCGTCGGCACGCTCGTGGGCGGAATGGTCGTGGGCATGTTCCTCCCCATCTTCAAGATGCACGAGATCGTGTCGTTCTGACGACGGCGCGGAGGCCTGTGGCTATGAGCACCGAAAGACGCCCGCGCGCAGGATTCACCGCTATCGAGATGGCGATGGTTGCCGCTATCGTCGGGCTGCTCGCGCTTTTCGTCATTTCCGATTATCTCCGGCAGCGGCCCCGGCAGCTGCTGATGGAGGCCACGCTGAAGGTGGCGACGGACATGCGCGCCGCCAGAATGCAGGCGATCAGCGAGAATGTGCCGGTCGTCGTCGCGTTCGATGCGGCAAGCAAGCGATACACCATCTGGGGCGACAGCAACACCAACGGGGTCGTGGATCCCGGTGAACGGGAGACCCAATCGCTCAATGCCAACCCGGACTTGAGCGTCGCCGTCAACGCGGTGCAGGGCACGTTCTCGCCGGGCGGGGCCTTTCAGACGGCGCCGGGTTACGCGGAGATCCAGCTTGCGGTCGCGGAGGCGGGCACCCGTTACGTACGGATTCTGCCGTACGGCCACGTGGACTGGAGCGACGAGGACTTGCCATGATCGCTGGCACATTCAAGCGGCAAGCGGCGTTGCGGCGCGCGGCGCGTTCCGCCTTCACGCTGCCGGAAGTGATGATCGCGCTTGCCATTCTTGTGCTGGTCATCTTCTCCGTTACCGGTTTCCTGGGCTGGCTGTGCCGTGCGGTGAGCTTCGCGGAGAATATGACCCGCGGGACGGCGCTGGCGCAGGAGAAACTCGAGGAATTGGTGGGCCAGGACTATGCGGCGATCACCGGCGGCACCGACAGCGTGGCCCGCTTCACGCGCACGTGGACCGTCACCGAAAGCGGGGGGCTGAAACGGATCGGGGTGACGGTGAACTGGCAGAACGTGCAGGGCGCCGCGCGGCATCTGAGCGTGGCAACCGCCGTGTCCCGTTAGCCGGCTCCAGTCGTGAAGAGACCCGGCCGGTACCCGGCCGCCGCAAGGAAAGGGTGTATGGATGGAGCGTGGCCGTCCAAGCCGAGTGCGTCACCGTGCGTTCACCTTGGTGGAACTGATGTTCGCCATGGCGATCGGCGGGCTGATCGTGGTCGGCGTGATCGGCGTCTTCGTCGTCCACCTTCGTGCCTACCGGCGCCAGCAGCATATGCTGGAAATGCAGGAGAACCTGCGGGCGGCCGTCGATACGGTCGCCCGGGACGTCCGCATGGCCGGGTACGGGCTGGCGGTACCCAACAGCCACCTGACCAACTGGGTGACGTGGGTAGCCGGCTTTGCGGGCAACCCGTGCATCACGCCGGGCGTGGCGGCGGATGACCCGGACACGCTGTGCGTGGCGGGCGCGTTCGATCCCCCGTGCGCGGCGCTCAGCCAGGCGGCGACAAACGGGGCGACCGTCCTGCACCTGCGGCCGGGCGAGGCCGGCCAGTTCAATACCACGGACCGCAACGTGCTCTATGTCGGCCGGTGCGAGACGGTGCGCGTCGTCGGACAATCGGGCGATACGGTGACGATCAGTCGCGATCCGGTCCTGGAGGGCAAGGGGCTGCGCAACGCCTTCGCCGCAGGCGCACCGGTCGAATTGGTCAAGGCGGTCATCTACGCGTGTCGCCCCGCCGGCAACGAGTTTCCGCGCCAGCCGTATCTCGTCCGCAACGACGCCGCGGTGAGCGTGGCGGTCGAATGGCAGAACATGGTCGCCGGCCACATCGAGGACTTCCAGGTCGCCCGGGGAACGAATTCGTTGACGATCGAAATCACCGGCAGAACGCGCGCGCCGGACCCGCGCTACACGGATCCGGTGCATGGCGACGGCTACAGGCGCATGACGCTGGCCACCGAGGTCACGCCGCGCAACCCGCGCCTGACCGGCTTGCCGTAGGAGGATGCCGAATGGAACGAAACCGAATGAACCCGCTTTCGGCCGCCCGCTGCCGGGCCCGGCACGGCATTGTGCTCGTTGTCGTCATCGCGGTATTCGCGATGCTGGCGTTGTTGGCCGGGACCGTGTTCGTGCTGGCGACGACCGACCTGCGCATGACGGCCCACTTCAAGCGGGCCGGCGACGCCTTCTTCGCCGCCGACGGCGGCGTGCACTACGTGTGCACCCGCATCGAGCAGGCGCTGGCCGCCGGCAGCCTGGCCCTGGAGCATGCCGTCGAAACCGTCGACTACCAGCCGCCGGAAGGCCTGAACGTCGATCCCGTCACCCAACTCGTCCGGATCGATGGGACGGAATGCTACTTCTTCCGCGTCACGGGCCACGCCTATCGCGCCCGCGATATCATCGACCTGACCTTCCGGCGCGCATCCTATTTCGAGATGGGGCTGTTCGGCGACGACGGCGTCGACCTCAAGGCGTTCGGCAGTGTTTACAGCTACGATTCCGGCGTGACCCCGAACCCCGTTCCGGACGACAGCTTCGGAGGGGCGATCGTCGCGTGCAACGGGGAGTTCGTCACCCGGCAGGACACCTTCATCGACGGCTCGTTCCAGCTCGGTGAGAGCGAGTCGGGCACGCCCGGCGTCTGGAAGGAAACCCCCGAGGGCGGCAGCATCATCTCGGGCGATGCCGGCGAGCCGGGTTCCCGGATTGACCCCGACCCGCTCGGCGCCGTCGGCGGCGAGCTGGCGACCGAGTTCGTCTACTACTCCGACCCCGCCAACAACAACAATTCCGGCGTCGATCCGCCGATCCCGTCCCCGCAGAACCGGATCCGGCTCGGCAACGGCGAGAGCCTCACGCTGACCTCCGGGAGTTACTACCTGTCCGAGATCACGCTCAACAACGGCGCGACGCTGAACATCGACGCCTCGTCCGGGCCGGTGAAGATCTATCTGACCGGTTCGATGGAGGCGAAGGAAGGCTCAACCCTCAATTACGGCGGCGCGCCGTCGGACCTGAGCGTCTATTCCAACTCCGACCGGTCGATCATTCTCAAACATGATGGCTCGTTCCGGGGCCTGATCTATGCGCCCTATGCGGCGGTGGAGGTCCGGAACTCGGCCGACTTCTACGGCATCGCGTGGGCCGATACGCTGGAGGTCAAGAACGGGGGCGATATCTACCTCGACGTCGCCCTCATGCGGCAGTATCCCAGCGACAACATCCTCATCCTGGCCTGGAAGGAAGTCAGAGGGTAAACCGGCTTGGCCGGGCGCCGGACTTCGGGGAAGTCTCAGGCTGGCAAAGCCCCCGGCGCGCGGCGCGGTGCCGGATATGACGAGGTGGAAACTTCGTCTGGGGCCGTGTCGCCCGGGCCTGCGGCCCGGAGGAAGCGGCGGGACGCCGCTTCTGCTTTTCACACAGGCGCGTTTCGCAGGAAGAGGCGGATCGTGTTGGCGAGCGACTGCAGGTTGTCCGCGAGCCGGGCCCGGTTCGAGAACTCGTGCCATTCAACGTCGCGCAGGATCTTCGGGAGCCTGGCCGGTGTGACCCCGCGGCCGAGCGCCGCCACGAAGTAGTGGTCGCCCAGCGCTTGCTGGTGGTCGCGCACCGCGCGGATTTCGGCCATGAACGCCTCGCAGTCCAACGCTTCCGGCGTCACGACGATCAGCGAGGCGTGCGACTGCCGCAGGGCGGAGGCCTGGATCTGGCCGGGCTTCTCCGAGTTCGGAGGCAGGTCCAGGTCCGCGCACCAGGCGGAAATGTCGGCCCGTTCCAGCAGCCGTTTGACGCCCATGCCCAGAACCCGGTTCGCCGGTGCATAGGAGACGAACACTTCACGCCTCAGCCGCTCGGCAGGCAGGTCCGCTCCGCGCCGGAACTCGAGCCGCTCCGAGGCGATCTTCATGTGTTTCTGCACGACCCGCAGCAGGCTGTCGCGTGAAAACGGCTTGAGTACGAAATCCGCCGCACCACGCAAGACCAGGTCCAGCAGTGCCGAGCCGCCGAGCTGCCCCGACATCACGATCGTCTCCACCCGTGGCCGATGCCCACGCAGCCACTCCAGCATCTGCTCGCCCGTCAGCGTGCTCTGCGAGCCCAGCATCATGTCCAGCAGCACCAGATCCGCCGGTTCCGTCTGGCCGTTTGTCTTCTGCAATACGGCCACGGCTTCGTCCGCCGTGCGGAAGACGCCGACCCGATAGCCTTCATGTTCCAGTATCCGCTGGGCCGCCGCCAATACCGCCGGCTCGTCGTCCACCACGTAGATTGTCCGTGCCAGCATAATCATGGGGAACCCCGCCGTGCGAACCGCCCGGAACCGGACCTGCTCAAGTATGACTGCCCGAGCCCCATTCTGCAAGGCTTTCTGCTGAAAAAACGGGCCCAAGATCTGCTTTCGAGCCTCAAGATGTAGTGGCGTTGGTGTATTTGCGTCGGGCAGTACTAAGTACTGCCCGACGCAAATACGCTAACGTATGGCGGTGCTCTTTTCGCCTCTGGCAAGGCGCGCGCTTGGGGGAATGCCTGGAA